>DAISXR010000079.1:0-16077 GCA_036825755.1 Anaerolineaceae bacterium
ACAACAGACCGGTGATTAACAAAATAATGGCCACGGTAGATGAAATGATCAGCGTGAGGCCCGGGGCTTCCCGCCCGCCGCCCAGCAGCGCCCAGCGGAATGCCTCCACCACACCCACCATGGGATTGAGAGCATACACAATCTGCCATTTTGGTGAAAGCAGGCTGGCCGGGTACACAATGGGTGTGAGAAACAGCCAGAACTGGGTTAGAAACGGGGTGATGTAGTTCACATCACGATACAACACATTCAAGGCGGCCAGCCACAACCCCACCCCCAACGCGGTGATCAGCGTCAGCAGCAGGAAAAATGGCAGCGTCCACACATTGACGGTGGGCGTGATTTTGTAAAAGATCATCATCCCGATCAAAATGATAAATGCAATGAAAAAATCCACCACGCCTGCCAGAACAGATGAAAGCGGAAGGATGATACGCGGGAAGTAAATTTTGGTGATCATGTGCGCGTTGGTCACCAGCGAGCGGCTGGCCACCGATAACGCGTTGGAGAATAACTCCCAGGCCAGCAGCCCGGTGTATGAGAAGATCGGGTACGGTACCCCATCCGATGGCATGGAAGCCAGCTTGCCAAAGAAGATACTGAATACCACCATGGTCATGAAAGGTTTGAGCACAGCCCAACTAACGCCCAGGAGGGTTTGCTTGTAGCGCACCTTCAGATCGCGCCAGGTCATAAAGAAGATCAGTTCGCGGTACAACCACAGATCGCGGAAGTTGATCACCGACCAGCCTTTGGCCGGGCGCAGGATCGTCAGCGGGATCTCCGGGTGAGTTGTTTGAATTTGGTCCTGGTCTATCGCCGTCATATATTGTATCCGTTTGCCAAAAAGGACCGACCTGCCTGCTTACGCAGTCTTCCGGTTTGCCCGGTACCAGTCGATGGTCTGTTTCAGCCCTTCCTCAAAGGTTACTTTCGCGCGGAAGCCGAAAAACTCGGCTGCCCGTTCCGTATCCAGCCGCCGGCGCGGTTGACCGTTAGGCTTGCTGGTATCCCATACCAGTTTGCCGGTAAAGCCGGTCAGGCGTCCGATTAATTCCGCCAGATCTTTGATTGAAATCTCAAATCCCGAGCCAATGTTGACCGGTTCCGAGCCATTGTAACGTTCCGCAGCCAGTAAAATCCCTTCGGCGGCGTCATCCGCATAGATGAATTCACGCGTCGGAGATCCATCCCCCCACACCACCACTTCTGGGTCACCCTGTTCGACGGCCTCGAGGAATTTTTTGATGAGGGCCGGGATGACATGCGATGAAGCTGGGTTGAAGTTGTCGCGCGGGCCGTACAGGTTGACCGGCAGAAGAAAGATGGAGTTGTAACCGTACTGCTGCCGGTAAGACTGTGACTGCACAAGCAGCATCTTCTTCGCCAGCCCGTAGGGAGCGTTGGTTTCTTCGGGGTAACCGTTCCAGATTTCTTCTTCTTTGAACGGCACCGGTGTGAACTTGGGGTAAGCGCAGATCGTTCCGATCGCCACGAATTTCTCGATGTTGCGCTTCCAGGATTCGTGGATCAATTGAACACCCATCATCAGATTGTCATAGAAAAATTCGGCTGGTTTTTCACGATTGGCGCCAATCCCGCCCACATGTGCGGCCAGATGAATCACCATATCAGGCTTTGCGTCATCCAGCATGCGCTGGATATCCGGCAGGTTGACCAGGTTGTAATCCTCAATTTTGGGTACAAAAATGTTCTTCTCATCCACCCCGCGGGCGGCCAGTTTCGCAAGAATGTATGAACCCAAAAAGCCGGCTCCGCCGGTGACACAAATTCGTTTTCCCTGCCAGGTGAACTGATCACTCATGTCAGCCTACTTTCCTTTTTCCTTGTTGACATCTCCATCATCCCCATTGCTGCCGGCAGGATGTTTTGCAATCTGCCCGTCAGGAGAGTCATGGATGATGCGCAAATCGACAATCCGAAAATGGGCCACCGAACCATCCGGCTCAGGATCATCGTCAACCAGAACAAGAAAACCCTGCTCGATACAGGTGAGCCGGCACACTTCAGCCACATCCCCGTTGCCCTGCAGCCGGACATATTTTGTACTCGATGCGCCGAGCTCATTCAACGCAGCAATCATGCGTTCGCGAACCAAGCGAAACAGGTGAAACGAGGTGTTGATGTAATCCAGCGTCAATCTGGCTCGGTGAGAAATCCCTTCCGGCGTGATGATATATTTCAGCTTTCGGCGCTGTGCCCGGCGGACCTTGATGTATCCCTTGTCGATCAAACGTTTTAAATGCCAGTTGATCGTCCCTACGGCTACGCCCAATTGCGAGGCGAGCGAAGCCTGGGTGGTTTCTGGGTCCTGTTCTATCCTGTCCAGAATATTCAGATCATGTTGCAAGTCGGGTTGATTGGTCATAGCCAATATTCAATCATTGAATTATAACCGCAAATGATCACAGGTCAAGGCTGTAGATAACAACAGCTTACCGGAGGACGGGTGTCTCCGGTAAGCTGCTGCTGCAATTCTTTAATCTTCAACGATTTTCACATGCAGATCACGCAGTTGTTCGGGTAAGGCGGTTGACGGCGCGTCACTCATCACATCACGGGCGGCCTGGTTCTTGGGGAACGCAATCACCTCGCGAATGTTCGACTCGCCGGTGAAGATCATGCACAGGCGGTCGATGCCCGGCGCGATACCTCCATGCGGCGGCACACCGTATTCAAAGGCTTCCAGAATGTGCCCAAAGCGTTCATTCGATACCTCGGGCTCGAGCCCCACCAGCTTGAACATGGTTTTCTGGAGGTCGCCGTCATGGATCCGGATGGAACCACCGCCCACCTCGTAGTTGTTCAATACCAGGTCATACTGCTGTCCGCGTACCTTGCCCGGATCGGTGGCGATCAACGGGATGTCCTCTTCCACCGGCGCGGTGAAGATGTGATGGCTGGGATCCCAGTGTTTCTCGTCTTCAAGCCAGACCAGCCACGGGAAGTCGATCACCCAGCAGAAAGCCAGAGTGTCCGGATCGCGTAGGTTGAGCAGATCACCAAACTGCACGCGCAGACGGCCCAGCACATCGTTGGCGATGGCCGGTTTATCGGCCACAAACAGCAGCAGATCACCGTTTTGAGCTTCCATGCGGGTCATAATCTGTTCGAGCGCCTCAGGGGTGAGGAATTTGGTGAAGGAGGAACGTTGCTCACCTTCAGGTGAAATGGCCAGATAAGCCAGGCCTTTTGCGCCGTGCTGCTGGGCAAAAGCGTTCAGCTCATCGATTTGCTTGCGGCTATAGTGACCCAGCCCTTTGGCGTTGATGCCGCGCACCTGCTGCCCGAGTTCAGCAGCCTGATCGAAAACCTTGAAACCGGTCTTTCCGCACAGATCGGTGAAACTCTTCAGCTCCAGCCCAAAGCGAATATCCGGATTATCCTTTCCATAGCGATCCATGGCTTCCTGATAGGTCAGGCGGGGCCAGGGGGTCTGGAACAGATGTTTTTCGGGCAGGTGTTTCTGCACAAATTCCGTGAACATTCCTTCGATCAATTTGAGGATATCTTCGCGGTGGATAAACGACATCTCAAGGTCAAGTTGGGTAAATTCAGGCTGGCGGTCGCCACGCTGATCTTCATCGCGGAAGCAGCGCGCGATCTGGAAATAGCGCTCAATACCGGCCACCTGCAGCAATTGCTTCAACTGCTGAGGAGATTGCGGGAGCGCGTAGAATTGACCCGGGTACACGCGTGACGGCACCAGATAATCGCGGGCGCCTTCCGGTGTGGTCTTGAACAGAATGGGAGTTTCGATTTCCATGAAGTTCCGCGCATCCAGATAATCACGGATGAATTTGACAAAACGATGGCGGATCGTTAAGTTCCGCACCATACGTTCGGTCCGGATATCCAGATAGCGGTATTTCAAACGCAAGTTCTCGTCCACCGGATCGTCTTTGTTAATCAGGAAGGGCGTCGGTTTGGACGGGCTCAATACGTTAATGGATTTTGCGACGACTTCAACTTCACCTGTAATCATGTGCGGATTTTCCGCGCCCGAGGGTCGGGCGCGCACCACACCTTCAATCTGGATCACCCATTCGGCGCGTACCTGTTCAGCGGTCTTATACTGCTGACCCAGGCTTTCCGGATCGATGACAACCTGAACGATTCCAAAACGATCCCGCAGGTCAAAGAAGAGGATTCCACCATGATCACGGTATCGATGCACCCAACCTGCCAATTTGACAGTTTCACCGATTGATTTTTTGGTAAGTTCACCACAGGTATGGGTCTTATACATATTTCTTCCTCCGGTCGACAAGATCGGCTAATTATACCTTCTGTCTGCAAATATGATGAGTGAAAGATGCCTAAAGCCACTTCCGGCTTCTCAGCCAGAAAAACATAAATACGGGTGTTCCGATGATGACGGCCATGGTAACTGCAAAACTAACCGGGCTCGTGAAAACCAGAAGATCGTCGTGAGGTGCAAAGAAATTCATGCCAAAGAATGACGCCACAAACGAAATCGGCATGAAAAAGGTGGTGATGATCGTGAGCGTCTTCATGATATCGTTCATGCGGTTGTTCACCACCGACAGATAAGTCTCCAACGCGCCACCCACCAGATCACGCATGCTTTCGCTAATATCGTGCAGTCGCACATAATGATCGTACACATCGCGATAATAGGAGCGGTCGTTCGGGTCAACCACTTCATAATCGCCGCGGGCCAGTTTATTCACCACCTCACGCTGGGGGGTGAGGATGCGCCGCAGAGTCAGCAGGGAGCGTTTGGTTGTAAACAACAATGACAGTAACGAAGAGTCCGGGCGGGTGAAGATCTCCTGCTCGATGGTTTCCACCAGGTCATCCAGCCGGTCGATGATATGCATAAACTGGGTGGCCATTTCTTCCAGCACCTTATACAGCAGCCCCCCCACACCCTGTGTATACACACGTTCATCCCGCACGGCGTTCTCCCAGGGCAGGTTGATCGCCTCAAAGACCTCCGTGTGATACGTCACCAGGTAGTTGTGCCCCATAAAAATATCCAGCTCATGTGAACCCAGCAGGTCATCTTCCGATTTATCAAAGGTGACCGAGTGCAGAACAATGTACACATACTCATTCCAGTCGTCGATCTTGGGCACATGCATCTGCACCAGCGCGTCCTCAATAGCCAGCGGGTGAAACTTGAATATATTGGTGAAGAGATCGGTTACTTTCTCGATCGGTTCATCGAAGATATCCAGCCAGAAAAATCCTTTTTGATCGGCAAGAAAATTTGGAATTTTTGCCAGATCATCGTGGGTTTCACTGGAATTGTTCGATTTGACATGCAGGATTCGGATCATACCCGGTATACCTCCACCTCAGATAATCTTATTTTAATGAAAAACCCGATGCAAAGCTATGTTTGCATCGGGTGAATTGCCAAAAAACAACTTATTCGTATTTCAGGGCTGTGATGGGCGGCATGGTGGCGGCATTGAGAGCCGGATAGATACCGGACAGCAACCCGATGATGGTTGAAAAAATCAATGTGAACACAAGCAGCCAGACCGGTGTATACACCGATATGGCGGTGGAACCATAATAGGTTTCCTGGGTGATTTGCGAAGCCAGATACACCTGCCCCAACACATTCACAATCTGGCCCACGCTCCATCCCAGCACCACGCCCCCGATCCCGCCAATCAACCCGATACCGGAGGCCTCTCCTAAAAAGATAGCCATGATCTGGCGGTTGGTGGCCCCTACCGCTTTCATCAGACCGATTTCGCGTGTGCGCTCCAGAATGGCCATCGCCATGGTGTTGGCAATACCAATGGCCGCCACAAACAGGGCAATCGCGCCGATACCGCCAAACCCAACCTGCAGAATGATATAGAAACTGTTGATCCCCTCGATAAAAGATTGGGGTGTGTAGGCGCTGAAACCCATTCCGGTGATGGTATCTACAATATCGGTGGTCACATCCACATCGGTGGCCTTGACAATAGCCATGTTGTAACCATCTTTGGATCGGTTGATGCGTTTACCCATCAGCCATTCATTCCAGCCGGTCATTTCATCCAGCCGGACATACATGGACCAGTCTGCTTCGCCTCTCGTCTCGGTCAGTACACCGGCTACACGAAGCTGTACCGTTCGGCGGATTTCATTGCCCTCAGAATCATATTTGAGCAGCGTCATCTTGATCGTTTCGCCGTACAGTTCAGGCGGTTCCGGCATCGTGTCACCGGGGCGCGGGTTGGGATCATAGAAATTGTTCTTCACCTGCGAACCAATGACCACCGTGCCTCGATCCAGTGTGGTGACGCCCTCAATGGTGGTGTATCCCAGATCGGCCAGGTCATCCACGCCGATGCCAATCTGGCTGGAGTACCCTTCCAGGTCCTTGTATTTCATTACGGTGCCGCCCATAATGTAATCGCGCGGGATCACTTTTTCCACGCCCTCAATGGCGGCAAAATCCGCCAGCGCCTGTTCGGTGATGGGCGCAAAATTGGGTGTACCATCGGATTTCATGGTTTCCTGATAGGACGGATACACCTGGATCTGCGTCAGTTCGCCGATACCATACAACGAGGATGTGGCATTCCGCTGCAAACCCATCGCCAGAGAAACGAGCACCACCACGGCAGCGGTACCGATGATGACACCCACGGCCGTAAGGGCGACCCGCCCCTTACGCCGGCTGAGGTTGGCAACAATGAGAGAAACCAGATCAGAAAATTTCATAGGGAAGGAATCCCCTAGGGGCCTTTCTGCGGTGCTACCTGAACAGATCCATCTTCCGGAATGATCTCACCTTCCATGGGCATGCCTTCCATCATATCCGGCTTTGTGGGGCTGCTGTCAAGGCCGAACAAACCCTTGAAGAAGCGTACAACTTTCTGCCAGAAGGTCTCATCGGTGGGCATCTGGTCGATGGGGTTGCTGATGCCGGGATCTTCAATGATCTCGGGGGCCGGCATGTCGATCACATTCACCGTCAATTCCTGGGTGATGGTCTGCGGCTGGTTGAAGTCATCCACATAATCCACAGTGACGGTCAGGTTTACTTCACCGGCCATATCGGGCGTCAGCATGGCATCCTGCGTCAGGTATCCGCCGGTATCCAGGAAACCCACCTGGAGTGTGTTGTTTTCAATCATCCCGTTGGACGCGGTGATTTTCATGGATCCCAGGATGACGCTCTTCTTGCCCACATTCACAATTTGGATGGGCAGCATATTGGGCTGAAAAGTGAACAAATCGCCGGGTTCACGGTAAAAGCTGATATTCACCATGGGCACCTGCTTGACCAGCAGCGTGACCACCTGGTCATCCACCAGTGTCTCTCCCCGGGCGTTCAGGTAAACCAGCGAAATCTTCAGCGTGTAGGCTCCCGGGACTGTGGTCACATTCACAATCAATGGCTGCGAGGCTGTGAAGGTTGAACCAACGTTGATATCTCCCAGAGACTGCACGTTGGATCCACCCAGAGGTGAGAAATTGGCAAAATCACCGCCGGAAGCCGAATAGCTTCCACCCGGTGTGGATGTGCCGTCCGGCACGGGCACGGAAGCGCCGCCTACCACCATGTTGACACTGCGAGCGGTCTCGCTGCCCAGGTTGGCGATATCGAGGAACAGCTCAAACTGTGACCCGGGCTGCAGCACCTCAATATCGGTCTTCGCCTGGGTTACCAGCAGCCGCGGGCGTGAGACGCTCACGGTTGGCGTGGCAGTAGGAGCAACATACTCCACCGGTGCCAGTGAAATGCTGATGTTGAATGTTTCTGTATAAGCGGTCCCGTTCACTGCATCAACATAACTCACCGTCAGCGATAAGGGTTCCACAACGTAACCCCACAAACCCGGCGCCGCGTAAAAGGTTTGCTTGAAGGTATGAGTGCCGCCATCCTCAGGCAGTGAACCCCGGGTGAGGACACCGCCGGTGTCCATCGGCGAAAAATTGGTGGCAGAGAAGGTCAGAACGAGATCTTTGGCATCTTCCTGCCCATTATTTTTAAGTTCGATAAAGAGGGTAAATTCAGAACCGGCGGTGACGGCTCCCGGTTCGGTGTAATAACTCTTTACCACAATTACCGGCCGACCGCCTGTATCCGTTGCTTCCTGCAAGGCATGGCTGTTGTTAACAACCTCTCCATCAGGCGCCCCGGATAAATCCCACATGGCATTGGCCGGAGAAACTGCAAATGCCAGCATGAACAGCATTGCAATGGAAATAAAAATGACCTTTAAGAATTGATTCTTCTTCATACCTGTCCCTCCAGGGTGGGTTGTGTGGTGTTTGCTTTTGGTGATTCAGCGGCAGCGTTGTGCGAATTACCGTTGACTACCTTGCCATCCAGCAGTTGAATCACCTGGGTGGCGTATTTGGTCAGGCGGAAATCATGCGTGACCACCAGAATGGTTTTGCCGCTTTGATGAAAACGGCTGAGCAGCTCCATAATCACATCGCCGCTCTTTGAATCGAGATTACCGGTGGGTTCATCGGCCAGAATGATGGCAGGATCATTCACCAGCGCGCGCGCCATGGCCACGCGCTGCTGCTGCCCGCCTGAGAGTTCGTGGGGGCGGTGATGCGCCCACGGCTGCAGCTCCACCTGCTCCATCAACTGAGAAGCGATCTGCTGGCGCTGCTTGACCGGCGTGCCGTTAAAACGCATGGGGAAGGCAATATTTTCAAGCACGCTTAAGCCGGGTACCAGGTTAAACGACTGAAAAACAAATCCGATCGTCTTTTGCCGGTAATGCGAAAGCTGATTTTCGTCCATCTGGGCAATATCCGTTCCATTGACGATCAGTTTCCCGGAGGTCGGGCGATCGAGTCCTCCTGTTAAATGAAGAAGCGTGCTCTTGCCTGAGCCTGACGGGCCCATGACAAAGCAAAAAGAATTTCGAGCGATCTCCAGGTCTACACCGGCCAGGGCATTGAACTTGTTGTTGCCCATCTGGAAGGTGCGGTATAGCCCTTCAGTTTTGATGATAGGTTCAGCCGTCATTAGATGAATACCTGTACTGCGGTCACGTTATTGCCCAGTATCGCGATCCCAAAGCCAACCAGGGCCTGCAAAACCAGGATAATGACCATAGTGAGCGTTAAACCGGTGATTGTCTTGGCGGTGGATGCCTTACCGGCTGCCCGCCCGCCCAAATTGACCAACACCACCTGCCAGACCCAGTACAGATCCACCAGCGTGAGCAGGGCGTTCAGGAAGATGAGGAAATTCCCGGTTCCTTCCGGGGTAAAACCGGATAATCCCTCCGCCTGGATCAGTTTAGAGCTGCTGATCACCGCAACGGCGCGGATCAAATCCCGCAAGGCGATTGGCATGCTTGCCCATGCAACCAGATTCAGGGCTGTGCCGGCTTTCACTGCGCTGCCAATGGCGGTTAAAGCCAGATAGACCAGACTGCCCACGATCAGCCACCCTGCCCAGACCTTCACAATGGCGGCCATGGCGGGAAGAATAAAGATGAAGGCGGTACTGTTGGTAGCCTGAAGCGCGTTCATAAACTGCTGCTGCTGTTCCTGGCTGTAGTACTGAAAGTATTCAGGCAATGTGGCAGGATTATCCAGACCGATCCGCTGGCGGATGATCCCATTGGCGATCACCAGAATAATGGCGGTCACGCACAAAACCAGCAGCGCGGGGAACCAGACCGCTTTTTCCGCCTCGACAATTTTCTTGAGGGTCTTGCGGGGTTTCAGGAAAATGCCTGCCAGCCAGGACCATTCAGCTTTTTGTGTGATTTCTTTCGTGTTTACTGTCGTTGTTTCAACCATTCGCTGTACTCCCAAATAAAATCTGAATATTCAACATGCAACAAAGGATGCCTGGATGAAAAATATCCACTGCAGAATCCTGTAGGGGTAACGGAATACCCTGATCAGCAATCTCCGGTATACGACGCTCCGAATTACGGTGGACCGTAATAATGACGCTGCTGCGTAAGGATATGTTCCCCAACCATGACCTGCTGCATCCCCCCAATTTGCCGGCGTAAAGACAAACTTAATGATAAGGTTTGATCGCTTTTCGTATGTTTACCGATGAAAGATTTTTTCAGATGGTTGCCCCTGTTGATGTGACGATGCACCTGAATTGTTGATATTATAGACGTTTTCTTCACAATTCTGTCAAGGATTTATGTGCATGAGCGCTTCCCGCCAGGTCGTGCAGGTATGGCGTACTTCCAACCTGCCCGTTTGGGCTTTGACAATTTGGCCCTGAACTTGCATCTCCTTTTCTACCAATTTTCGATCAATCGAACTCCCGGCCGGCTTTCTATCAGGCGGGCAGTTCATACCATTGGAGAGCCATACCTGATGAGACAATTCACCCAACGAGCTATTCGCGTTCTGCCCCTTCTGTTGATTTTTTTGATGTGTACCCCTTTTTCGGCCAGTGCGGCACTTAACCAGGCCATCCTGACTGAGAATATTTTTTTTACGGCTGAAGAAGGCTATTACACCGAATCCATCCAATCCACCTTGCAGAACCTGAACAGCCCGCTGACAACCTATACTGAAACCCTTTCAGATCAAACCATATCAGCCTCTGAAATCATCTGGCTCGCCAGCCAGACCAAAGATTTTGGTGTGAACCCCAAGGTTCTACTGGTCAGCTTACAGATAATGGGCTGGCTGGATCAGCAGCCGTCTGAATTGCTCACCCCGTTTGTGCAGAACATGACCCAGACCCTTTGGGACGGCTACGTAAAATATCTGGAAGGCAGCCGTAGCGTAACGCTTTCCAACGGGACGCAGGTGACCTTGAGCGACATCAACTCGGCCACCTATGCGCTGGCCTATTTGCTGGCTGAAAGCAATGAGACCGAAACCGGTCTGGCCGAACAACTTTCCGCCTGGAAATCTGCCTACCAGCAGCTCTTTGGTGTGGATCCCTCGATCGAGAAACAGGAAACGGATCCGCACGCAATCACCGGTATCGAACCATTTCTGCAACTGCCTTTCAAGCAAATAGAAAGCAGCAATATCGCGGTGAACAGTTTTTTTGATCACGCGGTTCCCAGCGTGTTTGATGACAGTATCCTGCGTTTTGACGGGAAAACCATCACCGGAGCCAGTTTTTCCACCTGTGCGTTGGGCGTTAGTTGCTATGGCGGGCACAACGGCATCGATTACAAGACCGGCGCCGGTATGCCCATCTATGCGGCGGCGGCCGGCACGGTGGTGTATAAATACTACAACACCGATGAATCCGCCGGTACAGTGGACAGTGGTCTGTACATCGACCATGCCAACGGATTCCGCACCGCCTACTGGCATATGGACCCCATTGTGGTGGAATACGGGCAAACGGTAAAAGCCGGCGATCTGGTGGGTTACAGCGGCAACATCGGCAAATCCAGCGGGGCCCATCTCCATTTTGGTCTACGGCTGGTGAGCGCAAACAAAGCGGTCGACCCGTTTGGCTGGTGGTCAACCTCGGTGAATGATACCTGGGGTGACAGCGAGTGGATGTGGGCCGGTGATAACATCGCAGATATCGGCGAAGCCCAGACGCAATTGTTCTACCGCAGCTACTGGTATCCGGTCGAGAGCGGCTATGGCGGCAGCTCGTTCTGGACGTACGAGATGAGTACTTCAGCCAAATCGACCAATTGGGCTATCTGGGGAACCTATATCAAAACCGCCGGCCAATACCGGGTCTACGCTTACTGGCCATCAGACAGTACAAATACCACCAATGCAAAATACAAGATCTTTTACTCCGGCGGAGCTGCTACCGTTGCGGTAAATCAATCCAGTACCGGAGACAAATTTGTCCTGCTGGGAACCTATAACTTTGGAGTGGGTTCAGCCGCTGTGATGCTCACCGACTATACAGGCGGATCGGGCGGCAAGGTACGTTTTGATGCGATCAAATGGGAGCCTGTCAACACCGCCACCAATACCCCCACAACCAAACCTCCTACTGCCACCTCCACAGTCACTAAAACGCCAGTTCCGCCCACTTCTACTCGCACGCCCACGTATACTCGAACACCCACGGCTACTCGCACACCTACATCCAGCCCCACCTCGATCGCACAGGGTCTGACCAACATCGCCATCGGCATGCCGGCCACTCAATCCGGCGTGTTTAAAGACCGCACCAACATAGGCCTCCCCGGCATGGCTGTGGACGGCAACACTGACGGAAACTATTTCAATCAGTCGGTGGCTCACACCGAATATCTGGCCAAACCCTGGTGGCAGGTGGATCTCGGTTCTGTCCAGAACATCAGTAAAATCTCCATCTGGAACCGCACCGATTGTTGCGACACCCGTCTGACCGGTTTCTATGTGTTCGTCTCGGATGTGCCCTTTACCTCCACCAGCCTGGCCACCACAAAGGCTCAGTCCGGGGTGAGTTCCTACTACTTCTCCGGCAAAGCCGGCAGACCCTCCAACATCAACATCAACCGCACCGGTCGGTATGTGCGTGTGCAGTTGAACGCCACCAATTACCTCACCATCGCCGAGGTTCAGGTCTGGTCTCCGGACGGGACAACCTCCAGCAGTCAGACTCCCGTGCCAGCCACATCCACGCCGACTTCCACCAACACCTCGGTTCCGGCAACCGGAACTGAGACTGTAACCCGGACCCCGGTCCCTCCCACCGCTACTTCCACACCGACGGCCACTTCCACATCCACAGCCACGGCCACATCCACTTCAACGGCTACCGCTACCTCCACCCCGGATGGGCAGGGTCTGACCAACATCGCCATCGGCATGCCGGCCACCCAGTTGAGCGTGTATAAGAACCGCACCAACCTCGGGCTGCCTTCCATGGCCGTGGACGGCAACACCGACGGAAACTATTTCAATCAGTCGGTGGCTCACACCGAATATCTGGCCAAACCCTGGTGGCAGGTGGATCTCGGTTCTGTCCAGAACATCAGTAAAATCTCCATCTGGAACCGCACCGATTGTTGCGACACCCGTCTGACCGGTTTCTATGTGTTCGTCTCGGATGTGCCCTTTACCTCCACCAGCCTGGCCACCACAAAGGCTCAGTCCGGGGTGAGTTCCTACTACTTCTCCGGCAAAGCCGGCAGACCCTCCAACATCAACATCAACCGCACCGGTCGGTATGTGCGTGTGCAGTTGAACGCCACCAATTACCTCACCATCGCCGAGGTTCAGGTCTGGTCGGATGGCTCCGAGGTAATCGGAACAGCCACCCCTACCCCATCCACCATTCTCGCCACACCAGATCCCTCGTCGTATTACAAGGTTCAAAGCGGCAGCCCGTATTACATTCCCAATTTCGCACACCCCGAAGCGGGAAATAACTGGATGGGTATCGGCGGTCAGGTGTTCAACGAAAACGGCGTACCGGTTAATCAAATTTTGGTGGTGGTCAAAGGCACGCTCAATGGAGTGACCATCAATAAATCCACCCAGACTGGAGCCAATACCGATTACGGAGCCGGAGGTTTCGAGATTGTGTTGGGAACCACGCCGCTGGCCTCCACCGATAAGCTGAGCATCACGCTTTATTCGCTGTCAGGGGTGCAGATCAGCAATCCCGTCACCATCGATACTTATGCCGATAAGTTAAAGAACCTGCTCATCATCAACTTCGTCAAACAGTAATATTGGATGGACTTACAACCGGCTGGACGCATGAAATAAATAATCTTGCGCTTCCAGCCGGTTTTTTGTTGACACGTGTCAGGCCGCATGATAAAATTTGTGCGTTGTTCTGCCCCCATCGTCTAGCGGCCCAGGACGTGGCCCTCTCAAGGCCAAAACAGGAGTCCGAATCTCCTTGGGGGCACAGGCAGTGGATAGCCTTCGTTTCAGATAATTTGGAAACGAAGGTTTTTTTTATATTTTAACCCACGAATGTCCAGGAAATTATCACAGGAAATATCTCATCAATCTTTACTCAGGGAGCGATGAGTCTGCTCGGTAATAGATTCTCCGTTTTGTTGTCTGGCAGAAAAATGGAGAGTGAAAACCTTGTATTGATATAAACAGGAGTGGATCGCCGCCTATCCCATTATGTCCATCGTTCCAGCACATCTGCCGGCAGTTTGATCCTGAACAGACAGCGGTTTCCGCCATTCAGCGCCGACTCAACCACCTCTCCTTCCAGTTTGCGATCCAGAACCGTTTCCCACAGGATCATGGTATGGCCAAGGCTGCATTCACATAACAACGGGGATACGCACCCTCCATCCTGTAGAATCGACTCACGCGCAAACCGGCAATGACACAAAGCGTAATGTCTGTGTTCATCATCGGCAGCCTGAAGGAATCCCCCAAGATCGGCCGGGACAGCTTGCGCCAGGATCACATCTCCATAACGCCGGCCGTAAAAAATCTGCTCACAGTGATTAACATACTCGATCATCCGCTGAGAGATTTGCGGATCACCATATTGAGCATCTTTCGCATAACCGGAAAAATATTCGCTGATCCCGATTTTCTGAAGCTCGACGGCAAACCGATCGATGTTCCCGATGCGATTGAATAACCTTACTGCCCAGGAAAAATCATCCGGGCGAAGATCGTGACGCACGTTGACCAGAATGGATTTGATTTCTTCAGCGGGGAGCACGCTCTCAAATTTCTCCATAAAAATTTTCATACACTTACTGCACTGCTGACTTTCCATCGAGTCGAAAGGGATGGTAATGCCCTGACATAATTCATCCCAAAACTGATCGCCTTTCGCCCGGACAATTTCATTTTGTATCCGTTTTGAAACATTACAGCGGTTGTAATTAATTTCCATTCTGCATCTCCTGGAGAAAAGTATCCTGTACCCGTGAGGTTTCCGGAGGATTCATAAAAGACGCGCCGGATTGCGGCGTATCGGATTTTTTTTATTACCGGGTTATGGACTAATTATAGTATCAACACGGATCATCTTCCGTCGGTATGTCCTATCATCGATCATCACGGGTGATGGATTGACTGCACTTATTTGATCCAGATCATGGTCGGAAAATCCTTTTTTGGATACGATGAATATGAAAAGATAATCCTTCAAACAGGAAAAGGAGATAAAAATGGGAAAAGCGACGCAGGATTTACTGAATGAACACGATGCGATCCTCCATGTTTTCGAGATCATGGATAAGGCTTTTTCGAGCACTGCACAAAAGGACGACGCTGTACTGGAATTCGGCGGCGAACTGGTGCACTTTTTACAAATTTTCGCAGATAAATGCCACCACGGCAAAGAAGAGGGCTTTTTGTTCCCCGAGTTGAACGCCAAAGGCGTAAAAACGGAGAGCGGGCCGGTTGGAGTGATGCTCCATGAGCACGAACTGGGGCGGGATTTTATCGCCCAAATGAGCCAATCGCTTGAAGCCAGAGATCTGGGCGGCTTCAAGACTGCCGCAACACAATACCGCGAACTGTTGCAGAATCACATTGCCAAAGAGAATAATATCCTCTTCACCATGGCGGATTCGCTGCTGGACGACGACAAGCAGGACGATCTGGCCGAGAAGTTTGAGCGCTTCGAGGAAAGCGTCATCGGGCATGGTGTCCACGAGCAACTGCACGCGATGATCCATCAATGGGAAGAGAAATTCGCCCAGGGATAAACCCGCCCCGATATCGTCCAGGAGATCGGGGTGTGCAGAGCAGCCTGAACTCTTACCTGTGTTTGAAAAAGGCAATCAAAAAAGATCCGCTTTTGGAGTGCAGTCCATGCAAGCGGATCTTTTTATTTTTATCAAATTCCTCTGAATCTGTTCTTTGGGATTCAGGCTTTTTTCAACCAGCTGTTATTTCAATGTCTTCCCCCGCGAGCCAATCGCAGGATATCATCGCGGCTGCTGAAAATCTCCACCAGCTTGCCGTCACGCATCTGCAGCACCCGGTCCACATACTCGCACATGCGCAGATCGTGGGTCACCATGATGCCGGCTCGCTTCTGCTCGTGGATCAGCCCTGCAAAGGTTTCCACCACCTGATAGGCGCGTTCGGTATCCAGGCTGGCGGTGGGTTCATCGGCCAGCACCAGGCTGGGGTTGTGAATCAATGCTCGGGCGATGGCCACGCGCTGCTGCTGACCGCCCGACATCTGACCGGGCAGGTTGTTCAGGCGTTCGC
>DAISXR010000080.1:0-15621 GCA_036825755.1 Anaerolineaceae bacterium
AGCTCATCACCCCCAGCCACCGGCACACGTCGCTTGAATTATAATAGGGCTCAACCATCAACACAAACAACGACCAGATTGACGGAACAAATGGGAGAGCAGGCATGGTTCAACAACGGCTGGATTTGATGTACTCTATCCTGGAGCAGGATCACCTCGACGGCGCGGTGTTAATCCCCGGGCCTACCTTTGCGTATCTGACCGGTTTGCAGTATCACACCGATGAACGCCCCAAGGTGCTCATCCTGATCAAAGGCCGGCAGCCCGTTTTGATTCTGCCTGAGTTTGAAGCCGGAAAACTGGCCGGCAACACGCTCAACATCAAGCCCTTCACTTTTGGCGAGGATCCCGAACAATGGCATACAGCCTTTGAAAGCGCGGCCGCCTTTGCCGGTCTGGCTGACAGACAACTGGCTGTTGAACCGTTAAGCATGCGGGTAAGAGAACTTCGCTTGCTTGAAGAGGCCAGCCCTTCCACCCGGTTTGTGTCCGCCACCCCTCGCTGGGAGACCATGCGCATGAGAAAAGACGAGGCAGAAATTACCAGTATGCGCAAAGCCGCTCAAATCGCCGAGCAGGCCTTCCTGGCCATGCTGAAAAACATCTCGGCCGGGATGACCGAAAAAGAAGTGGCCGCCGAATTGGTGAGCCAGTTGCTCAAGCATGGTTCGGAGCCCAATTTCCCGTTTTTGCCCATTATCGCCAGCGGTCCAAACGGCGCCAACCCGCACGCGGTTCCCGGTGAACGCCGGCTGGAACCCGGCGACCTGGTGGTGGTAGATTGGGGCGCCCGTTATAACGGGTACTGCTCCGATATCACCCGCACGCTGGCCGTGGGAGAAGTCAATCCGGAATTAATCCGCGTTGCTCAAATTGTGATCGATGCCAATGCCGCCGGCCAAAAAGCCGCTCGCAGCGGCGCACCGGCTTTCGACGTGGATAACGCCTCGCGCGGGGTGATCGAGCAGGCCGATTTTGGCCAGTACTTCACACACCGCACCGGGCATGGATTGGGCATGGAAGGCCATGAGCCGCCTTATATGACTGGCCAGAATGCCATCCGGCTTGAAGAAGGGATGACCTTCACGGTAGAGCCGGGCATCTACCTGCCGGGGAAATTCGGCATTCGCATCGAGGATAATGTGGTCGTGCGGGCAGACGGCGGTGAATGCCTTACCAGCCTGCCGCGAGAATTATTCAGAATATAACCTTTTTGTATGAAAACCATCACCACCCCTCTCATCAGTCATGAAGCGGAGCCCTTCTGCTTTCCGGGAAACCAGATTGGATGCCTTCTGATACACGGGTTTACCGGCACCCCGCGCGAAATGCGTCTGATGGGTGAGTACCTGCGTCCATTTGGCTGGACCATCTATGCCCCCCGTCTGGCCGGGCATGGCACATCACCGGAAGACCTGGTCCGCTGCAAATGGCATGATTGGCTGGCTTCGGTAGAGGATGGGATTGATCTGCTGCAACAAACCTGCAGCCAGGTGTATGTAATTGGGTTATCCATGGGCGGCCTGCTTTCCATCATCGCGGCGGAACGCTATGCCGTCAATGGATTGGTTGCCATATCCACCCCTTACCGGCTCCCAACTGACTGGCGCATCCCCCTCATCCCGGTGGTGAAATACTTTATGCCCATGGCCGGGAAAGGCGAAAGCGACTGGCACGACCCTGCCAACGCCATCGGACATTCAGCGTATCCCGGCTGGCCCACCGCTGCCATACCCGAGTTGTTGAAAGTGGTGGCAGCCATGTATGTCAGTGAGCCGAAGGTGAAAGTACCTGCTCTGCTGATCCAATCGACTCATGACGGATCGGTGCCCCAGGAACACGCTCAGCTCCATTATGCGCACTTGGGCAGCGCTGATAAAGAAATCTTTTTCGTCCAAAACAGCGGACATGTGATCACCCGCGACACCGACCGAACCCTCGCCTTCGAAAAGACAGCCCAATTTATCCAGCGGGTCTCTCAGGCCTGACTTTATGCGAGATTTCATCCTGATCGCTTTGTCTTTTTTCATATGGGGTATCGGCGAAGGTCTGTTCTTCTATTTCCAGCCCCTGTATCTGCAACAACTGGGCGCGTCACCGGTTCTCATCGGTACCATCATCGCGCTCAACGGATTGGCCATGATGCTGGTTCAGGCCCCCGGCGGGTTTATCGCCGACCGAATCGGCACCCGTAAGGTGATGATGTTTTCATGGATCCTGGGAACAGCCTGCACCCTTGTGATGGCATTTTCCTCCTCTCTGCTGGCCTTCTCGATTGGCTATGTGATGTATGGTCTTTCGGCCTGCAGCGCCGCCACCAACAGCTATATCACAAAAATCCGCGGCAAGCTGAATGTGGCCCGGGCGCTTACCATCGTATCAGCAGCCTATCACCTGGGCGCGTTGATCGGCCCCACGCTCGGCGGACGAATTGGTGAGAGCGCCGGACTGGGCCTGATTTATCGAATTTCCACTGTCGCGTTTGCCCTTTCCTCCCTGATTGTCTTCTTTACCCGGCCTGACCGGGTGGAACATCACGAAACCGCTCAAAAACGGACCAGTCTGCTGCATAACCGCTCCTTCGTCATGCTGTTGGGTATCAGCTTTATCAGCCTGTTCTCCGGTTACTTGGCCGAACCGCTGACCTCCAATTATCTGCAGAATGTGCATCAGCTATCATTGTCACAGATCGGCTTTCTGGGGTCCATCGGCAGCCTAGGCAATGCCGTGATCTCACTGGTCTTTGGCGGCCGCAGCCCGTTAATCGGGCTGTTGATCGGGCACGCCTTCCTGTCCATGTTCTCATTGACCATGTGGAAAGGAACCGGCCTGGGATGGTATGCCATCGGTTTCTTCCTGCGCGGCGGATACCGTATCTATCAATCCATGTACATATCGGTCGCGCGCTCACTGACCCCTCCCCATGAGATGGGTCTGGCCTACGGCATTATATCCACCTGCAATTCGATCGCTGTGATTCTGGCGCCGCTGCTTGCGGGCGTGTTGTATGAAATCAAACCGGATTTGATCTATCCGGTGGCGCTTATCATGGTTGGGATCACTTTCATGATCAACCTGGCATCCGCCCGACTGCTTACCCATAAAGAACAAGAGGTTCTGACAGAAGTTCATGACCCTGCAAATTAAAAAGTTCACGCTTGGCCCGCTGGAAAACAATACCTATTTATTGTGGGATACACCCGGCAACCAGGCGGTAGTGATTGATCCGTCTTTTACCCCGGGTCCGGTGATCGACCAAATTGCCCAACTGGGGCTTCATCTTCAGGCTATCTGGCTCACCCACGCCCACTTCGATCATTTTGCCGGGGCCTCTCAGATTATCCAGTTTCTCTCCGGACCGGTAGAACTGATGGTTCACGCAAAAGACCTGCAGCTCTGGCAAAATGGCGGAGAAGCACGTGTATTTGGCATCAAAATGGATCTGAGCATTTCTCCCGGGGTTTTATTGTATGATTTTCAGACCCTGACGGTTGGGAGCTCGGAGTTTAAGGTTCTCCCCACTCCAGGGCATACCAATGGGCATGTCACTTATTATTGCCCTGAAGCCAAAGCGGCTTTTTGCGGAGATATCATCTTTCGATACAGCATCGGCCGTACCGACCTGGGTGGTGATTACAACACGTTGATGAACAGTATTGAAACGCAAATTCTCACCATGCCGCCCGATACGGTGTTATACAGCGGGCATGGTGAGAATTCGACGGTGTACGAACAGATTCAGACGAACCCGTTCGTTACTTTGCGTAATCGACGGCCCGGGTTTCCCGGATAACGGTCACCTTGATCTGGCCGGGGTACTGCATACTCTCTTCAATTTGCTTGGCAATATCGCGTGAAAGTTGAATGGCGCCCAGGTCGTCCACATCCTCGGGTTTGACGATGATGCGTACTTCACGTCCGGCCTGGATGGCGTAACTTTCACTCACACCCTGGTGCGAGTTGGCGATCTCTTCCAGCACTTTCAGGCGTTTGATGTATTGCTCAAGATCTTCGCGGCGGGCGCCGGGGCGAGCGCCTGAAATGGCATCGGCGGCTTCCACGATGACCGCCTCAACGCATTCCTGCTCCACCTCATGGTGATGCGACGCGATGATATTGACCACCTGTTTGTTGATGCCATAACGCCGGGCAAACTCAGCACCCAGGGAAGCGTGCGTTCCCTCTGCGTTGTGATCCATGGATTTGCCCAAATCATGAAGAAAACCACCCATCCGGGCGATATCAGCGTTGGCTCCCAATTCAGAAGCGATGGCCGAAGCGATACGGGCCGTCTCAACCGCGTGGGCGAGTTGATTCTGACCGTATGAGGTGCGGTATTTCAACCGGCCAATTTTCTTGATGATTTCAGGGTGCAAACCCACCACACCGGCGTCGAATGCAGCCTCCTCACCGGCTTCTTTGATGGCTTTTTCAACTTCCTTGCGTTCCTCTTCGAGCACCTTCTCAATATGAGTGGGGTGGATGCGTCCATCGAGGATCAGATGTTCCAACGCACGCCGGGCGATTTCACGCCGCACCGAATCAAAACAGGAAATGGTCACTGCTTCAGGGGTGTCATCCACGATCACATCGACACCGGCGGCTTGCTCAAAAGCGCGAATGTTGCGCCCATTGCGGCCCACGATACGGCCTTTCATCTCTTCGTTAGGAAGGGTGACGGACGAGGTGGTGATTTCAACTATATGATCGGATGCGATCCGTTGAACGGTGTCCGCGATGATCTCGCGTGCTTTTTTCTCACCTTCCAGTCGGGCTTCCAGCTCAATCTGGCGAATGATGCGGGCCATGTCTTTGCGCGTATCAGTTTCCACCAAAGTGAGCAGTTCCTGCTTGGCATCGTCGGTGGTCATTTGCGATACACGCTGCAATTCTTCGAGCATCCGCTGATGCTGCTTATCCACTTCATTGGCGCGCTTGTCGACCGTGCTTTGACGTTTATTCAGATTGGCCTCGCGCTGTTCCAGGCGTTCCATGCGGGTATCCAGGTCTGAGCGGCGTTTCAGCAAGCGCTCGTCTTCGCGATCCATCTCCGTACGACGTCGGGTAAGCTCCTGCTCAGCATTCTGTTTGATTTTCAAAGCATTGTCACGCGCGGTAATTTCAATTTCCTGAGCATTCTCCTTTGCAAGGGTGATGATGTTATCGGCCTTATTCTTTTGATCCTCCTTGTATTTATTGATCAAACTCCGTGTGATCAAGTAGACTGCCACAGCAGCCACAATCACAACGGCAATTATGATGATGATCCAGATTCCAGTATTCTCAAACATTCTCATTATCCTCATTTTCAAGTATCGATGAACTGTCAGAACTCTCCGTGCGTTCTGACCATATCTGCAATGCTGTCTCTTTCGAAATAGAGAAGTCAAACCCCCTGCGCAGCAAGTAATCGGCCATCTTTTTGCAGAAAACCTGTTTATCCGCATCACGGAGCCGATATGCGTATTTTTCTCCCAATCTCTTTGCCAGAATCGATTCATCAGGAGCTTTCTCGAGCGCCTGATCGATCAAAGACTCGTCCACACCCTTTTGACGCAGTTCCATGCGCAACATTCTGCGGCTGCGCGGTCTGAAGGTGGTGCGATTTTCAACCCAGTTCTGTGCAAATGATGTATCGCCGGCAAATCTGGAATCAATCAATCGGGCGAGGATGTGCTCAATCACATCATCGCTGTACCCTTTTTCCTGTAATTTCTTGCGAATTTCAGCTTCCGAACGGATGCGATAATCCAGAAAGTGCAAGGCTTTCTGGTACGCTTTTTCAAGGGTATCTGCCTGAATTAATTGATCCTTCTTTTTTTCATCGAGCTCCTGCCCCACTGCGAGCCAGGCGCCCACCAAACGATCAATACCAAACGCAAATTCACCATCCAGGTACACATTGATCCGGGAGGGATCTCGTTTTTGAACCTTCAGGGCAGTGATTTTGCTTCCCATAAACAATAACGCAGCCTCAAACATCCTCTACCAGGAGATTGGCTGCGTTCAAAAGACCGGAAATAGACCGTTTCCAGCAAACTTACATCGTCGTTGGGCTTACCTGCTTGATGAAAACAGTTTCGTTTGCATGGATAATCCGTTTTTGATGAAATATGTCCAGATTCATCGACCCGAGCCCTGCTTTTTTAATTCTCGGGCCTATACCTTTCTTCTTCCTGCTCTGACATTTTATGGCTGATGCTTCAGATCATCTGCCATCCAAAAGGATCTCAAGCATTTCGCCAAACACTCCATCAAAGAGTGAGATCAATAACCGGTTTTCTTTGAAGGGCAGCCTGTAACTGGTAAAAGAATAATAGAAACAACAGTTACAAACATTCTCCAATAAATATATAATTTGCTTAATTATACATTACTTTTAACATTTTGTGACTTTTTCCTGCATGTTACGGCTTGACGCTTGCCGGCCTCATCTTATGCTACAATACAATCATGGAAGATTTCGAACCCACCCCCCTCACAAACGTACAGCATAAAAAGCAAACCCTCTGGCAAATTTGGGTTCCGTTATTCGCTGCCATTTTGGTGATGCTTTTTCTTTGCGTGATCACCGTACTGTTTACAACCCGTGATGTAACCGTGGAATTCAATACCAAATGGGCTGGAATTTCGATCATTTATCTGGCTATCCCGGCCTTTCTGGAAGCCTTTATCGTATTCCTGATCGTGGTGGGGTTGATCTTTCTGTTTACGAAATTATTGCATGTCACGCCTGTTTATACCCGTAAAGTTTCTGATTTTATGGATAGGGTGAGTTTCACCGTCCGGCGGTACAGCGATAAAGCAGCCAGGCCAATTATCAGCATAAAAAGCAAATGGAGCGGTTTTAAAGCGCTCTTCAGGCAAAGATCGACCAGGACACGGTAATCCCATCCTGTAACGAACAAAGATCTTAAGGAGCAACATGGACAACTGGAAAACAAAAACTCTCATTTTTGGTGGGTTGATCGGTCTGATCACCGGTATTGTGGCCTCGTTTATCATGATTCAACAGGCAGAGAAACGCAACGTGACCCCCGCCATCACTGCCACTGACGGCGTGAAACTGGGGCTGGGTCTGCTGACCTTTATGCGTCTCCTCTCTGAAATTACCACCAAGGATTAGTCTAACAATCCGACCGCGAATCACCTGAACTTCCTCGCTGACCTCCATCAGCAGAAGCTCAGGTGTTTTATTTTTCCTGCCCATGGACGCTTTTCATCTGATTCGATACATAATCGCCGGTAGCCTGGAGCGTGATTTCATCATCACCTCTCAGGGGAACACCCATTTTGATATTCCCGGTGGCAGCCTGTTGTATGCGGCCGGCGGCCTGGCATTGTGGGACAGCGGTGTGGGCCTGGTGGGCAGCGTGGGGGAAGATTATCCTCAGGAATGGTTTGAGCGTTTCAATCAGACCGGGCTGGATGCAAGGGGAGTATCCATTCTGCCAAAGACTATCGACCTGCGTTCCTTTATCTTCTATCTTGAAAACAAGCGCTACCAATCCCTGAATCCCATTGCTCAATTCGCGCAAATGGGTATTGCCATCCCGCGCGCTCTGTTGGGGTACATCCCCACCCACCAACGCCAGAAGACCGCCAATTCGAATACCGGGCCGTTGATCACCCTCAACCAGATACCCACCGATTATCTGGATGCCACAGCAGCCCATTTATGCCCCATGGAAAGCAAAGTACAGGCCACGCTGATTTCTCACCTGCAAGGACGTGTGAATAATCTCTCCCTGGATACCCATGAATCCTACATGAAGGCTTCCGGTTGGGATGTGCTTCCGCGCCTGTTGAGCAATATCAAAATCCTGCACACCTCCGAAGAGGATTTGCAGAACTTGTTCAAAGGTCGCACAACCGTGTTGTGGGAGATGATCGAAGCGCTGGCGGTTTATGGGTTGGAGATCATTGCGGTCAAACGCGGCCGGAACGGGCAGTATCTGTATGACTGTCTTGCTAAACGCCGCTGGAGTGTGCCGGCTTATCCTGTGACGGTCGTGGATACAACCGGCTGCGGCGATGCTTTTTGCGGGGGTTTTCTGGCCGGGTATCAAAATTCCTACGATCCGTTGGATGCGGTCCTGCATGGAAATATTTCGGCCTCATTTTGCCTGGAGGGGATTGGCCCGTTTTATCTCACCAGCGTGCTTCCGGGGCTGGCTTCCGCCCGCCTGTACAGGCTCAAAGAAATGGTTAAACGGGTATGAGCCCGCCGGCCGACCATCACTTCCCGGATCGCTTATCGCTCTACCGCTTTTCGGACCCTGGAAAGAATCACCTGTCTCCACAAACTGGAGTGCGCCCTCCGTGCCAGTTCCAGATCGGCGGAGCGGTTGCTGAATGTGGAGATCTCATATTCACGCAACAGCACTGCTGCCTGATTTTTTGCTTCAGGCACCTGCTGCACCAAAATCTGCACCTGTTCAGCGGGGGTATCACCGGCCGGGAGTTCAGTTTTCAGCAGTTTCAGCATCCATGGAATCTCCGAGAAATAGCGCGCTACAGGATGCAGCGAGGCGCGTACAGAAAGGAACCGTACCCAATCGGGCACTTCCCAGCCGCGCCTGCGAAACAGGTTCTCCAGCAGCACCGGCATCCGGCGGTCAAACACGCTCGAATGGGTGAAATTCTGTACAGCGAAAATCAGGCTGATCAACATCAGCACTGCTGTCAGAATACCCCATTCCTGCCAGGGTTCATATAATCTGGGCAAATAGGCCGGCCCGTCCAGTCCCTCATTGCCGAATTCATCAAACCGCTCGTCGCCAAACATATCACGGAAATTTTCTGTCTGCTCATCGGTCACGTTGCCATCTGTTTGCTCACTGGCATACATGGCGTTGTAGATCTCTGGCGGTAGTTGTGTGACCGTGGGTTCAAATTCCACCCAGCCATACCCCGGGAAGTAAACCTCCGGCCAGGCATGCGCGTGTTTGAGAAGGATCAAAAATTCATTTTCACGGTCCTGTTTTTCACCCTGAGCAAAGCCAACTGCCATGCGAGCCGGGATCCCCAGAGATCGCAGCATCAGCACCTCGGCGCTGGCGTAATAATTACAGAAGCCCTCTTTGGTTTCAAACAAGAACCATTCCACCGGGTCTTCCGTATCCGGGGCCGGCTCAACCACATTGTTATACTTGATATTATCACGCAGGTATTTGGTAACAGCCTGAGCCTTTTCGAATGGGGTTTCCAGCCCGGCGGTGATCTCGGCCGCCAGGGCGCTGATACGAACCGGTAGGTCTTCCGGCACCTGCAGATAGCGTTCGGTCACCCAGTCGGGGTATTCCTGTCCGGCGGATTGAAGTTCATCCATGGCGGGCACGTTCACTACCGCCTCCACCTGCATGGCCTGATCTTTGTATATGGATTCATTGGAAAGGATGGTCACGCCATCAAGCCCGCCCTCCACATCCTCTGCTACCCAGTTGATTTCGCGTGAGATAGACAGCGGGCTGCCCGGAATATACAGAATCCTTGACCGCGGATACAGCCATGTATAACGCAGAAAAACCTGCTGCTGCGAGTTTTGCTGCGGGAGCTGCTGCGGCCAATCGGCAGAGGTGATCAGGTGGTATTGATCCACGGTATTCGACCAGCCGCCCTCTTCATAACGGTCATAGCTGTACCCGCGCCAGTAATAACGGTAGCCGCGGGCGCGCGGCTCAGACACCGTGACGCTGAAAATGGGCGTTTCTTCAGTGGAAATCTCGGTACCCAGCGACAGGTTCTTGTTGAAAAAGTCGGTGCTGCCGGTGCGCGGTGCTCGCAAATCGGAGACCATATTCTCGAAGCGATCCTGCAGCGGCCCCCAGAAATCGACAAATTTTTGCTGCTCGGTGGTCCCGGGGGTCAGCATTCGGATAAACCCCGGGATCCCCCACGCGGCGAACAACAGCAGTGAGGCAGAAATGGCGATACTGCGTGAGATATCGTAACCGGCCCCAAAATCGACCATGGCGCGCTTTTCTTTCCAGCGCTGCTGTGATTGCAGGTAGTACAGGCGGCACAGCAGTAAAAACAAAAACAGCACTACCAAACCGGTGTACACATATCGCGAACGAACAACAGGGGGATAGTAATCGATGATCAACAACGTGACAAAGATGACGGAAAGTGGCATCCACGGTTTACCGGAGCGTAATAACTGAAAACCGGCCAAAAACCCCAGCCACCAGAAAGCAAACAGAAGTGACACCATGAATAAAAGCGAACCCCGAATGCCCTCATTGCGAAAAAAGTTCGCCAGAGACGAGCTCACTTGCCGGCTGAGACTGAGCAGTTTTTCTGCCCAAATCAGCCCGGATGGCAGCAACAGCGTGGTCAGCCAGGTGAGCGCGATCAGCGAGAAAGCCGCCGACATCCAGATTACTGCCGAGCGGGTAAATTTGGATGCGCCCAGGGCCATGCCTAAAATGGCAGCCATCAGCATCGCGAATTGAACCAGTGAAAGCCTGTCGGTCCAATCGGTTGCCTGAATTCTCAGCCCAACCAGCCATAGTGCTGCCATGAAAAGCAAAACGGCCGGAATATCAAACCATCTCTGTTCTGCTTTAATCATTTATTGAGTGTACAATAAAACAGCTTTCGCCGTCAAATCATAACCGGATCAATCAGTCACAAATATCGATACGATGGGAGAACTGGATGGAAGTATTTTTCCACCTTCAAATTGCGGTCAACCTGTTTTTTCAGCAGCTTGGGGATGTGTTTTTAGTCATCTCTCGTTTCTTTTCCTTTCTGGGAGATGAGAATTTTTACTTCCTGTTCATGCCCATCCTGTACTGGTGTGTGAATACCGCTATGGGCATGCGGATTGGGGCCATTCTGTTGATCAGCAACAGTGTCATCGGCGGCCTTAAGATGCTGTTTCACTGGCCCAGGCCATTTTGGATCGACGACAATGTGGTGAATTTTGTGGATGAGCGGTCTTTCGGATTTCCATCCGGTCATTCCGGCAATGCCGCCAGTGTTTGGGGAGTGTTTGCCGCTCAGTTTAAAAAACGCTGGATCTGGTGGCTGGTTATTTTCACCGTGTTGATGATCGGCATTTCGCGCCTGGCGATGGGTGTGCACTTTCTGGTGGATGTTCTGGGCGGCTGGACGGTAGGCATCCTGCTGGCGTTGCTGTTTGTCAAATATGAGAAACCGGTATCACGCTGGTTCAACCGGCTGCAGCTCAGGCAGCAGTACCTGGTGGCAATTGTCACCTCGCTGTTTGTAATCCTGCCGGAATTCCTCTTTTCCTGGATGTACGGAAATATCACCTTCCCGGAAGCATGGGCCATCAACGCCGGTTCACCGCTGGATCCGTTCAACCCGAGCGGAGCTTTCACCGCGGGCGGCACCTGGGCGGGTTTCCTGTGCGGGTTCGCCTGGTTCCGCAAGAAGTTCGGGGCATTGCCCATGAACGTCAGCCTTTCCACCCGTATCCTGCGCTTCTCAGCCGGTATCTTGGGCGTGCTGGTTTTCTGGCGCGGGTTGGATATGGTTTTCCCTGACAGCAACAGCATCCTGGGTCTCAGCCTGAGATACGTGCGGTATTTTCTGACCGGGTTCTGGATTTCCGGGTTGGGCCCCTGGTTATTCCGAAAAATTATTGATCCAATCGGGGCTCAAAAAATATCAAAGGTGGCCCCCACAATTGAACTACCCGATGCCATCCAACCGGAGCAAACGTCTCCGGACACTTTGACGCAGCCGCATAATACTTTACAATAATACTGTAAGGACAACATCAGGAGGAACACATGGCGAAATTTCAAAAATTCATGTTGGGGATGATCCTGGGAGCCGTAGTCGGAGCAGGCGTTTCCATTTTGTTGGCCCCCTATTCGGGACCCCGATTACGGGAAGAAATTGATATGTACTACAGGCGCACTGCCGATGATATTCGGATGGCGGCTTTGCGCCGGCGCAGTGAACTGGAGCTTCAGCTTCAGGATCTGCGGACACCCCGCAAGATTGAGCAATAATCCTGCTCGTTCATTAACTAAAAAGTGTTATGCTGCGTGTGCATAACACTTTTTCTTTTCCAAAATAAGAAACTTAAATCAGCGAGTGATACCCACCTGATACCCGGCTGATTGATTGGTGAAGCGGGCCAGCCCGCTCACAATCAACACCACTTTTTGAGTGTCCCCGCCCACTTCGATCGTACCATCCCAAAGGTTCAGTTCATTCAGGCTGATCTTCTGCACCTCGGCGCCGTATTGGGTCATTTTCACAAGGCTGACGGCATAAGTCTGCGGGATGGAATTGCTGATGCGCACAAATCCTTCCGCTTCCCAACCGCCCTCGTCCACCTCAAAATCGGTGTTGTACCCGGCAGCCGAAAGCGAAATATCGTCCAGCGCAAAACCCTCACCATTCACCGCCGCGTCGGTGATGTACTCAAACCGCACCCACACCGTCTGACCGGCATAATCACTCAGGTCGACCGTTTCCTGTGTCCAACCGCCGGTCTCGCCGTTATATCCCCAGCCGTAACTGTTACCGCTGGGGTTCTCATCGGTGCCGCCCGGTGTACGGATGATCTGCCATGTTTGGCCATCCAGTGATGTTTCCACATACACATAATCGTAATCTTTTTCGATATCATACCAGGTCCAGTAAGAAAGTGCCACGTCTCCGCTCACGCCGGTCAGGTCGAACTGGCGGGTGAGCGTCATATCCGATTCATCGCCCCGGTTGGACCAGAACATGAACTCGCCGCTGTGTGTATCGGCTGGCAGCACGTTGACCTCGGTGGAGCCTTGAAAAGCAAGCTGCCAGGTACCCGGACAGGTGATGGCGATATAGTCAGCACCGTACTGCGCCACGCTGCGTTCCATCTGTTCATTGTCGCAATTGCTTACGGTCTCGGTGTCACCGGCCTGCGGGGCGCTGCTGTAATTGGCGTAATCATAGCGTCCATCCGCCACCGAACCGTCCAGCAGGTAATTGGCAATCACCCAATCCTGGAATACACTGTCGGCGGTTTCATTCAGCCCGGCATCCTGTAAAACCAGATCCAGGCTCTCCAGCCCGTTCTCTTCATTTGCAACCAGGTCTTTGGTCAGTTCCTCACCAAAGCGATTGTAAAGATAATTCATAAACAGGAAGGAAGAACCATAGCTCGCGCTGGTGGCGTCGGGATCGTCGGGCCAGTAAGTGAGCTGCCGGTCGGGGTTCATCATGAACAACCAGTCAAAGCCTCCCACGTCATATCCTCTCAAAAAGGAAGACAGTTCCGACAGGCCTTCATTCATCCAGGTGCTCTCGTTTCGATCCACATTCCACTGGATCATATGCTGAAATTCATGCGCCAGCACACCGAAGGTGTATTCCTCATCCAACTGTACGGTATCGGCGTTGAAAAAGAACATCTCATGCATATTCGAGTATTCAAAGGCCCGCTCGTGGACAGAATCACGCGAGGAGAAATAGCCCGCGATGGATGATCCCAACCCGCGGCCATACACCAGGTAGATATGCTCGTCCCCGTCGATGCCGGGTGTCCATTCGCTGCCAAACACCTCGCGCGTGCGGGGATAAATTTCATCCTCAAACGTATTCGCCAGATCCGCCAGGGCGGTTTCATCAAACGAAATCCCTTTTTCGATCCAGAAATACGCGTGCGGGGTGATGTATTCCAGCCGGGTATCGATCTGGAAGTTTTCGTTATTCTCCATCTCGGTGGCCCAGAAGGTCTGCTCGTCACCCACCTGATATACCTGCGGCGGCGTCTCTACCGTGAGCGGAATATCCACCTGCCCCAACAAACGTTCGGCCATTTCCACCAGATCATTTTCAGGGATGCCGGTTTCTTTCAGCAGAGTCAATGTTTCTTCTGCGCTGCCGCTGACCGGCGCCTGGATCATCACCGCGGTGGCCTCCACCTTCGGGTTCAAACCTGTTCTATCCCACCAGTTATATGCGAATACACCCCCGGCGGCTGCCACCACGGAACAACAGCAGCACACCACCAGCAGAATACCCAGAATGATCAATAACCACTTAACCCATGATGCCATAATGTCAGTTATCCTTTAACTACATAAATATCCATAATCGATGTGTCTGGAATGTTATACGAAACAGATCCACATGCAGTTGCAGCCGTTATCCGGTTCGGCGGTGGATTTTGACGCCACCGATGAAGACCAGCACCGCCGCGATCACCAACCCGGCCAAAGCGCCGGCAGCAGCCAGCATACTCCGCTGAAAACGCACCGGTTTAGCAGGTACTTCTGCGTGAGCGGTGAGATCAAACAGCACACCATTGGCAAGCCCCCTGGCTGCCAGTTTTTCTTCCTGCATGGCCGCCTGTGTCAGTTGGATCTGGGCGTCCAGATCGGCAAAGGTGCCCAATGTGCACACCGGCCCCGCCCCCGCGGATCTTTGCGTTTCACGGCAGGCCATCTGCTCTGCCAGGGCCGCTTCATAGGCGTTCAGGGCCGTCAGGTGACCGGCGGCCTCCTGCAATTCCTGCCAGGCGGCGTCCGCCCATAGGTTCGCAATCTGAGTGGCTGTACCGGCATCTTCCGAGCGGACGATCAGCAGCCAGTCAGTAAAACTGCGCTGCAAAAAGGCCATCTCGTCAAAAGACTGTTGATCCAACTGTAGCCCCTGTTCGGCGGCGGCAGCCAGCACGGACTGCATGACCTCGTCAGAACGGATCAAATCCCCCACCTTCTTGATCATGTAGTCTTCTTCCACATCGGTGATACGCCCGGTTCTCACAAAATCAACCCCGGATGAGATCACAGCCTGGGTCTGGTACACCGGCGGGATGGCAAAACTGATCGCCAGGCCGGCCAAACCGCCCAGCAGGATACCGGCAGTAATCAACCACCAACGCCGAAGCACGGTATTCAGCAAATCCATCGGCGCCGGATCAGAAGCAGTTTTTGGATAAGGTTGGGATGAAGTCAATGGATCTCTCTCTGTGTTCAGAATTCCACATACGTTCCCATGATTATACACGGATGCGGGTATCAGCCGGAACAAGCAGGCAATTTTCTAAACTGATTCACACCAACACACCCAGCAATTCAGGTACAATGCGAATAATTCAATAAACAAAAGAAGGTCCAGGATGAGAAAATCGTTACGCCTATTATTTGCCGGTACCCTGATTATGCTGACCACATTGGCATGCACAGTGGGCGGATTAACCTTGAACAAAGATAATGCTTCACTGGAAGTCAAGCTGACCGAAGATCAACTGCAGTCACTGGTGGTTGGCGCCGGCAGCGTGGCCGATAATGTGGAGACTGCTTTTTTGGATCATGTGGATAAGATTGAACTGCACGATGGCTTTATGCGTGTGTTTGGAACCGCCAATTACAACGGGAAAGATGTGGAGGGCAGCATGGATGTGAGCCTTTCGGCGGTGGATGGCAAACTGGTTGCAGAGATTATCTCGGTGGATATCCCTGATATGGATATGAACGATCCCGCTGTGCAGTACGCCAATGACATGATCGAAAGCCAGCTCAGCCGCCAGCTTTCCGAGAGTCAGGGAGACGTCCGCTTTGATAAGGCGGAGGTGACCGAAGACGCGCTAATCCTGAATATGAAGGTGAAGTTGAATAACAACAGCGGTCAGTAGGCGCCTTTGCC
>DAISXR010000081.1:0-5335 GCA_036825755.1 Anaerolineaceae bacterium
TGACGGTCCTCGCTCCAAACACGATGCTGAAATGGCTGTCAAAGAGAAGGGTTCGGACCAATACAAAGTGGTTCAGGTTAAGGGAAGTGGCGGTTCTTTGACCGCTCTTCCGATTATCGAAACCCTGCTTGGTGATGTGTCGGCTTACATCCCTACCAACGTCATTTCGATCACCGATGGGCAGATCTATCTGGAGAACAGTCTGTTTAATGCCGGTATTCGCCCGGCAGTCAACGTGGGTATCTCGGTATCTCGTGTAGGCGGTGATGCGCAGACTAAAGCAATGAAACAGGTGGCTGCCCGCTTGCGCCTGGATATGGCTGTATACCGTGAAATGGCAGCCTTTGCTCAGTTTGGGTCTGATCTGGACAAAGCCACCCAGTCACAGCTTAACCGCGGGCAACGTTTGCAGGAAATTCTCAAGCAGCCACAATACGAACCGATGTCACTTGAACATCAGGTGATTGAACTGTACGCGGGTACACGTGGTTTCGCAGATGATGTTCCCCTTGAATCGATGCGCGCCTGGGAAAACAGCATGTTGAAGTTCATGGAAACCAATCATCCGGAGATCGGCAAGGACATCGCGGAGAAGAAACGCATTACCGATGAGAACGAAAAATTACTGGTAGAAGCGCTCAAGAACTTTAATCTGAGCTGGGTTCATTAACAGGCACAGAAGGATTCTATGGCATCCACTCGTGAAATGCGGCTGCGTATTCGCAGCGTAAAAAATATCGCTCAGGTCACTCGGGCACTGGAAACCGTTAGCGCCAGCTATGTACGGAAAGCCATTGCTGCCGATCAGGCGACTCGGCCTTATGCCGACAAGGCTTTTGCCATCCTGCAGCATCTGGCAAGCCAGCCGGGACATAATACACTTCACCCGTTGCTGAAAGAAAGAAATCGGCTGGATGCAGCGCTGGTTTTGATGGTCAGCAGTGATCGGGGACTGGCGGGTGCATTTAACGTCAATGTTGTGCGCGCCACCATGCAGCATTTTAAGGATTATCCGATCCCGGTCAATTATGTGGTGGTCGGCCGCAAGGGGCGTGAGATGATCCAACGCCGCGGTCAAAAAGTGACTGCCATCTTTCAGGATTTATCCTCACTCGTCACCTATGCCGAGGTTTCGGCCATCGGCAGATTACTGGTAGATGAGTACCTGCAGGATATCGTGGATAAGGTGTTTATTGCGTATACCCAGTTTGAAAGCATGACCCGGCAGACCATTGTGATCCAAAAGCTCCTGCCCCTTGAAATGGAAATGAGCCACGAGGAAAAAACGGCTGCCAACAAATCAGTGTATACGTATGAGCCGGATCAAACCGAGCTTCTGGAAGAGATTGTGCCTCGTTTTACCGCACTTCAGGTACATAAAGCCATTCTTTCCTCGCAAGCCAGCGAACATGCTGCCAGGATGATCGCCATGCGCAACGCATCGGATAACGCCCAGGAATTAATCGGCGCACTTCAATTGGAATACAATAAGATACGCCAGCAGGGCATTACCAACGACATTCTGGATATTGTAGGTGGGGTGGAAGCGCTCGCCAACAAGGCGTAATTGAACATTATTGATACGAACGAATCGTATTACGAACGAATCGTATTTGGAGGAACTAACAGGATGAATGCATCTGGGCAAGTAGTACAGGTAACCGGCGGTGTTGTGGATGTTGTGTTTCCGGAAGGGGATCTCCCCGAGATTTTCGAGGCGATTGAAATTCCCCGTGCGGACCAGGCGCCGATGATTTTAGAGGTTGAAAAACACCTCGGGAATAACTGGGCCCGGTGCGTGGCCATGGAAAGCACCGACGGGTTGCAGAGAGGTATGCCTGTTAACCGAACCGGTAAACCGATTATGGTGCCGGTTGGTGAAGCATCACTGGGGCGTATCTTTAATGTACTCGGACGCCCGATTGATAACCTGGGCCCGTTGGATACAAAAACGTTTTATCCCATTCACCGGTCGGCACCTACGTTTGACGAACAGTCGACGCGCGTGGAAGTCTTCGAAACCGGCCTCAAAGTGGTGGACATGATCGCTCCCTTCACACGCGGCGGGAAAACCGGTATCTTCGGCGGCGCGGGTGTCGGCAAGACGGTCATCATCATGGAGCTGATCCGTTCCATCGCTACCGTACACAAAGGAAAATCTGTTTTTGCCGGTGTGGGCGAGCGCACCCGTGAAGGTACGCAGTTGTACCGTGAAATGCTCGAATCCGGCGTCATGAAAGACACGGTAATGGTATTCGGACAGATGAACGAGCCTCCGGGTGTGCGTTTGCGTATCGCACTGACCGCCCTGTGCATGGCCGAGTATTATCGCGACCAGGGCATGGATGTGCTGCTGTTCATTGATAATATTTTCCGTTTCACCATGTCCGGTTCCGAGGTTTCGGCGCTGCTCGGGCGTATGCCCTCAGCCGTAGGTTACCAGCCCACATTGGCCACTGAGATGGGCGAACTGCAGGAGCGCATCACCTCCACCCGGCAAGGTTCTATCACGTCCATGCAGGCTGTGTACGTGCCGGCTGATGATTATTCCGATCCCGCACCTGTGGCTACCTTTACTCACCTGGATGCCACCGTCACCCTGGAACGCTCCATTGTGGAAAAAGGTATCTATCCTGCAGTCGATCCGCTTACATCCACTTCACGTATTCTCGATCCTCGCATTGTGGGCGAAGAGCATTACAACACTGCTCGCGAGGTTCAACGGGTTCTGCAGCGTTATAAAGATTTGCAGGATATCATCGCCATTTTGGGTATGGATGAGTTAGCCGAAGATGACAAGCTGATCGTCTCACGCGCCCGCAAAATCGAAAGATTCTTCTCGCAGCCCATGTTCGTAGCCGAACAGTTTACCGGGCTGGAAGGGCGTTACGTGCCATTACGGGAAACCATCCGCGGGTTCCGCGAGATTCTGGATGGCAAGCATGATGCGCTCCCCGAGCAGGCATTCCGTATGGTCGGAACCATCGACGAAGCGGTTGAAAAAGCTGCTCAAATGGCAAATGAGTAAATCAAGAAAGGCAATCGTTCATCATGCCAATTCGATGTGAAATCATCTCTCAGGACCGCACCGTTTACAAGGGCAACGTGGATATTGTTACGTTACCCGGTGCAGACGGTGAAATGGGCATCCTGCCAGATCACTCTCCACTCCTGACGATCTTGAAGTTTGGGATCGTTTCAGTGCGTTCAGGGCGTGATTCTGAGCATTTTACGGTTGCCGGCGGGATCGCTGAGGTACAGCCCGACCAGGTGACGGTTCTGGCCGATGCTGCGGAGAATGTAGAAGAAATTGATCTGCAGCGTGCGGAGAGTGCTCGACGCAGGGCAGAAGAAGCCATTCAACAAAAAACTAATTTGGACACTGATGCCTACCTGGCAATTCAAACGTCCCTGAGAAAATCGAATCTGCGTCTGGATGCGGTACGGAAGTACCGCGGTCTCAAACACCAGACCAGAGAGTAAAAAGGAAAATCTGCCAATGCCGATCCTTTCCCGGGAATTGGGTATCGACCTGGGTACTGCGAATATTGTCGTTACTGAGGGGAATCAAATTCTGCTTCAGGAGCCGACTGTTGTAGCGCTTGTGGTTAATGAATTGAAAATGGTTGAATGGGGACAGGCGGCCAGAGACATGGACGGACGCGTTCCGGACAGCATTGAGGTCATTCGTCCGCTGCGCCATGGCGTTATCGCCGAATATGAAATCACGGAAAAGCTGCTTGGTTTTTTGATCAAAAAGCTGGTCGGCCCCATGTTGATCTTTCGCCCCAGGGCGATGATCACAGTGCCGTACGGAATCACCAGTGTGGAAACCCGCGCAGTGCATGAAGCCGGCCTGGGAGCCGGTTGCCGTGAGATCTTTTTAATCCAGCAGCCGCTGGCAGCGGCCATTGGTATGGGCCTGCCGATCAATACACCCTCCGGAAATATGCTCATCTCGATGGGCGGCGGCACAAACCAGGTGGCCGTATTAGCCATGAACAGTGTGGTGACGGCTGAAACCGCCCGTACAGGCGGACTGGCATTTGACGACGCGATCATCAACTTTGTGCGGAAAAAATATGGCTTGATCATCGGTCAGCCGACCGCCGAGCAATTAAAAATCCGGATTGGAGCGGCCGTATCCCAACCGAAGAATGAAATCATGGAAATTCAGGGGCAAAACCAGGTGACCGGCCTGCCGCAGGCGCTGGAACTGGGTACGGATGACATCGTGGAGGCGTTGCAGGAGCCATTAAATGACCTGGTCAACACCGCCCGGAGATTGCTGGAAAAGACACCCCCTGAATTGATTGCAGATATCATTGATCGTGGTGTGGCTTTGTGTGGGGGAGGGTCCATGCTCCGTTCGATTGACAAGTACCTGACCCGCGCCCTGGGCATACCGGCGTACCTGGTGGATAATCCTACCACCTGTACCGGTGAGGGGGCTGCCAAAGCCATGGCGATTCGGGACAGCATACGCCGCTCCCTACTTCCAACCTAGAAGAAGAGATATACTAAAGTCAGACACCTCGAATGAGGTGTCTTTTTTATATTGGTAGAATATCTGCAATATATGCGTAATAATTATGTAATATATTATTTGGTTGCGTTGAGACCATTTGATAACCATGTGAATATTCTGTAGAATATTGATACCAGCAGGTAGAGGGGAAGTAATACTTTGATATTCTTTCCGGTCGTAAATGGCTATCATTCATTTGCTTGGGTCAAATCAGGGTAAAAATCAAGTTTCTTTGTTTCAATCTTCACTCAATAATCTCCAAAAAAACAAGTTACAAATTCTCGTTAACTGTCCAATGTGATCCGTTTCAATCATTCAGACAAGGAGAAAATATGAAAAGCCTTTCGAAGTCTTTGATGGTTTTGACTGTCATTTTGCTCATTCTTTTTGCTGGTGTTGTTCCTGCCAGCGCAGATGTAAAACCCCCTAATTACAGCCCAATGGATGTGGGTCCAAAAATCCGTGAGTGGGAAGCCACCCCTGAGATGATTGAAACATTATCAACAGAACAGGCCGATGAAGAAGCGGCACAAGGAGATGTGGAGGTACAGGATATCAGTTCCTGTGCGACAGAAACCAAAATCTGGTTGATCCTGAATGATTATACAGGACAGTACCAATTATCTTATTTTACTAAAATTGCTGAAAGTGATTTAACACAAATTTGGTTACAGGTCAATCTGGCATGGCCTGCCGGGGATCCCAGAGCTACCCCTGTTGTCACCTGTGAACAGGCAGCCTATTTGTTATCCCAGTTCGATAACACGATTTATCCAAAAGAAACCTCGTTTTTTGGTATGCCGGACT
>DAISXR010000081.1:5435-12687 GCA_036825755.1 Anaerolineaceae bacterium
TGTACATGAAAGAGAAATTCGGTCTTGATTTTATCAAGCAAGAATTTCTCAACCCTGAAAACGGCATCACCGGTATCAATACCACTTTGCAGATGTTCAACATTCAAAAAACCTTTGCCGATCTCTATCATGATTATTCTGTAGCCGGTCTGCTGGATAATATCAAATGGAAGGGCGGGTTGTATGGGTTTAAACTGGTTAACTTCAAGTTTGATATTGGCACACCCGACGCGCCCAATCCTGAGGCATACTCAACACCCGGTGCTCCGCCATGGGGGACTGATTACATCTGGCTGAATACGGCGAACGCCAAAAAGATTACCAAACTGGTATTCAACGGACTGGAATACACCGTCAAGCCGACTGCCTGGACATCTGATGGTGAGACGCTGTGGAGCGGTAACGGTGATCTGATCGACAACTGGGCCATTTTCCCGGCAACAGGTGGAGGAACTCTCACCTTTGATACCCAGTACGATATCGAAGAATATTGGGATTTTGGTTTCGTTCAGGTATCCACCGATGGCGGGTATACGTGGACCAGTCTGTCCAATGCTTATACCATCTCTGATTATGACCCGAGTGCTCATCCGAAAGTAATCGAAAACCTGCCTGGATTAACCGGCGTTTCGAAGGATGATGTGGTTAGCGAAGGAGAAGATCCTAATGCCATGGAATGGATTACCATGTCATTTGATTTGAGCGGTTATGCGGGGCAGGACATCATGATCGCTTTCCGGATGGTCACCGATTGGGCGACCAGTTACGATAACTGGTATATCGATAATGTCTATGTAGATGATGTTCTGATATCGGATGGCAGCGATGCCAGCGTATTCATGGATATCACCGATTTGCTACCGATCAACAATGATTTCACGGTCACCTTTGTGGGAATGAACCCTAAAGCCAAAGGCGGAGCCACCTATCAGGTACTCACACTGCACATGGGAAATCAAATTGAAGAGGAAAACGGGATCCAGAGCTTGAAAGCGCTCTTGTCCGCTTATAAAAAGGCAGTCATGCTGGTTACTTATGATGCAGCGGAGGGCATCACCGATTACGTTGATTACACCTACGAAATTATCTACAAGACCAACGGCCCCACCAAGTAAGTCATAGCCGTACCAAAGCACCAAAAGACCTTCAGTTTTCTGAAGGTCTTTTTCTGTGTCTATTTTTTTAATCAGCAGGTATCCAGGGTTGCCCATCATCAATATTCGGATCTGTGGGCAGTGAAAAATCAGTAGGGACGGGAAGTCCATCTTCGCCACATAAAATCACATAGTTATCTGAATTCGTGTGATAGGTGTACTGCTGATCCTCTACCTGCAAAACGACCAGGTAACCGGGTGTAATCGCCTGCGCAGACATGGAACCGGGTCGGGCGCAGCCCAGAGAAGCATCATTCCACTCGACGGCTTCGACGGAGATGATTTGGATCAGACCGGTGGCGACATTCAGATGACTCTGCAGATCGCGGATGGCTGCCTGTATATAAGGATCTTCCTCTGAAAGGTCAGAGACTTCTGCATCAGGGGTAACAGTATGGTTTTCATTTTGTACAGTAGTTGATGGAGATACTGTGGTTAAGCTTGATGCGGGGCTTACATAAACAGATGGGACTGTACCCTGAACAGCCGGTGATGCAGTCAACTTACCCGGTACATCCGTCTCCTCTGTCGTTTGAACGCCGCAGCCCGCGATGAAAAACAACACCATGACAAGGGCGAATAATCCTGAAGATATACGGGTTCGATATTTCATCTCATTTCATCCCCTGCAACCGATTTTCATAGCTCGCGTATATAGTATAGCTTAGAACAAATGAGAAGTCCGGTCAATATCAACGAAGAACCGGGATGAAAATGAGGAGTCAAAATGAGCTTTTTGGGAAATATTATCTGGCTGGTGTTCGGCGGTTTAATCAGCGGTATGGGTTACATATTGGGCGGCTTGCTGGTTTGCCTGACGATCGTTGGGATTCCGTTTGGTGTTCAATCGATCAAGCTGGGTGTTGCCACCATGACGCCCTTTGGTCGTGAGATCACCGTTCGTCCTGAGAGCGGTGGATTTTTAGAGGCATTATTCAACATTCTCTGGGCTGTCCTGTTCGGTTGGGAGATCGCGGTATCACATCTGGTGCATGGTTTACTTTTTGCCATCACCATCGTTGGTCTGCCTTTCGCCAAACAGCACTTTAAATTGATCCCTCTGGCGCTTTTCCCGTTTGGCAAAGATCTACAATAACACTTTGCCAGCATCTTGAAGGGCACTGTTCTGATATCGAACAGTGCCCTTTTTTATCTATTTTATGACTTCAATCTAGATATATATTCGCAACCCAGGTGATTAATCTCTGCGTCGTCCGAACAGCAGAAAGGCATAATAGAGCAGTGTGGATATGGCTTGAATAGCTGCGGCGACATAGGTTAATGCGGCGGCGTCCAGTACACGGTTGATTCCGGGTCTTTCCTGCTCACAGATCACACCGCTCGTTGCGAGCCAGGCTTTGGCCTTGCGCGATGCTCCAATCTCAACCGGCAGTGTGATGACTGCAAAAAGGGCGGTCAGGCCAAACAACCCCAAGCCTACCAGTGCTACATTATCACCAAAGGAGGATTGCAGAAGAAGGCCTATGATGAAGATGATCGGCCCCAACCAGCTACCAATCTGAACCGAGGGAACCATGGCTGATCTGACCTGAAGCATTAAACTGCCTTCAGCATGCTGAATGGCATGACTAGCTTCATGGGCAGCTACCCCGGCCGCGGCAATCGAATTTCCGCCGTAAATCTCGGGGCTGAGCCGCAGCACGCGTTTTGAGGGGTCATAATGATCGCTGAGCATCCCCCGGGTTTGCTCCACGCTTACATCACTGATACCGGCGTTCATCAACATTCTCTGGGCAACTTCCATTCCTGAGATGCCGGCGCCGTTACGAATACGCGAATATTTGGCAAATGCGGAACGAACCCTGGCCTGTGCCCAAAATCCCAATAACAAGGCTGGTAAGGTAAAGCATAGATACAAAGAGTATCCACCCTGGAAAAAGTACATGGTAACTCCTTTTTAATAATTTCCTTATTATTCTTATTGTACCGACAAATTGTTAGAGTTTTATAAAATACCGAGACTTATGCTTTTGAATGTCACGGCGAGTGGTTTACCAGGCATTCAGGTTTTTTGGGTTCGATTTGGTTATCGATTATACTTACTAAATTGGGGTAACACCATTTCTGTTTACCTTCTTTCATCCATCTTACAGGAGCGGTGAAAGTTGAAAAAAATTGTTTATTTCTCTGTAAGCATCCTACTGGTACTTTTGAGCGGTTGTCAGGCAAAACCGCAAGAGACGATGCAACTCAGGATTGCTGTCCTACCGGTTCTGGATACGCTGCCGGTTTATATTGCGCAATCGCAGGGTTATTTTACTGAAGCCGGTCTGGAAGTAGAGCTGATACCGGTTAACTCGGCGCCGGAACGTGATCAACTGATGCAAGCCGGGCAGATTGACGGGATGCTCAACGAACTGACCTCCACCATCCTGTACAATCGTGACGGTGTGAAGGTACAGGCGGTCCGTTTTGCCAGAACCGCGACATCTGATACTCCTGTGTTCCGGATTCTTTCAGCGCCTGGCTCATTCATCGAAACAGTGGAGGACCTCAAGAACGTGCCGGTGGCCATCTCAGATGGCACCATCATTGAGTACACCACCGACCGACTGCTGGAACAGGCCGGATTTTCAGCGGATGAGATTGCCTCGATTTCAGTACCTAAAATTCCAGATCGGCTATCATTGCTAATGGGGGGTGAGGTGCATGCGGCCAATCTTCCTGATCCGGTGGCATCTCTGGCAATCCAAAACGGCGCGCATCTGGTGATCGATGATACCGCTCGACCTGAGATCAGTTTCAGCCTGTATACATTCAGCGTCAGCTCTCTTGAGGAGAACCCTGATGCGGTGAAGGCATTTTTGCAGGCTGTGGAAAAAGCAGTCAATGATATCAACGCGGACAAGACTCGTTGGCGGGATGTACTGGTAGAGAAGCAGTTGATCCCTGAGCCCATTCTGGATTCGTATGTACTGCCGGATTATCCCACCGCTTCCGTTCCGGATGAGGCTCAATTTGAGGATGCTCAGGCCTGGTTGATGGATAAAGGCCTGCTCGATAAAGCCTCAGAATACGGCGATCATATCACGGATGAATTCCTGCCCTGATATTTGGGCAAGACACTCAAGGTGATTTTCTGATGATAGACCTCGACCAGGTAACCTTTGGATATGACAGCCATCGGCTCATCTTTGAGCGATTTTCCTGGCATATCGGCAAAGGTGAATCCTGGTCGGTTTTAGGTTCGTCTGGCGGCGGAAAAACAACCCTGTTTTATCTGCTGGCAGGCTTACGCGCGGTTAATTCTGGTGAGATCCGTATTAACGGGTTACCGGTCACAAAGCCCAGGCCGCAAACCGGTCTGATATTGCAGGATTATGGCTTATTACCGTGGGCTACCGTACGTGAAAACGTAACTCTGGGGCTCAGAATTCGACGATTTTATGGCCCGGACGGAAAGCATGTACCTGCCGGCGTAAACCCCGATGCGATCGACCAAAACGGGGCTTTCTGGATCGAAAAACTGGGGTTAAATGGAATTGAGGATCAGTATCCGCACCAAATTTCAGGCGGACAACGCCAGCGAACTGCCATTGCACGCACGTTATTGCTGAACCCGGATCTGCTGTTGATGGATGAACCCTTTGCATCGCTTGATGTGCCAACACGTGAGAGTCTGCAAAGGATTGTGATCGATTTACGGCAGGAAAGACAGATCACCAATATTCTTGTGACCCATTCCATCGAAGAGGCAGCCTTGATGGGTGAGAAGATCCTGGTGTTGAAAGGGACGCCCAATCGAATACCGGTGATCATTGACAATCCGGAGGAAAAGTCACCGGATCGATCGAATTCCGAGAATTTTTCCCGGATGTGCATCCGTTTACGCTGGGAATTGGAAACCACATGACGCGACGCAACCGTATACTCATTGCCGCGAGTGTGATGCTTCTGTTGTGGGAAGGCCTGGCGCTGCTGCTGAATCAGGCTGTTTTACCGCCTGCTCACCAGGTATTGGTTGAATTTGCAAAAGAAATATTTGACGATCTGGGTGTACATTTTATTTCCAGTCTGTGGCGGGTTCTGGCTTCTTTGGTGCTGGCCATTTTACTGGCAGCTCCCGCAGGCATGGTGATGGGCCAATCCAAACGGATCAACGAAATCTTCACCCCGTTTGTGTATCTGACCTACCCGGTACCCAAGGTGGTCCTGGTTCCCATCATTATCCTGATCCTGGGAGTGAATGATCTGTCAAAAATTGTCATCATCTTTTTGATTCTCTTTTTCCAGATTCTGGTTTTGGTCAAAGATGAAGCGGCCAGCATTCGCCCGGAATTGCTTTATTCGGTGAAAAGCCTGGGTGCAGGGCGAAGGGCGTTGTTCAAATTTGTCTATTTCCCGGCCAGTTTACCGGCCATCCTCACCGCGGTTCGACAGTCAATAGGAACCGCAGTGGCTGTTCTGTACGTTGTAGAGCTGGTGGCCACACAAAAAGGATTAGGGTATTACATCTATTTGTACGGCAGCACGCTTTTTGATTATCCCAAAATGTACGCCGGGGTGATTGCCATGAGCCTGCTGGGGTTGGGGTTATACTACGCGGCTGATCTTTTACACCGTAAGCTTTGTTCGTGGCAGTTTGCAGAGTGATTTACGACAAACAGACTCTCAAACGGTGCCTATCTGATCAAACCGGATGAGAGTATGGCGCTATGGCTGACAGATACGCTCTGGATGGCTGAAGAGATTGAACCGTCCCCGTCGGGCACCACCAATCAGAGTAACTCCAAGCTTTTCTGCGAGACTTATACCTTTCTAGCTGGCTGACCGCATCGAAATCACAAAAGGAGCCTGCATTTTGACTGATTTTTGCAGCATATCCGAGCTGATTCGACCAGATGATATGAGCACCGGGGTTTGGATGACAAGCTTATCCATTAATATCCGCCCGGCAATTTTGTCAAATGTATTATGCCGTCCGATATCGGTAACCTGAAATAGCTGGGTGTCTCCATCTGCCAGGGCAGAGGTGTGAACACCACCGGATTCGGAGTGAGGGGCCTGTTTCTTCAAAAATTGTTCTAACAGATTGAATATTTGCTCAGGCTTCATCGATGCATGGTTCACTACCGGCGAAAATTTTTCCCGTTCAATCACCACCGAGCTGGTTCCACCATGACAGGCTGATGTACGCAACCAGGTTTCCGGTTTTTGAACCGAGTGGTTAAGCCAGACATCCACATTGTCTTTTTGTTCACAGACATGGATGTTTTCCACCTCGTCGATTGAATGGATAAATCCTTCGTTATAAAGAAACCCAACCCCCAACGCTTCAATTTCAAAGGGGGAGCATTGGAAGGTCAACCAAACTTTTCCGTTAACGGTCAGGGATACCGGCGCCTCGATGGCTATATTGGATTGTAAGGTACTCACTCCATCAGGTGTGTATTGTTGATAGGTGAGAGACACATGTCCTTCATTCATATCGCTATTTAATCATCCTTTTTTTCCAGGGTCAATGATTGGGTAAACGAACTTGGTTATATCCAAAGGTCACTCAGACACGAAATATTACTGAAAAATGCTGTATACAGATTGTAAATGCCTACGGCGGTATATGAATTACATGCAAATTTTACCCCTGGCAGTTCAGCGATTAATTGAATTGAATAGAAATAATACAGGCCTATTCGCATAGGCCTGTATTATTTCTATTCAGAACGCCAATTATGCAGCAGACTGTTTTTTCTCACCGCGGAGGAAGATGAACCAGTAAACCAGGGCTACCAGAACCGCTCCGCCTAGAATGTTGCCGATCGTGACCGGCAGCAAATTCTTCAGCAGAAAAGTTCCCCAGGTGAGATCAGCGGCAGCAAGATTGGTTGAAGCGGTGAAAGCCGGGTCAAATTGTTTGATAAACAACCCTAACGGGATAAAGTACATATTGGCCACGCTGTGCTCAAACCCCGCTGCCACAAATGCCGCAATGGGAAAGAGGATAGCCATAATTTTATCAGTTGTGGAGCGAGCGCTGTAGGTGAGCCAGACCGCCAGGCAGACCAAGCCGTTGCATAAAGTGCCCAACGCGATGGCCTGGATAAAGCCCAAATGCGTTTTGGAGATGGCGATCGATA
>DAISXR010000081.1:12787-15488 GCA_036825755.1 Anaerolineaceae bacterium
GTTGTGGCAAAAATGGATCCAATCGCGATAAACGCGCCGGCCAAAATCGCCAGCGCCAGCAGCTTAAGAGCCGGCATTTCTGCCTTTTTCACCCCAATACTTTCTGCTTTGCGAGCCATATCTGCTGGGAGCAGCGCATCAATATTCATTTCCATCGCCATAATTCACTCCAAAAATGTAGTTTTTATTCCTGATTCAGCCATTGCAAAATGGCATCTACGGCTTTCTCCATCAACTTCTGTGTGGTTGGAGAAAGTGACTGCGAAAAATTGAAAGAGTATCCTTTAACCGAAACCAGAATGGCTTCAGGTGCATGTCCATAAAGTGACTGTGACAGCGAAAGGCAGCTCTGCGGAGTGAGGTGATGAGTAAACGGCGATCGCTGAAATTCAGGTTCAACTTTTTGCACATTGAGGTCATCCGGGTAGTTACCGGTATGCGCATCGATGAAACATATCCGCTCGAAATGAGATATTTCTTCAGCAAACTCGGGGGTCAATTGCAAAGAGAAATAGATCGCCGGATTGCTGTCTAGTAAATCCATTTCTTCTGTTGAGTCTTCCGGAAAGGGGATATGCAGCCGGTTGGCGACGTGCGTCAAGATATGCCACGCCACACCGTCATCTTCACGATCCAGGTTTCCATAACCGATCAGCAGTGTTTTCTTCATATCAGCCTAAAAAAGGATGGAGAAATCCGAATATCAGAGCTTTCTCCATCCTTATTGTACGATCAAATTTTGGAACTAATCACGCACAAGCGTCTTGACTGTTTTTCCTTCCGCATCCACAATGTCAACCGACAGGGGCATCTGGCCCACGGCGTGAGTGGAGCAGGACAGGCAAGGATCATGCGCGCGGATAGCCGCTTCTACCCGGTTGAGCAGACCCTCGCGGATCTCCCCGTCGATGTATGTTTTGGCTACGCTGTCGACGGCTTCGCTCATGGCCCAGTTATTGTGCCCGGTTGCCACGATCATATTGACGCGCTCTAACTGTCCGTTGGAATTGGCCCAGTAGTGGTGGAACAGGGTTCCACGGGGAGCTTCGATGACACCCACGCCTACACCCTTAAAGTTCTTGCGGGTGTTCAGGATATCCTTGCTCAGGATATCGGGGTCGTCCAGCAGCACTTTCACTCTTTCGGCGGCAAACAGTGTTTCGATCAAGCGGGCATAGTGGAACATAAGCGTATTTTCAATGGGCATTCCGCCGTTGAACTTCTTGTATTCCACAAATTCGGCCTGAGCCAGTGGGGTGTCGATCTGGGAGCAGGTATTCAAGCGGCCCAAAGGACCAACGCGATAAACGCCTTGTGGCCAGCCCAGCTTCTTGTAATACGGGAACTTGAGGTAGGACCAGTTTTCCGTATGTTCGGCAATGTAGTCCAGATAATTACGGCCGTCAAACTTCTCCAGTTGAGCGCCGTTCTGATCCATCAGGCGGACATCACCATTGTAAAGTTCGAGGCTATTGTTGGGGGTGACCATGCCGAAGTACCCGGATTTGAGGACCGCGAATTTCTGGATATCTTCCATGTTTTTAGAAGCCCAGTCTTTCATGATCACCAAACCCATTTGAATGGTGCCGATGGTGGCATCCAGACCCTTGAGGATCTCATCGCGATCGGCAGCTGTCAATGCTTTGTTCACACCACCAGGGATGGCAAAGTTGGGGTGAATTCTACGTCCGGCAACGATGCGGATGATTTCCTGGCCAAATTTGCGTAATTCAACGGCCTTGACTGCCAAACCGGCATCCGCCTGGATCAAACCAACCACATTGCGGATGGCAGGATCAGCATCGAAGCCCAGTAGCAAATCCGGTCCAGCCAGCTCAAAGAAGTGCATACCGTGGCTCTGGATGATCTGCCCCATGTGCATCAAATCGCGCAGCATATTGGCAGGGCGCGGCGGAGGGCAGCCGTACAGATCATCGGCGGCTTTGGCGGCAGCCAGGTGATGGCTAACCGGGCAGATACCGCAGATGCGCGGGGTGATGGTGGGCATTTCAAATGCCATGCGGCCTTCGCAGAATTTTTCGAAACCGCGGAATTCATTCACGTGTAAATAGGCGTGCTCAACTTTTCCGTTTTCATCCAGGTTGATGGTGACTTTGGCATGGCCTTCAATACGGGTGACGGGTTCAATTGTTATTTTTTGTGCAACCATTTTCTTCTCCTGTATTAATGCCAGTGCAGATACTCATCTTTAAGTTCCGGAATTTTACCTTCGGCCAGCGCGCTGAGGACATGAAAAATGGTATCGGCGTCAGGCGGGCAACCCGGAATGTAAACATCTACCGGAACAACCTCGTTCAGGGCGCGTACATTGGTGGGTACTGCCAGTTCGGGGTCGGTAGGAATTGCGCCCTGTGAATCGGTGCTTTCGGTTTCCACATAAGCGCGGTTCAGCGCTTCGCGAATTCCGCACATATTGCGCATGGCGGGTACGCCACCGAATACCGCGCAATCTCCCAGGGCAACCAGGATTTTGCTGCGTGAACGCATCATTTTGGCTACCTCTTCGTTGGCAGAGTTGTTTACCCCGCCTTCGAGGATGCCCACGTCCACGCCGGTTTTATCCGGGTGTTTGAGGTCGGTGATGGGAGTGGAACGGAGATCAACCAGGTCGATCACCGTGGCGATACGTTCATCAATATCCAGAAAAGACATGTGGCAGCCGGCGCAGCCCGCCAGCCAG
>DAISXR010000082.1:0-11890 GCA_036825755.1 Anaerolineaceae bacterium
CATGGACTATGATGCAAAGGGTGACTCAAGCACCTGGGATGCAAAGCGGATCAAAAAGGCTGTCCGGAATTGGGAAACCGAGCTTGGGCAGGATAAATGGCCCACCCAGGTACTCAATAATCACGATAATCCCCGTTCTGCCACACGCTACCGCGCGGCACCGGATGATCAACGCCTCAAACAGGCAACCGCTCTGCTGTTCACCCTGCGAGGGACACCTTTTCTGTACTATGGTGAAGAGATTGGCATGCGCGATATTCCTGTTAAGCGTAAAGATATCCAGGACCCTGCCGGGAAATACTACTGGCCCTTCTACATCGGCCGCGATGGATGCCGCTCACCCATGCAGTGGGATGCTTCACCGCAGGCTGGTTTCAGCATAACGAAACCCTGGTTACCTGTACACAATGACTATACGCAACGAAATGTGGTCCAACAGACCGATGAACCGGATTCTCTTCTGAATTTCTATAAAGCACTGATCCGGTTGCGGCGTGATCACCCGGCCCTGCGCACCGGCAGCATGGAGATTCTCGATACTGGCAAATTACCCTGCATGGCTTACTCGCGGCAGGATGAGCAGGAGACCATTCTGGTGGCGATTAACTTTTCCAAAGAAGCAATCGACCTCCCCTCACAGGCCCTCTCAACGCAATTTATTCCGGGTGACAGTTGGGCATATCTGCTCTCCAATCAACGGCGGAATGAAACAGGGCAGCTTAATGGTCAGATCAGCCTACTTTCAGAAGAGGTACTGATTGTACAGAAACTCTCTACTCAGGCTGAAAAACCGGTACAATAAGGGTATATACTCGTCGACTGACCCAGCAAAAAACCCCCTTAAATTCCTCAACCTATCACACAGGATAAATAAACCATGACACAAACTCATCATCTCCTGCTTGTTAATGGATCCATCCATACCATGGACCCCTCTAATCCGATTGCCGAAGCCTTACTGGTTCATCGCGGAAGAGTATTGTATGCCGGTAAAAACAGCATTGCCCGCGATCTGGCAGATCAACTGGCTGTCAAAGAAGTGGTTGATCTGAAAGGCGCCTGCGTGCTGCCCGGACTTACCGACGCGCACCTGCATTTTGAGTACATCGCCCTGGGGCTGGATGAAATCAATGCCGAAAAACCCACCATGGATGATGTGTTGAAGGAAGTTGCCGCGATGGCTGCTCGAAAGCCCGCAGGAAGCTGGATCACCGGCTACGGATGGAACCATAATGTCTGGGACGGTCAGTTCCCGCGCAATGATCAACTGGACGCGGTTGCTCCCAATCACCCGGTATGCCTGGAAGCCAAGAGCGGGCATGCCGTGTGGGTCAACTCGTATGCTCTGAAGCTGGCCAATATCAACTCCAAAACCCCGCACCCCGCCGGTGGAGAAATCGTCCATGCCGCCAATGGTGAGCCTGAAGGTACCCTCCTGGAAGAGGCTGTACGGCTGGTAAAAGATCTCATTCCCCGCCCCAGTGTCAAAGAGTTCACCGCGGCGGTCAAACAGGCAGTTCAGCAGGCGCATAAAGTCGGGCTGACCGGTGTTCACGATATGGATACTCCGCTGGTGTTTGGCGCCCAGCAGGCTCTCCATCAACAGGGCGAGCTGACCCTTCGCATCACCAAATCGATCCCCCTCGCCTATCTGGATCAGGCGGTAGATCTGGGGATCCGTACCGGCCTGGGCGATGAAATGCTGCGAGTTGGCGCGGTGAAAATGTTCGTGGATGGCGCGCTCGGTCCCCGCACAGCCTGGATGCTGGAGGGATTTGACAGCGCCCCTGAGAATACCGGTATCCCCACCACCGATATCAAGGTTCTGCGGCAGGCTGTCTTTGAAGCCAATGGCGCCGGTCTGGCCTGCGCCGTGCATGCCATCGGTGACCGCGCCAACCGCGAAATTCTGAACATCTTTGAAGAAGCCATCCATAAGGGGCTGACCGGTTCGCTGCGCAACCGTATCGAACATGTCCAGTTGCTGGCACCGGAAGATATAGGCCGACTCGGCAAATTGAATGTGATTGCTTCCATGCAGCCGCTGCACGCCACCTCGGATATGTTCATTTCGGATCAGCACTGGGGTAAACGCTCCGCTGGCGGATATGCGCTGAAGTCGCAATTGGAGCACGGCGCGGTTCTGGCGCTGGGCTCGGACTGCCCCGTGGAAACCTGGGATCCGCTGCAGGGCATTCATGCCGCGGTCACCCGCCGCCGCCCGGATGGCACCCCCGGACCGGACGGTTGGTATCCTGTGCAGCGTTTGAGCGTCTATGAAGCCGTCCAGGGCTATACTACCGGCCCGGCTTATGCTGCCGGGATGGAAGACTGCCTGGGTATGCTAAAACCGGGTTTCCTGGCCGATTGTGTGATTCTGGACCGGGACATTTTTGAAATCGATCCGATGGAGATCCCCCACACCTCCGTGCTGGGAACAGTGGTGGATGGATGCTTTGTCTGGCAAACGCAAGAACTTGCATAAGAAATAGAAGAGAAAGAGGGTTGTCCGAGAGAAGGATAACCCTCTTTTTGATCAAGCCGGATTTTTTCCATGAATTTTGGACCCACAGCTTTAAATAATTATCGGATATTTGTTACTATCAATGTGTTGCAGAAAAGTATATAATATGTGATATACCCAATTTACTGGTAAATGGAATAGTATCGTCTGGCGTTTTCGGAAATAGTCAGCTTTCTGCGTTGAGAGTTCCTGTCATTTTTCCAATTTCAACTTATTCAGGCACATTTCAAATTTCATCCGGGGAACCCTTGCATGATTGACCCGCAAACCTTCATGTATATCGTCCTAATCACGGAAACGGTTTAGGCCCGAGCTGTCGGGACTAAATTTGTTCGAAACCAACCAGAATTCAGGAGGAAGGGATATGAAATTGTTTCGTGTTCTGTCATTAATCCTGGCAGCGGTAATGCTTTTAACAGCTTGCGCTGCCCCTACCCAAGCACCGGCTCCTGCCGAAGAGGTGGCTGAAGTAGCTCAACCCGAGGTAACCGAAGCCCCCGCTGAAGCAACCGAAGCGCCTGCCGCCACAGAAGCCCCTGCCGAAGTGACCCCAACGCACGATGGCATTTTGAGAGTGGGCTACACCGGCAATGTAAAAACCCTCAACCCGCTGTATACATCCATGGCAGTTGAGTCGATGCATTTGCGCCTGGTGTACGAACAGCTCTTCCAGTATGATCTGAATGCCGAAGTGCAGCCCCTGCTCTCAGTGGATATGGGCACCATGTCTGAAGACGGTCTCACCTACGTCTTCAAGATCCAGGAAAATTCCACCTGGAGCGACGGCGAGCCCCTGACCGCCGAAGATGTGGCCTTCAGCCTCAATCTTTACCGGACCCGTGAAGATGCAAAAACCTTCAGTGGATTTGTCTATATCAATTCCGTTGAAGCCACAGGGCCCTATGAAGTCACCTTCAAACTGAATGAACCGCGCCCCAACTTCCGCGCCCTCATGGCGGATAATGTGTTCATTCTGCCCAAGCACATCTGGGAACCCATGAAAGACGATCCCAATCTGGCAGATTTCTCACAATTGGATGCCGAGATCGTCGGTTCTGGTCCCTGGATCTTGAAAGAAATCAAGATCGACGAATATGCCATGTTCTTCCCTCGCCCCGATCATTATATGTACCCGCCCAAGGTAAACGGCCTGATTTACCAGACCTTCGCCAATTATGATGCCTCGGTGCAGGCTCTGATCGCCGGTCAGGTGGATCTGATCACCCGCGTCCCGATTACCGCCCTGGAAACCGTTCAGGCTGCCGAGAACATCGAGGTGATTTCCGGTATGCCTTCCGGCCCCAGTGTAGATCAGCTCATCATCAACAACATCACCCCGGATCTCTGCCCGGCCGATTATCAGGCTACCTGCGGCGGACATCCCGCCCTGCGCGATGTCGTCGTTCGCCGAGCCATGGCATATGCTACCGATCAGCAGAAAATGATCGAACTGGTCTACGGTGGAATGGCTACCCCCGGCACCACACTCGTTCCGCCTGCTTCGCCATACTACAATCCCGATGTCACCACTTATCCGTATGATCTGGCAAAAGCCAACGCCCTTCTGGATGAAGCCGGTTATCTGGATACTAATAATGACGGTGTTCGCAATATGCCCGGCGGCGGCGAAGAACTGATCTTCAACCTCAACTTTGACACCGATCCCAACTACTCACGCCAGGCAGAAATTCTGGATGAGAGCTTCAAACAGATCGGCATCAAGCTCGAGATTGCGCCCATGGAATCGAGCGCTTTAGGCCCGTTTGTTAACCCGCAGTTCCAACATGACCTGGTGATCTGGGGTTGGAGCACCGGTGTCGATCCTGACTTCATGCTCAGTCTGACCACCACCGATATGATCCTGAATACCTCTTCGGAAGTAGGTTTCTCCAATGCGGAATATGACCAGCTCTATAAAGAGCAGGCCGTGGCTGCCACCGATGAGCTCCGCAAAGAGAAGATTTTCCGCATGCAGGAAATCTTCATGGATCAGTTGCCGTACATCGTCTTCTTCTACAAAGATACCATTTTTGCCCACCGGACCGATAAGTTTGAAGGTTGGACGTTCACTGACAGCAAGGGCCTGATGACCTCGCTGAACACGCCTGCTCTGTCAAACATCTATCCTGTTTACAAGTAACTCCGCATCACCTTATGATCGTGGAGTTCACCCAAAACTGATTTCGCATTTCGACTTTGTTGGATCAGAAGCCTTCACTGGCTTCTGATCCACACTTATCAAGGTCCAACCTTATGAAAAGACTCGAGCTTATTCTAAAAAAACTATTCTGGGCGATCACTACGATCCTGGTCGTTTTGATCTTCAACTTTTTCCTGTTTCGCGTGCTCCCGGGCGATCCTGCTACCATGAACTCAAAAGACAGCCGCCTCACCCCGGCAACGGTCGAAAAGCTGCGGGCGCTGTATGGTCTGGATAAGCCTGTCATAAATTGCTTTCAGAGCTTAAATCCGGTAAAACTGGGATCCTGCCTGGTGAATCCGGCGGACACACAGTTTTATTTCTATCTGAAAAATCTTGTCTCCGGTGAAATGGGCATCAGCTTCTATACCCGTAAACCGGTTGCTGAAATTCTCAAAACCCGTATCATCAATTCCATCATCCTGATTACCCCTTCGCAAATTATCGCCATGGGACTAGGCATCATCATCGGCATCATCTCGGCCTGGAAATCTCACACTGCCATTGATGCCGGTACGCTGGTATTCAGCCTTGCCACCTGGGCCATGCCATCCTTCTGGTTTGGCATCATGCTGCTGATCATCGCATCACGCTACGGAGCGCCATTGGGAGGTATGACCTCTGCCGGATCCAGCTTTTTACCCATGGCGGATCAAATTAAAGATGTGCTAAAGCACCTGATTGTGCCTGTGATTACCTATGTGATCATGACCGGCGGGCAATATGTGATGATCATGCGAAGTTCTCTGCTCAATGTGCTCTCCGAGGATTACATCCTGACCGGTATCGCCAAGGGATTGAACAATTCACAGGTGCTGCAGAGGCATGGGCTGAAAAACGCCATGCTCCCCATGGTGACCATGATTGCCACTAATTTAGCCTTTGCTGTCGCCGGTACCATCCAGATTGAAACGGTTTTCAGTTATCCGGGCATCGGCTCAGCCATCTATGAATCGGTATCCACTCGTGATTTCCCGGTGCTCCAGGGGGCTTTCCTGGTGATTGCCGTGGCAGTCATTTTTGCCAATCTGTTCGCCGATCTGACCTATAGTTTTCTCGATCCGAGAGTGAGTGTGGATTAATATGGCAAAACCAGTTGATGAAAAAAAGCAAATTGCTCAAAACAACCTGAAGAAATTCCTTAGAAATCCAATGGGAGTGATCGGATCCTTTATGATCCTGGTCACTCTCTTCATTGGCGCCTTTGCTGACTGGATTTCACCCTATGACCCCTATGCATCCCTGGCGGATGTCAAATTTTCAGACGTCTACAATGCCCCCAGTGCTGCACACCCCTTCGGTACCGATGATATTGGCAAGGACATTCTCTCCAAGTTTCTTTACGGAACACGGGTGTCGATCCTGGTAGGGTTTGTGGGCGCCGCCATCGCCATTATCGTGGGCAGTTCGGTGGGTATTATCGCTGGTTTCTACGGTGGCAGGATCGGGAACCTCCTTATGCGGATCACCGACTTCATGATGGTGATTCCATCACTTCCACTGCAAATTGTATTGATTGCCATCACAAAACCGAGTATCTCCAATATTATTATTGTGATTGGAATTTTCGGTTGGCAGGGTACGGCAAGACTCGTGCGTTCGCTGACCCTCTCGCTGAAAGAACGGAAGTTTATCGTTCGCAGCAAGGCTCTGGGGTGTTCAAATCTTTACATCATCCAGCACCATATCTTTCCACTCGTCTTTCCGCTCATCGCCGCCGAAGCAGTTCTGGTTCTGGCAGGAGCCATTCTCTCGGAAAGCTCGCTGGCATTTCTGGGGTTGGGCGACCCAACTTTGGTGAGCTGGGGCCAGATGCTGCATTTCGCCTGGGCAACCGGCGCCATCAGCGGCGGAAAGTGGTTCGCGCTGGTTATTCCGGGGCTTGGCATTGTTTGGATGGTGCTGGGAGCCGCGTTGATCGGCAATGGGCTTGAGCAAATCTTCAACCCGCGTATCGAGGAACACCATCTTATGCGCAGCAAAAGCATGGTTTCCATTCCCCGCGAAAGCCAGGTGAATTCAGGAGGATCGACAATATGACGCAGGGAAGAGATGGAAAAGTGATCCTTGAGGTCAAAAACCTCAATATTGATTATGTAAAACGCGGTCAGAAACCGGCTCATGCAGTTGAAAATGTAAGCTTCACCCTGCGTGAAGGCGAACTATTGGGTGTGGTAGGCGAAAGCGGTTGCGGAAAAACCACGCTGATGATGGGTATCACACGCCTGCTGCCGGTTGCCGGGCAAATCACCCGCGGGCAGGTGCTGTTCAAATCAACCGATTGGATGCAGCTTACCGAGCCGCAGATGCGGGAAGTGCGCTGGAAGGATATCTCATTCATCTTCCAGGGCGCCATGAATGCTCTCAATCCGGTAAAAACGGTGGGTGATCAGATTATGGAAGCCATGTTGCTTCACTTGCCCATCAACCGTGAAACTGCCCAACAGCGTTTGTGTGAGCTGCTGGAAATGGTGGGTATCAATCGCAATCGTAAGGACAACTATCCCCATCAATTTTCCGGCGGTATGCGCCAGCGCGCCATGATTGCCATGGCACTGGCCTGCATGCCCCCCATTGTGATCGCGGATGAACCCACTACCGCACTGGATGTGATGATCCAGGCGCAGATCATCGAACTGTTGATGCAACTGCGCGAAAAACTGCAAACCGCGGTGATGCTGGTCACGCACGATCTGGGCGTGGTAGCCGAGATGTGCGATTCGGTTATGGTGATGTACAGCGGCGTAGTAGCCGAGTATGCCGACGTGGATACGATCTTCAACAACCCGCTGCATCCCTACACCCAGGAGCTGCTTAAAGCTATCCCGGATTTGCATCGGCCGAACGAGAAATTGCGATCCATTCCCGGGTACCCCCCGCAGCTCAACAACCTGCCACAGGGATGCCGGTTTTCTCCCCGCTGCCCAAAGGCAACGGATATTTGCTTTTCCGAGCAGCCCCAAGTCGTGCAGGTTGCACCCGGCCACTATGCCAGTTGCCATTTAGTGGAGTCAAGATGAGCGAACAATGCCCTGTGATTGAAGTCAAAAATCTGAAGGTCTACTTTAATGTCAGCCGGCCATTCAGTTTTCTGAAGAAAGACACCTTCGTCCATGCCGTGGATGATGTGGATTTACATATCGATCAGAACGAAGTACTCGCCCTGGTAGGCGAGAGCGGCTCGGGAAAATCGACGATTGCGCTCACCTTAATGGGCCAGGTTCAACCTACCAGCGGGACCATCCTGCGTGACGGGCAGCCCGCCAGAATGGATGGAAAACACTTCAAAGCCTGGGCGCGTGAAGTGCAGATGGTCTACCAGGATCCCTACGAATCGCTCAATCCTTTGATGAACATCGGCGAACTGGTGGAAGAGGCGCTGAAGGTCCATAATATAGGCAGCAGCCGCGATGAACGCTTCTCGATTGTTGAAAAAGCGCTGGAAGATGCCGGATTGAAACCCGCTGTTGATTACATGTTCCGCCTGCCCCATCAACTTTCAGGCGGGCAGCGTCAGCGTGTGGTGATTGCCGGAGCGTTAGTTTTGCAGCCCAAGGTGATCCTGGCAGATGAACCCGTTTCGATGCTGGATGTTTCCATCCGCGCGGAAATCCTCAATTTGTTGGATGATATTCGAAAAAGCGGCAAATCCATCCTTTACATTACCCATGACCTCAGCACGGCGGTCAATTTTGCCGACCGGATCGCGGTCATGTATCTGGGAAAAATTGTCGAAATGGGACCTACCCTGGATGTTTTGGAACATCCTGCACATCCATACACCAAAGCGTTACTTTCGGTGGTCCCCGTGCCCAATCCTCGCATGCGGCGTGAGCGGATTATCCTCAAAGGAGATGCCCCCAACCCAATCAACATCCCGGCCGGCTGTCGTTTTCACCCACGTTGTCCGGTCGCCCAGCCGCGCTGCTCGGTTGACACTCCCCAAATGAGCAGCCAGCCAAACGGACACCAGGTTTCCTGTTTGTTTGCATAGCCGGACCCAACAGATAAAAACAGACACCCGCTGGAAATAACGGGTGTCTGTTTTTACTTTAGTCAGTAGCGCTACACAAGCCGTGAAGTGACCTGATCAATGGTGTAGGGCAGGAAATGAAGCAGCGGGATTTCCAGCATGATGTGAGCGCCGGGTTCCATTCGCGTGGCAGCACGCACCGATGAAATGGCAACCTGGGCGGTGGAGGCAGGATTGTGGAAGATGGAATCAAATTCCACAATCTGGTTGTCGATACCGCATGCCCCGCCCTTACGGGAAACACGAATGCGGTGCCCCATATCCACCAGAGGTTTCACCGTTTCAACCTGGAAGAAATGCACATCATCATGAGCGAAATAGGAATCTTTCTTAATGGTGGCAGTCAGTTCTTCGAAATCCACACCTTCATCCGGAACAATGTACACATCGCGCTGGTGCACGCCGGGGCGTCCGGGCCGGGTGATGGACAAAGCGTCTTTGACGCCCTTGTAGGATTTACAAGCCACTGTGTGACCCATGCTCATACCGGGACCATAATTGACGTAAGTCAGGCCGGTCGGCGCCCACATTTCAAACAGGGCGCGGATCATGGTGCAGGCGCCCGGATCGACACCGCTGCCCATAATGGAAACTACATGGTTGTCCTTGGCAATCGGATCCAACAATGCTTTGAGTTCCATAAACGCCTGGCCGTGCATATCAAAGCAATCGACCGTGCTGATGCCCATTTTCAAGAACTTGGGGGCTTCTTTTGGCACTACCCGGGTCGGACATGCCATGAGAATAACATCCGGTTTTTCCGATAACTTACCGGCATCCTCTACCACCTCAACACCCGGAAAGCGGGCTTTGATGCCTTCGATCGCGCACTCGACATCGATAATACCAACAAGTTTCATGTCCTCGGTCAGCATAAGACCCTGGACAGCGTACGTGCCGATATGTCCGCAACCCATTACTGCCACTTTAATCTTTTTTTCCATACACTCTGTCTCCTGAAAGATACGGATTTCTTACTTCAATACTCGTAACCAGAAAACCCAAATCTTATACCTGTTTGTACTCATTAAAACAACAGCTTGATTCTTCTATTTTGTTTCCGGATTGAAGGTGAATTTGATCTTCGATCCTAATTTTATGCCGGCTTCACGGCCTGTCTTCAGATATTGATCCGATTTTATGATGATATTCATATGGTTTGGCAGGTGAGTAAAGTCATAGCCTGCCACCGTGCCAATCACCACGCCATCTGCTTCCACAGTATCGCCCACCCACAAAACGCCGGAGGTCTGCATTTCAAAGAAGCAAAAATAGATCACATTGTTAACCGTGGCATTGGGTCCGGCGTCCATTTCGGGCGTGATAATCAGCTCATGGATCTCATGTTTCTGGAAGGCGCGCGAGGGATACGGGCTCATCTGCATGGCGCGTTTATCATTGCGAGCTTGCAGAATGGTATTCACACTGCCGATCACCGGCAGTTTGTCATAGCAGGGGTTCGGGGGATGATTGACAGCTTTATCGACATATGGATCAAGACTCATGATTCACCTCACTGAAGTAATGCGAGTAATTCTGATGGATTGACTTCTTCAACATTGATGACCGTCACATGCGGAATTCTGGATTTGATTTCATCCAGCAAATCCCGGGCATCCACATAAGCCGGCTCATAGGTATGTGATTTTTGCAGATAGCGCGGGTAGAAGGGGCTGACGGTTACGAACATCAGTGGCAGTGTCTCCACGTAACCCACCTTGATGTCCCGCTTTTCAAATTTCGTCAGGGTTTCTTTCCATTCTACGGGGTCTCCCGATGCGATCAAAAACAACGGGTTTCCAAGTACCACTTCTTTCATCAGGATATCGTTGGGAAGATTCTCCAAAATCCTGGCGAGCATGGCTGGGTAACACGCCCCGGGAATGGTAAGACGGCAAATATCCCTGTTCAGGTAGAGCCTGATCGCCTCAAATGTTTCATCCGTGATCAGCGATGTGGAGGGGATGGTAACCATTTCGCCGGATTGCAATTGCAGTTCGATGTTTTTTATCCCTTGCGCATCAGCCAGTCGATTGTAGGTAAATAAATGGGCAATTCCATCAATATGCTGCGCGGTACCGGCAATATCCTCATCATAGGAGGCGCCGGTGGAGATCACAATCCCGTCCGCGCAGATCATAGGCACAATCCGGTTCAACGCCCCATCGATCAGCGTCACATCCACATGCAGGGCGCTCAACCGCCCGAGTACCTGTTCCAGGTCGGTCCGGCGGTTGGGCCCTGCGATAGTGTACGTACGGTTTTCGATGATTTCAACAATCTGGATCTCGCCCAGGATGGTCTGTATACCGGTGGTTTCAAGCAGCCTGTAATCGGTCGATTTTGATACCTTCAGGCATTGCTCAGCCGTGGCGATGATATCACCGGCTTTCAGATAATACAGCGGTTTTGGCAGTCCGGTTACGTTGTCGATGTTTTCACCGTCATAACCAATACTGGTTACGGCAATCCGCTGCCCGTTTTCTCTCAATGTTGAAAGCACTTTTGAGGCAGTAGTCGTCTTGCCAGTATTTTTTGCGGTGCCGGCGAAACCAATCGACTTCATAACGCGAACTTTATCCTCTTATATTTTATAGATGGTGTCTTTACCGGTACGCCCGGGGAACAGACCGTCTTCTTCGTTTCCCAGCAAACCTTCGTAGATGCTGGCTACAAAATCACCGCGATTGGCAATAGCTTGCAAGACTTCGGTGATGCGGGTATGGATCTCCTCACGGATGATCTGCGCCTGCGCAGTGGGCTGGAAGCTGGCATCTCCCAGGAAGCGCAGGGCATCCTTAACTGCTCGCAGCGTATCCACACGCGCCTGTGAAGAGATGGGCCCCTTTGAGTAGGCTTCATCCGAAGAGGCAATGGTGGCGGCGGTCACACCCGCGCTGCAGGCCAATGCGGCATGCAATGCGGTGGTCATGGCCGATTGGACGCGTTCGGGGGTGTGGGTCATAAAGCCGATCGGCTCACCGGGCCACACCGGTGTATCCACGATATCCTGCCACACCCCCAGCTTGGCCAGGTTCATATCCACCATGTTTTCTTCCATGCGCCCGTAAATGGTCATGTACGGTGAAAGGCACATCAGAGGCTTGGGGATAGGCTTGGCGCCCAGTTTGAG
>DAISXR010000082.1:11990-13399 GCA_036825755.1 Anaerolineaceae bacterium
ACATTCCAGATTGTTGAAGGCTCCATGTAGTGCTTGATGAAGCGCAAATTTTCGAGAGTTAAAATGGTGCCGTCATGTTCGTGTGACAGATAACCTTCCAGCAGCCCCTCTTTTTGAGCGTTCCAGGAGGGATCAAAGTGCAGCACACCGTCAATACCCCATGCTTCGGCGATACGGATATGGACCACATCCATCACCGGACAGCCGGTGCCATATTGCGCAAAGAACAGAGTCTTCTGGTCGCTGTGACGCAGATTGTTGGCGAGGTCAATTTTTTGCTGATACAGGCTGGGTAAATTTTCGCGTTCTTCTTTGCTGAGCCAGCGAACGCCTGAAGGCAATTGCTGTTTCTCATAAAAGGCCTGAACTTCAGGATCACACAATTCAAGGTATTTCTTGAGTAGTTTTTCCCGAACATCACCATTGGGCGCATCAGGTCCTGAAGCTTTTTCGGCAATCATCTCAGCCCGGATCTTGGCGCGTTCCACACCGGTGCTGTTTTTGTCTTTGGTCCAATCCAGAATTTGATCGGTGATCTGATCCAGCAATGCTTCGATCTTTTTATCTTTAAACTCATAGGTAAAACCGGCCACCACATCCGGTTTTTCTTTTTTGGTGGTGGTTGAATCATCCAGGCCGGCAATATTGGTCTGGTGACCTTCAATGAAATTGACTACCTTTTTGATATCCAGCTCGCCCAGGAAGGTGGCATCAAATCCCAGTTCCGCGCCTACTTCCTTGGTCAGAGCCATTCCACCTACCCCAAAACGGGTGTGTTCGCGTACGCCTGCGGCTTCAGCCAGATCTACCAGGCGGCTGAGCGTTTCAGCTACTTTATAACCCAATGTGCGGCTCACCAGCACTGCCGCAGGTCGTTTCTCCTGTGCCAGTTGAATCACCTCTTCAACGGTCGTACCCGGGCGCATGGCAATGGCGTCATAACCCAGGGTAGATAGTTTTCGCTTGATCAACTTAACAGCATTATCGTGTACCGGATCCAGGGGTGCAAGAATAACGGTTTTCATTGTCTATTCTCCCTTCTCCAGCCAGTTATAGTGATCGCCTGGATGATGGATGTAACTGCGCAGCCGAACCCGTGCACCCAGTCCTTTATGTTCAAGGAACACGATATCGCATTTCCCCAGGTTTAATTCACTTGCCAGCTTATACGAGATTTCTTTTGCTTCGTCTTCATCCTGGCAGATTAAAAATGTTTCGATATCAATTGTGTCGCATACTTTATCGATTGCCCGAGTTTCCATCCTGTTCACCTCTCCAGTTTCAAGAGAAACTGTTAAATATCAGGTAATGGATCGGGTCTTTATTATCTAAAGCCACCGACCCATTACCTTATTTCAATCAAAATTGATGCGAATGCTTACAGACTAGTCCAGCAGACCGGCATAGCG
>DAISXR010000082.1:13499-15425 GCA_036825755.1 Anaerolineaceae bacterium
TCAACTGCATTGCTGTTGAGGGATTTGGAGATCTTCCATCCACTCTTCAATGCAGCGGGCAGGAGTTCGAACTCTTCCATGGCGATGTTGTACAGGCCTTCGAGGGAGGCTTTCATGATTTCGGGATGATCGCGCAGGATCTTCAGGGCGGCAATAGCGCCAGCCAGAGCTTCCTTGCCGGGATCGAAACCAACATGGGCGGCCTTACCGTGGGAGGCCAGGGTTCCGTAGCGGGCGCCGTGGATACCCATGGCGCGGCGGATCGGCACCATCGACTCGGATTTACCAATGATCATACCGCAGGTGGGGGCGCCGGAGGCCTTGTCCATGCTGTAGATGATGGCGTCAGCGTTGATCTTGCGGATGTCGCAGCCGAGGAAGGGAACGCCCCAGGCATTGTCAACGATATAAGGCACATCGTATTTCTTGGCCAGCTCGCCCAAACCAACCTGCAGTTCAGGGGCGCCGTTGGCAGCTTTGTCACCATAACCATAGCCGGGGGTGTCATAAGCCAGGCTGGCATAACCAACCAGCAGTTCACGATGGCGTTCTGAAAGTTCGGCAAAACGTTTCACGGAATCTTTGGCATTGACATGCAGCAGATTCTGGACGGGGTTGTGTTTGATGCCGTGCAGGCTGTAATCGCCGCCATCCAGGCGAACATAAACGGTTTCCAGATTGGTCTGGCGTTTTCCGGTTACACCCAACTCACCAGCGGCCTCACCACGTTCGGCGTTGACCTCTTTGTATTTAGGCGGGAAGGGACGGCCGTAGGCGCCCTGGTGGTGCATATGGCGCTCGTAAGGAGCCAGATAACGTCCGCGATAGTTTTCGCCGCGGCCGGCCATCGGGGGAGCATACAGCACGTCGTAGCAGATCACCAGGCCACCCTCGCAGGTGTTGGTCAGTGCGGCATCATAATCATCACCGTAGACTGATTTGACCACATCGCGCAACTCTTCATCCAGCACCATGCTGTGGACGACTTTGCGGGAATATTTTTCCATCGCTTCGGAAACTTCGCGCATGAGCAAACCATGGCAGCCGGAGATGGCGCCGGTAGCGCCGATATTGTTTTTCATATCGGTGGTGATGCCCATTTCTTCGCCGGCTTTGCGGCATTCAGCATAAATGTTAGCTGAGTTGGCCTGTAAATGCTTGTATAACTGATATCGATACTGGAATTTTGGGGACATGTAATACTCCTTAAAATAATTGGGTTATTTCTCTGACTGTTGACTGGCCTGTTGCACCAGGTTATTGAGATCATCCTGTGTTTCCAGGTCTTCCAAAACACTGATGATGTGTTGTTTCATAAGAGATTCTGCGTAATCCGGGTCTTTTTTAACAATTGCGTCCAGAACAAGTTGATGTTCGTGCAACGATTTCTTAAGTCTGCCACTTTGGTAATTTGAAAGAATTCGATACCGCTTGAGATGATCATCCAAATTTGACAGAATTTGACAGAGCCATTCACTGTCTGCCTTGGAAATGATCAGATCATGAAAGTGGGTGTTATTTGCTGATGCCTCTTTAATATCTCCTTTCTGTATCAATTCATCCATCAAATTGATATATTTTTGGGCTTCGGCAATATCCTGTTCATCAAGCCTGCCACATGCCAGACGGGCAGCCAGGCTTTCCAGTTGAGCCCTGATCATGAAAATGTCGGCAATCCCTTTTATTGTGATTTCCGCAACGTAAGTACCCTTATACGCAACTTTCTTTACCAATCCTTCCCGTTCCAGGCGGAGTAAAGCATCCCGCACCGGTGTCTTGCTGATTCCCAGCATGGAAGCCAGATCGCTTTCAACCAGGCTCTGTCCGGGGACTAATTGGAACTGAATAATTGCGTTTTTGATTGAATCATATGCGAATTTTTCGAGAGAAATCGGAGCTGAGATCGGATTGAGTCGGTTGTCCATG
>DAISXR010000083.1:0-15373 GCA_036825755.1 Anaerolineaceae bacterium
CTGGCATCACCAAAGGTCATCCCGCCGATGGTTTTCTTGGGGGTACGGGTACCGGCGTGATCCCACGGACCAATGACCAGGTAGTGATTTGCTTTTGCTTTCTCGTTGCCATATTTCATATGCCGCAGATAAAAGCCCATCGCACCGTTCTGATCGCCGTCGTAATGCCCGGTGATGGTCAGAATGGGTACGTCGATTCTGGCATAATCCTGTTCGGTGGGCAGCGCGCGGTCCCAATACGGGCCCTGTGTGCAGTTCTTCATCCAGGTCTGGTAGTGGGTACTGAGATTACCCACAATTTTGTCCAAATCTTTCATGGGCAGATGATTCTTGTACAGCTCGCCGAATTTCTGACTCCAGAAATCACCGGCGGCGAACAAATTGGTGTTTCCGGTCACGCCGCTGGTGTAGGTCATCCACTGGATAAAATAGGTGGCGGCGATGTTCTTGGGGAAGGGGAAGTCCAGGCTGGGGTATCCAGATGCCACCGGCACAATGGTCGAAAGATGCGGCGGGAATTCCTTGAGCGTCGCCCACTGATCATAGCCGGCATACGAGCCGCCCCACATGCTGATCTTGCCGTTACACCATGGCTGCGCGGCAAACCATTCCACCAGGTCATGACCGTCATGCGGTTCGTTGACCACCGGCTCAAACTCGCCTTCCGAGTTGCCGCGCCCACGGCAATCGACCAAAGCGTAGACATAACCGTTTTTGGAGAAATAAGTGGCGCGTTCCTGGTACGAATCTGAGATGTACGGGGTGAGGGTAAACACCAGCGGCAGCGGCTGGGGCATGTTTTGGGGCATGAAAACCGTGGCGTTCAGTTTAACGCCGTCGCGCATGGGGATTTTGACGCCCCACAGCATATCAATTTTCACATTGGGATCGGTGACAATTCCGCCCGGCAGATCGACTGCACCGGGGATGGTGGTTTCTTCATCAGAGGTTGACATAGTTTCTCCTTATCAAGTGATAAAACGCGGGGATCGTCGATTACCCCAGCGGGATCTCCAGACAGCTCGCGTGCTGCGGGTCATGATACAGTTTCACGTGCGCGGTACGGGCATCTTTGCCGCTCTCAAGGCGAACCGTCCCGCCGCTGTTGTAGTTCTTCTCAAAATTGATCGAATTGATGCACTTGAATACCAGGCGAAGCCGGCTGCCCTGTTGAACCTGGCGGGAGAAGAAGGTAAACCCGCTGAAGGTATACTCAACAATCTCGCCCACGGGTACCAGTTCTTCCTCCCGCAGCGAGTTGCGATACCGGGCGCGCATGGTATCGCCGGTCAGCAGGATGCTGCCGCCCTGCGGGGTGATTTCATACAGGTTAACTTCAAAATCGGTATCCGGCACATCCATCTCGATCCAGGCGGTCAGCTTCACGAACCCGCTTACCTCGGTATCCTTTTCAAACGGTTCGGTATGGTAAACCAGACCGTTTTCAAACAGGTTGAGCACCATACGCTGATTGATCAGATAATCTTCATACACATGCGCCGCATTGGCCTGTTCCAGTTCGCCCGGGCGGATATCCAGCGGATCATACACAAAGGAATCCGCGCCCTTTTCAGACGGTTCAGACTGCAGTTTACCGGATTGGAAGACGCTGTTGGCCTGTCCGTTGTGATCGTTCAGATACAGGCTCATTTTCCGGCTGCCAATTTCATCCAATGTATCGGCGTATTTCCATTCTTCGGCGCCGGTCACATAGTAAGCCACGCGTTTCTGCAAAAAGTCCGGTTTGGGGCCGCCTTTCAATACCCAGTCGTACCATTCCTTGTGCAGTTGATTCATGTTCAGCTTGCTGGCATCGGCAAACTTGAGACCGCCGAATTCCTTCTGTGGGTTGCCGGTTCCTCCGTGATCCCACGGGCCGATGATCAAATAATGATTGGCTTTCGCCTCAGGGGTGCCCCAGCGCATATGATTGGCGTAATAACCCAGCGCGCCCTTCTGATCACCATCATAATGGCCGGTCACGGTGAGCACCGGCATGTTCAACTTGCGGTAGTTTTCTTCAGCGGGCAGGGTCTGGTCCCAGTAATCACCGGGGAGGATGTTTTCCATCCACTTCTGGTAAAAGCTGGCGGTATTTCCGGCAATGGCATCCAGTTCCACCAGCGGGCGGTGATTTTTATACAGCTCAAAGTGCTTGTCCAGCCAGTAGGTATCTTCACCGAACAGGTTGAAATTGGCGGTCTTTCCGCTGGTGAGCGTGAGCCAGTTGATGAAGTACGGTGAGAAAATATTACTCGAGAACGGAAAGTCATACGATGGATACCCGGCGGCAGTGGGCAGAATGGCGCTCAGGTGCGGGGGGTTCTCGACGGTGGCGGCCCACTGGTCAAAACCGCCGTAGGAAGCTCCGCTCATGGTCACCTGCCCGTTGCAGTAGGGCTGCTGAGCGAACCACTCGATCAAATCATGCGTATCGCGGCTTTCATGGATCACGGGTTCAAAAATACCGTCCGAGTTACCGCGCCCGCGGCAATCAACTGCGGCGAAGACATACCCGTGGCGGGCAAAGAACATGCCCTTGGGCGTGTATACATCGGCATTGTATGGCGTCAGCCCGATAATCACCGGCAGCGGGCTGTTCTGATGATGCGGTTTGAACAGGGTGGCATTCAGGCAGATGCCGTCACGCATGGGTACTTTAACAGCCCAAGCCAGGTCAATATCCTGGTTGGGATCTTCCCCCTTTTGTCCATCTCCTGCAGAAAAACCTTTCACAGAGTACATCGTCATATTGATCTCCAGGTATGAAATTTGTAAAAGCCTGTACAGCAGGCGTTATGGTTTATTCAATTGACAAAAGTACAACCAGGTTCTACGTGATTTGCTGCCTGCGTGTCAACAGCAGCGCAAACGGTGCTCCGGCCAGCATCAAAAAGGCGCTCACATAAAATGCCGCGCGCAGCCCTACGCTGTCACCGATCAACCCGATGACGATGACCGTTCCCGATTGGATGATGAAGCTCAACGCCATAAAAATACCGTTGACCAGCGAGCGACTGCCCTGACAGCTTTCCAGCACAGCCGCCATCAACACCGGCGTGAGTGAGATGGAAAAGAAGCCCAGCAACAGCAAAACCGGGAACTGCATCCAACCTTTGACCGCCAGAAACAGGAACATGCACAGCGGCGATGCCAGCAGCGACATGAGCATGATCTTCCGCCGCCCAAACCGGTCACTGAGAGGGCCTGAGAGGAAGGCGCCCGCCACACCGGCAACCTGCAGTACGGAAAGCGACACGCCCGCAAACCACAGATCAGCGCCCTCGTCGGTGAGAAAGGTGGGCAGATAAGTAGTAACTGCCGATGACATAAAAGCCCGCACCAGCAGCAGCACCGAAAGGGGCAGCAGGATGGGTTTCATTAACCCCACAGCCGAACGGATCGAGCTGCCGTTTTCATTGATCTGGACCAACCCCTTTACATCGCGTAAACGCAGATACAGCAGGATGGATGCGGCAATACCGCCCAGCATCAGCCACGGCAGCCCGTCGATGGTAAAGTAGCCCAGTACAGCTACGATGACCACCGGGCCCAGCACCCGGCCGATCTCGCCGCCCACCATCCAGATACTCATGCCCAGCCCCAGCCGTTTGCCGGATACATTGCCGGCGATTACCGGGCCGATGGAGTGAATCCCAGCCGAAATCATTCCGGCCAGGGTGAGCAGCAGCGCGATGACCAGGTAATGGGTTGGGATGCCAATCAGACTCATCAGCACGCCGGCCACAGCGGGGGCGATGATCACCACCCAGCGCAGATCCATCCGGTCGGCGATATGCCCGATAAACGGCTGTAAAAGCGAAGGAAGCTGCAAAAAGATAGACAGCGAACCGGCCAGTGTTTTGGTGAGAGACAGGTTTTGGATCAGCACCGGCAGCAGTGGTGAAAGGAACGCATCGTAGACATCATGCATGCCATGGGCGATGCCCATGCTCACCACGTCAGCAGTGCGGAAATCATCCTGCTGGGTCTCAAGGTTTTCTTTTACTTCGTCCGGATAGGAAATGGTTTCAACTGTATTGGGCATACATCGCTCACGGGTAAGAGTTTCCAACCCCATGATTGTACCCCATCCAGAGGGAGATTTAATTTTTCACTAAAATACGGTATCTACTGTCGGGTGATCACCCGGTGCAACACAAAATTTCCGAAATCATGCCGCTTGATCTCCACAATACGCAGCCCGGCGGGATCTGGATCAGTGGTCACGTTGCGTTGCAGATAGGGCCCCAATGGCCGGGTGAAGATAATCACGAGCGTGACCATCAATACCACCAGTGGCAGGCGGTTGATACGCGTCCGCGCCGAACGGCCTGTCTTCAGCATACCGATCCAGGCGGTGAGCCCGGCCAGCGTACCGGTGGTCACAAAATTGGTACCGCAGTTGGGATGATAGGCCAGTCCGCCTTCTCCATGCTGCAGACGGGCCAGCGCTTCATCGACGGCTTGCTGCAGATCTTCGGTGGCCACATTGCCGAATATGCGAAATCCACCCGCGTCTGAAACCCCCGCCAGGCGGATGCCCGGATAGCGGCGAGATAACATATGCAGGGTGGCATGCTCAAGTGCATGGTTTTTTCGTACCCGGGAGACGGGTTGGTTGTTGACATACTGGGTAAAAGTGGTCATTTTATTTCCTGTAATTTTTCTTTTGCCGCCGGTTCATCGTCCAAATCATCGAGATAATTTTATCACCAGCGGCAATGTGATGGTTTTAAGGTCAGGGACGTTCATCATGCAGAAGCGCCTTCTCCAGTGCTTCACGCAGGGTGCGGGCTTCCATCACCTGCATGCCAGGCGGTAACTGCTCGGTGCGGCGGCGGGTCTGTTTTGGGATGATCGCCGTGGTAAACCCCAGCGTGGCCGCTTCACGCAGCCGGGCAAACATCTGGCTCACCCAGCGCAGCTCGCCGGAAAGCCCAATCTCGCCAATCAGAACGGCATCCGCGCGGATGGGGATATCACGCATGGATGAGGCGATGGCCGCAGCTACCGATAGATCGGCAGCCGGCTCGCTGATGCGCATGCCGCCCACCACATTCACAAAGATATCCTGTTCGCCCAACCGCAAACCGGTACGGCGGGTGAGCACCGCGGTGATCATCAGCAGGCGGTTGAAATCAACTCCATTGGGGGTGCGGCGGGGGTTGCCCAGTGACGAGGGCGTGGTAAGACCCTGCACCTCCACCAGCATGGGGCGGGTGCCTTCCATGGTGACGGCGATGCACGAACCGGCCGCGGTGGCCATACGTTCGGCCAGAAATGCCTCAGACGGGTTGGTGATCTCCGCCATGCCGCGGCTTTGCATCTCAAAAACGCCCACCTCCGAGGTGGCGCCAAAACGGTTCTTTACGGAACGCAGCAGACGGAACGCCTGATAGCGGTCGCCTTCCAGATACAGCACTGTGTCGACGATGTGCTCCAGGATACGCGGTCCGGCGATGACGCCCTCTTTGGTGACATGCCCGATCAGCACCACAGCCAGGTTGCTGGATTTGGCCAACTCACGTAGACGCGAAGCGCACTCGCGCACCTGAGAGACCGACCCGGCCGAGGATTCCATATCGGGGATGTAGGTGGTCTGGATGGAATCGACGATCAACAGGCTGGGCTGCACGCTGCGAATATGCGCCATCATCACATCCAGGTTGGTTTCGGTGACCAGCAGCAAATTCTGTGGAAGTGTTTCCCCGGCGTCCGGGTCGATCAGGCGCATGGCGCGCATCTTGATCTGCCGCTCGGATTCTTCGCCGGATATGTACAGAACGGTGCGGTCGCAGGCCATCGACATAGCTACCTGCAGCAGCAGCGTGGATTTACCAATACCGGGGTCGCCGCCTACCAGAATGATGGAGCCGGGGACCACACCCCCGCCCAGCACGCGGGCAAACTCGCCGATGGAAACCGGCAGCCGATCCTCTACATCGCCTTCGATCTGGTCCAGATGGCGCGGTTCTGAGGCCACCGTCAGAACGGAGTGTTCTTTTTTTGAGACGGAAGGCTCGGCAACGATCTCTTCCACCATGCTGTTCCACGCGCCGCATGATGGGCAGCGGCCCATCTGGCGCGGTGAGGTTCGTCCGCATTCCTGGCAAACATATTGGGTATGTGTTTTTGCCATAACACCTTCTTTCTATGTTCTGTAATTATACCGGGGTATGAGGATGTGTTATCCACCGGTCCGTATCCTACCATGCAAGGGTGGGTGGAGGATGTTCGGGTTCGCGTTGCGAACCCGAACGACCGGAACCCACCGACAACCCGTTTTTTTGTCTTTCGGTGGGTTGCGGGGCAGGGTGATGAATTTATCACGGGGAACATCGTGCCCCTTCACCCACCCTACGCGGATTTTCCGTGTTTTTGGTGGGTGGAGGGCGGAAAGATAACCGGTGATGAACAATGATTATCCGCTTGTTACCCACCATTCGCGAGCGTCCACAAATAATTCGACCATTTGTTGGTTATGGGAACGTGGTGCAATACGGAAATCTATCTTTTACCCAAGATTGGTGATAAATAAATCCAACGCCAGGCTGATGGACGTCTCGGTGCTCTTGGCAGCGATATCGATCCGGTGCAGCTCACGGTATTCATTCTTCAACTGCGGCAGGGTGAAATGGCTTCCTTGGGCATACAGCTTTTTGGCAACAAAGGGGGCTACCTTTAGAATGGATTGAATTTTTTCAATCCCCTGGCCCTCATCCATCAGGGCGCGTGTTTGAACCAGCAGCCTGAACTGGCGTACCACCATAGGGAAGATACTCTGCTCATCCTGTTCATCCAGCAGGTGATGCAGCACCTGCAGCGACTTGCGCGTGTTCCGCTCTGCCATAGCATCCACCAGCTCAAACACACTGGCTTCGGCTTTGAAAGCGGTCAACTGCTGAACATCTTCCAATGCCACCGGGCGTTCGCCATTCACATACGTGAGCAGTTTGCCAATTTCCAGTTCCGCGATGCGGGTGTTGTTTTCCACCAGACCTGCCAGCTCAAAAGCGGCTTCTTTGTCAAATTTACCGCCCATTTCAGCCGCGCGGGATTGGATCCAGCCGGGCATGGCGCCGGTTTGCGGCAGGGAAAAATCCTTGAGATATGCGCGCGGCTTGTGAGCCATACACCACTCACGCAGCCAGTGTTTTTCACTCAGGGTGTCCCACCGCCATTCGCCCTGCTTGAATTTTTTCTGATCCTGAACAACCAGCACCAGCGCGGTGGTATCCGGCAGTGATTCCAGCATTTGGCAGAATAATTTTTGTGAGTTTTTATCGGCCAGGCGGGCCAGCGGGTGAGTCAACACCACCAGGCGGCGTTCCGCCAGGAACGGCAGGGTGGCAGCGGCATTCAGCAGTTCGGTCTCGGTGACCGTGGTTCCGTCAAAGCGAGCAGTATTCATGTCAGCGGTCACGGGATCGCCCAACTGAACGTACAGAGCATCTACCGCGTGGTTGATGGCCAGCTCATCATCGCCGTAAAAAAGGTACACAATCGGTTTTTGTTCCAATATGACTATCCCTGATTAACCCTTTCATACCTGGTGGCTCTGGAACCACCCATGAGGTTATTATAAAGCCGCATGTCACGCGAGGCAATTGAGCCCATACTGACAGTTCTATTTCATGAAGAACTGCCCACCTTCTGGCGGGCAGTTCGTGATTAACGTAATAGCGAAGGACGCCTATCAAGCCCGGTTCGACTTTTTTACCAGATCGCTTTGCGGCAATAGAGGCAGCATCAGAAAAATGTTTTTGTAATACTGTAAATCGTCATAATTCGGAAGTGCATGGTTTTGCGCCCCGAAATCACGGATTGTTTGAGATACAGCACCAAGCTGCTGAAATACCTGAGCCGTTTGGGCCTCTGTGAGACGGCATCCGTAATCAAATAAATAGTTATTGGTGGAGGTATCTTCCTTCTGTATTTGGGTAACCCTCTCGCGAGAAATTTCCAGCACATTCAGCAGAAAATCATTTTGCAACTGGGACAGTTTTCGTGAAAAAGCGGTATCCTCAGGGTGAGCCACCATGTGCTCTGAGAGTTTATCAAAACTGTAAAAATGAGCCCGGCCCAGGTAATACTTTTCCATGATGCCATTGACCAGTTTTTCGTAAACAAACTCAGCCAAACCCACTTTTACCAGCACCTGCAGATGATAATGTGCCTTGGGGCGTGAAACACCCACCTCGCGAGCCAGTTGAGCGGCTGTTTTGGGTGAACCTGTCAACAGCGCAATCATCCGATAGCGGATCCGAGAGGAGAACGCCTCCATCTGATCCAGATTCTCCAGAATATACAACTCCTCAATCTGAAATTGATCCTTAGTCTTTTCCATTCTCAACAACCGATTCCCTTTTCTCCGCTACGGAAAACTCGCTTCAGACAGTACACATAATTTTATATCGTTTTCTCTTTTCTGGTTTTCGGATCCAGGGCGTCTCGCATGCCATTTCCAATGAGATTGACAAACAGCATAGTGAGGAAGATGGCAAAACCAGGGAAGAACGACATCCACGGCGCGATGCGCAGGTATTCGCGTCCGTAGTTCAACATGGCGCCCCATTCAGGCGAGGGCGGTTGTGCGCCCAGACCCAGGTAGCTGAGACCAGCCGTCATCATGATGGCACCCGCCAGATCTAATGTGCCGTAGATCAGGATGGGCGAGATGATGTTGGGCAGGATATGCTTGAACATGATCCGCCCTGCACCGGAACCCACAATTTTCGCGGCGGTCACATATTCAAAATTTTTGGCCTGGATGACGGAGCCGCGCAGCAGCCTGGCATAGCCCGGTATACTGGCAAATCCGATGGCGATGATCACGGTGGTGAGATTGGGTCCAAAAGCGGCAATAATACTCAGGAGCAATAGAATGGTTGGAAACGCCCAGAAGATCTCAATGACACGCTGGGTGAGATCATCAACCCAACCGCCAAAGTAGCCGGTAATCAAACCGATCACCACACCGCCGCTTAACCCGATCAGGATGGCAAAATAACCGGCCTTCATGGACTCACGCCCGCCGAACAGAACGCGGCTGAGCACATCCCGACCCAAATCATCGGTGCCAAAAGGATGTGCAGCCGATGGGCCGGTGAGCATGTTGCGGAAATCCATCTTGATGGGATCGTAAGGCGCCACGGATGGGGCCAGAATGGTGAGCAGCGTGATGGCAAGAAAGCCAATGAAGCCAATCTGCGCCAGCGGGTGCCGAACCAGCACTTCCAGACTGCGCATCCATGGACGCTGCCGGTTGGTGTGATACCATCCGCGGATTCCCCTGGGAGCTGTTATTGCTTTGGAATTCGCACTCATTTTCACACCTCTTAACTGAACCGTATGCGCGGATCGATGGCAGCGTACATCACATCAACCAGCAGATTGAAACAAACGAAAAGCACGGCGGTGAACAAAACCGCGCCCTGAATTTCAGGATAGTCGCGCGCGTTGATGGCACTGATCATAAACCGCCCCAGCCCCGGCCGCGCAAACACGCTTTCGGTAAACACCGCGCCGGTCAGCAGGTTGACGGTCAGAATGCCCAGGTAGGTGGCAATGGGGATGAATGCATTGCGTAAAACGTGGCGGGTCATGATCCTGCGCTGCTGCACACCCTTGGATTTGGCGGTGCGCACATAATCTTCGGAAAGCACTTCCATAATGCTTCCGCGCGTCAGGATGGTCAGAACGGCGGTGGGGCCGATCGACATGGTGATGGCCGGCAAAATAAGAGAGTTCAAACCCGAACCCTCTGAAATACTGACCCAGTTGAGATACACACCAAACACAAACACCATCATGATGGCAAGCCAGAAGATGGGTGTGGATAACATGCAAAGATCCAGAAAAATGATGACGCGGTCGAGGAACGAATTGTTCTTCCAGGCCGCCAGCATGCCCATGGGAATACCCACCAGAATGGAGATCACCAGCGCCGCTCCGGCCAGTTGAGCAGTAGAGGGGAAACGCAGCATAATACTGCGCATGACATCTTTTTGTCCGCGGAAAGAGACGCCAAAATCTCCCTGCACGGCTTTCAGGAGGAAGCGTGCATACTGCACAGAAACCGGATCATCCAGACCCAGTTGCTCACGCAGTTCCTCAACTTTTTCCTTGCTTGCGGTGGTCCCGGCCATCAGGCGCGCCGGATCGCCAGGGGTTACCTTGGCAATTGCGAACACCAGCAACGATACACCCAGCAGAACGGGGATCATGAGCAATATTCGCCGGACAATATAACTGTACATGGATACTCCAAAATCGCAGAATTTCGAGGCGAGACAGACAGTCAACATACCTGTCTGTCTCGCACTGTTACGTCAGAATTTACTTTTTATGGATGCTCACCTGTCAGATTACGGCAGATCGGTGAAGTAGGCGTCCATCAGATTAAGACCGGTGAACGGTGAGTAGCTGGTGCCGGCCAGGTTGCCCTGCAGGGCGGTGAACCACTGGATGGCATACAGGGGGATAATGGAGGCATCGTCGATGATCCAGGCTTCGGCGTCGCAGACAGCCTGCTGGCGTTCGGCTGGATCGGTGAGAGTGCGGGTGAGGTTCAGCAGTTCATCCAGTTCCGGGTTGGCAATGCGCTGGAAGTTCAGCCCGCCGATGGAATCAGAATGGAACATCATGTTCAGCATGTCGGCTTCCGGCCAGGCGATGTGCAGGGTGCCCATCACGAAATCGCCGTCGGTGTACTGCGGTGAAGCGGTCGGCCAGTCGTACTGTTCGATGGTGACATTAGCGCCCATTTCACGCCACATCTCAACCAGGATCTGGGAGTACTTGGAGTAAGTTTCAGGGGTGAGGGATTTGAAGACGAATTCCAGCGGGCGGCCATCCTGCTCGTAAATACCGGTCGATTCGTTCATCACAAAACCAGCTTCTTCGAGTTTGGCTTTGGCAGCTTCGACGTCATAGGGGTAACCGGTGCCTTCCACAGATTCGCAGTAGCCAATCTGGGCAGGGGATAATGAGCCATCCAACGGTGTGCCGTAACCCAAACCGACAACATCGACGATGGTCTGTTTGTCAACGGCGAGGTTGAAGGCCTGGCGGACCAGTTTGTTGTCAAACGGCCATTGTTCCTGGTTGAAGGTGATGTAATAATAGCCGGTGTTCAGATCGGTCAGCAGTTGATAATCAGGATTATCAGCGAATTCAGGCATGTCTTTGGCCTGGATACCGAAGGCGGTGATTTCACCAGCCTGGAAAGCGGCCAATTGGGTGGTGTAGTCGGGGAGAATGCGGTATTCGATATTTTCGAGGTAATACGGGCCAGTATTGGCGCCTTCGTACGGAGCGTAACCCCAGGTGTAATCTTCGTTGCGGGTGAGGACGATTTTCTCATCGCTGACCCATTCCACCAGTTTGTACGGGCCAACTGAGGTGACCGTGGTCCAGCCGTAATCATCGCCGGCTTCTTCCACAGCGCGCTGGCTGTAAGGGGCCAGATAGTCGCCGTAGGTGAAGGTGTTGAGGATGGGGAAATAGGGCTCGTCCAGGGTGATCACCAGGGTGTAATCATCAGTGGCTTCCCAACCGGCAATCGCGCTCAACTGGTCAGCGGTCACAGGGGAGATAAAGTCATCAGCGGTGGCGCGGTCAAAGGTGTATACCCAATCCTGGGCGGTCAGAGGATCGCCATTGTGGAACTTGACATCATCGCGCAGATGGAAGGTGTAGGTCTTTCCGTCTTCGCTGACATCCCAGCTCTCGGCCAGGTAGGGAATGTAGTTGCCTTCCATGTCCTTGGCCAGCAGCGCACCGCCAAGCCAGCCCATGACGCCGCTGGTGATGGCGAAGCCGGATTTCTGGATGTCCAGGGTGTCAGGCTGCTCCTGTGAGGTCAATACATACGTGCCGCCAACTTTCGGTCCGGCGGCTGCTTCGGTAGCGGCTTCGGTGGCAGCAACGGTTTCTTCCACTGCGGCTGTTTCTTCCACTGCAGCAGTTTCCTCGGCGGGAGCTGCTTCGGTAGCGGGAGCTTCTTCAACGGGTGCTTCGGTGGCCGTGGGTGTACAGGCAGCAAAAACGAACGCCGCAATGATCAGTACACTGGTCATAACGATCCATACACGTTTCATCTTGTTCTCCTTGATAAATTTTGGGAAATAGGCTGTCAATAATTTGACTAGTCGAAACATTGACATTGTAGTAAATAAAGAAACACCTGTCAAGGGTTTGACAGGTGCATTGCTTGAGTGTTTCGAACAGAGATCTATCCAAAAAACAGTTAAAAATCCCTCTGCCGTCTTTTCAAGCGCATTATGGGCAACTTCCAAGACGTTTTACAGTCAGGTCCGGATACGGTTAATCAAGCGCCAATCTGAGTTCATCCTGAAGCCTGTTCAAGCGTTGAGATCGCTCACGGACAAACCGCTCAATCCCCTCCAGCAGCCAACGCGGAGATAGATGCGCTTCCTCAATTACCTCATCCAGTGACCCGCCTGTACGCCAGCGGTTATCAAAATCGGCGCTGAGTGCGAATTCTTCGGCGGTCTTGTTGAACAGCCATTCATGCATCAACCAGCGCGCCTGGGTGGTGATCACAGTTGAATCCATCCGATCAGCGGGGCTGATCACTTTGCTGCGGTATTGCTCTGACTGTAGTGCAAACAGCTCCGGGCTGGCGCAGTACACAATCTTCACATTTAATTTCCTGGCGTTCAGTTCAGGCAATATCTTCACCAGGTTGGCCATGGCGCTGGTACCCTGAACAAACAGCGTTCCGCCGCGCGGCTGATCAGCGCGGAAATTGCGCACAATGTACGCCCCTCTGGCAGCCTCAAAGTGTGACGCCATGCCCAGCGCTGCGCGATCCGGTGTTTCCACCCCCGGACGGGTAAGATGCAACGCCACAATGGGAGCGGATTGGCGTAACGCGGCTCCCAACAGCACCGGCACCTCGTTGTATTCCCACGGGTGCAGGTTGATGATCTGCCCGCGCGGAAAAAGCTGTGTGACCCCCGGCGAGAAGATGCCGAAATGCGTGCGGCTGTCCTCAGCCGTTTCCGGGCCGGAGTGCCCGGCCACCCACAGCACCTTGCCCACCTTCCACTGGCAGTCCTGTGCCAGCTGGCTGAATAATCGGAACATGCCATACTTAAGATACGAAAACGATCCATAAGTGGAGCAGGCTCCCCAGAAGCCTTCAAATTCCTTTTCGGGTTCAACAGCAAAGTTGACGCTGGCCAGACCAGCCATCAGCCCGGCATTGCCCATCTCGGTGATCTCGGTGGGCAGCAGTACGCCTTCATCGCTTCCTTTACGCTCATACCAGCCGTAGCCCGGGTAATCACCGTACGGGTAACCGAAGCCGCAAATATTGGTCGACTCGCACAGATCGGCGGAACAGGCGATAAACAGCGGCCGTCCGTATTCTTTTGCGCCTAAGGCATTCACCCAGGCACCCCATTTCGCCAGAGCCGCTCTATTGGGTTGTTTCTGACCGGGTTGAGCGTACAGATCAGCCGGATAGTTTTCATAATCAAAAACACGCGGGTCAACCAGCGGGTTAACCCCTTTCAGACGATAATCCTCAATTTCTTGCGGAACTGAGTCGCCGATTTCCACCAGCCGATCGGCCAGATACTGCCACAGCTCTTCATCCTGCTCCAGCGCCTGCATGACAACTTGCAGATTGCGGCGAAATTGTGTCTGAACCTCCTGTGGATCTGCGGGCGCCGGACAACCAAAGCCATCAAACTGCACCTGATACTTCTCCATAAAAGGCTGTTTGGTTTGCCAGAACAGCTCGTGATTCATGGGGTGCGGCGAACCATGCGAGGCGTTGTCGTATTTGAGATAACTGCGCCCTTTGCGATTCTTCGACCAGATGGCGGTCGGCTGTTTTTGCGGGTTGGCGTCCGCGCAGGCATGGGAAAATTCATCTGCCAAAGCAGCCCAATCTTCACCCTGTTCAACACCGTACACACGCCAGCCATGCGCCGAGAACCAATCCACCGGGGCGCCGTACACCACCGTGCTGACGCGGTGATTGTCGATGCCGTAATCATTCCAGTCGATAAGGAAGTACAGGTTGTCCAGCGCCAGACCCCAGGCGGTATTCATGGCCTCATGGTTGGCGCCGGGCGTGAGACCGCCCTCGCCTTCCAATGCGAACACCCTCACCCCTTTGGCGCCGGCCCGTTTGAGCGCCAGCGCTTCACCCACCGCCGCCGTGCTGCCGTGCCCGGAGGGGCCGGTGTTGAACTTGAGGAACAGTGTCTTGCCTTCCATCTCAGCATGGCCTGATAGCCCGCTGTGGTGGCGGAACCTCAGCAGGTCTTCCCAGGTGAGCACCCGCTGCGGATCATCTGAAAGCTGATAGCGCGGATCGCCGGTTTTCCGGTATGCCAGACGCATGACTTCATTGAACAACGCCAACGTGCAGTACACCAGCGGAATGGTATGCCCGGCCGACAGGATGAACCGGTCGGTGAAACGCTTGCCCGGGTTGCGGATATCCCAGCGCATGGCGCCGCTGAGCAGCAGCGTAAGAAACAGGTGTACCTTGGAATGCGAACCCCCCGGGTGACCGCTCTGCCTGTAATTGAGGATCAGATCCAACAGTTGATCAATCAAGTCTTTGGTTTTGTCCCAGTACTGATATTGTTTGAGAGCCGTTTCAGTAATTTTCGCGCAGTCAGCTGAAGGGGTGATAGAGGTCATGGGGTGGGTAAAATCCTTTCCTGATTTGGGTGATCACAGCATGTGTGACCCGGCAGACAGGCAAAACAATAAAGCCCGTCTTCGTCCACAGCATACCCGCAATTGTACCTGTTTGAAAGGCACATTCCTACTCAGGGTTTCAGCAATCGTCATCCTGACAGGCAGTATCGTACTCACTTCCAGGGGCAAAATTCCCGGCAATCCAGCCGGCGATCCTGGTGTTTGAAGCCTGTACGGCGTCATTCATTGGAGTATCTTCGGGCACTCCCCAAACCTGTTTACCGAATTCGGCAATATCTACCAGGATACGCTCACAGCGGTAGTAAGTGATCAACTGCTGATTGACGGCGGTTTCACCGTAGCCCTCGTAAAAGCATGGGATCTCATTCACATCCCCATGATCACCGCCGCCAATATTGGCGCCAATGTTGCCGCCAATGTACATCAGGTCACATTCAGGCGGCGCCAACTTGACCGTGTCCCAATCCAGGAGATACCATTCCGTTTCCGACACGATGAACAGGTTCCATTTGTGCAGATCGGCGTGGCAGGGCACAAACTGGAGCGGCTGCCCCTGAAAAAACGCGCCCAGTTCGCCGGCCCGCTTCAGCAACCTGCGGATTTGCGCCTCAAACCGGCACAGCACCTCTGCCACCGCCGCTCCCGGCGTCTGTGCAAACTC
>DAISXR010000084.1:0-15006 GCA_036825755.1 Anaerolineaceae bacterium
TGCCGGCCGGGTGCACATGCAGTTCTTCGCGCGGCTCGCCGTAGAAAACCAGATAAACACAGCGGAAGGTGTAAGCGGCGGTCAGACCGGCGGTGAAGAGCATGATAATCCATGCCCACATGGGACCTTCGGCCAGGCCGGCTTCTAAAATCATTTCCTTACTCCAGAAACCGTTCAGGATGGGCAGACCTGCCAGTGCCAGCGAACCGATCACAAACACGGCGCGCACCAGCGGCATTTTCTTACCCAGACCGCCCATTTTCGCCAGTTCACGGGTGCCCACCGAGTGGATCACCGAGCCGGCGGCCAGGAACAGCAGTGCTTTGAAAATGGCGTGGCTGAAGAGGTGGAAACTGCCCGCGAAAATACCGCCGACGCCCATGGCGTACATCATGTAGCCAAGCTGGCTGACGGTGGAGTAGGCCAGGACGCGTTTGAGATCCATCGCTACCAGAGCCATCACACCGGCCAGCAGCGCGGAGATGGCGCCCACACACACCACGGCCGTGGTCCAACCCGGAACACCTGAGAAAGCCGGGAACAGGCGGGCTACCAGATAGATACCGGCGTTGACCATGGTTGCGGCATGGATGAGCGCGCTGATGGGGGTGGGGGCTTCCATGGCGTCCGGGAGCCAGGTCTGGAACGGGAACAGGGAGGATTTGGCTGCCGCGGCAATCAACGCGCCAAAAGCGGCAATCGCCAGGATGTTGGCCGGGATGTTTCCCACACCCGCGATGAACTCGTGGATGTCGTAGGTGCCAAGATAGGCATACGAAAGGGCAGCCAAGCCCAACAATCCCACACCGCCCAACTGGGTGATGATCAGGGCTTTGATACCGCCGGCTACCGCTTTGGGATTTTCGTTGTAGAAGGAGATCAGCACGTAAGAACACACGGCGGTGATTTCCCAGAACACGAACATCAGCAGGATGTTGCTGGACAGAACCAGGCCGACCATGGCGCCGATGAAGAACAGCACCATCGAATAATACCGGCCGAGCTGGGCTTCACCGTGCATGTAGTTGACGGAGAAGATGACCGCCAGGCTGCCTACTACCGTGGCAACACAGGCCAGCAGCAAACCCAGGCCATCGGGCACGAAGGTAAAGTTCCCAAAAGCCCCGCCAATGGGCAGAGACAGGGTGACTTTCTCGGTCTGATAGGGGATTAATGCCAAAGCAGCCGCGCCGGCCAACACCGAGGTGATCACAGCCAGGGTGTGCTGTACGCGGGGGTGCTTATCGCCGACCAACCAGACAATCAAAGCGCCGGCCCAGGGAATGAGAATGGTTGAGAAGATCAATGTGGATGCCATGGCTACCTCTTCAAATTGGAGATCGATTTGACATCCAGCGTGCCGATGGTGCGGCGAATCTGCACCGCCAGGGCAAGACCCAGCACCGCGATGATGGTATCGACCACGATCACAGTCAGAGCCAGGCTGGCAGCCGTATTCAACTGACCGTTCAAACTGCCGGCCATCACAACAGCCAGCATGGCGCCTTTAACCATAATTTGCAGGCCGACGATAACCCGGATCAGATTGCGGGAGGCCAGAACGCCGTACAGCCCGATACCCACCAGGCCTAAAACGGCAATACCGATAATTACGGGGATGGACAGACTCATTTAGCCTCCTCGTGCGCACTGGATGTTTTGCTTTCAGCCAGCAAACCCAGAATGCCTAAAACACCGGCAAAGATCAAAACCAGTTGCAGGAAGAGATCGGGGCTGCGGTCCTGCCACAGGACGGTCGCGAAGGCCGGATCCTGGGCTGTCAGCAATGGGAGATTCAGCGATGGCAGACTCAGAAAACCCAGCACGACCAGCGGAAGCAATATGATGATCCAGGCGATAGAGCCGGGGATCAATGCTTTGGTGCTGATTTCTTCATCACCAGTGATGTTGATGGCGAACACAAACAACACGGTCACAAGCCCTGCGCCTACGCTCAGCTCGATGACAGCGACTTGCTGCGCACCCAACAAATAAAGAAGAATGGAAACCATCGCGCTGGTGACTGCCAGCCAAATAGCAGAGCCGAGCAGTCGGGCGGCGGTGATCGCCTGTAGCGCACAGACCACGGCTGCCGCTACGATTAGAATGTATAGCATGGATGACCCTCCACTGTGGAGTAAGAATAAGGATGCTTCATCTTAAGCCTTACTTATAATAGTAGGAACCCCAGATGTCATGTGAGAGTTATCTTACCTTCTTTTGTTAATTCTCCCCATTTTTGCTGGGTAGTAACCGCCCACAGGATGACGTTTGTCAGGAACAACTTATGATTAACGGTCAATAAACCCTGTCATTCCTCCTGGCAGAAACAGGCATTAATAACTTGTCAGACAGCCCGTCCGGATTTAGGACAAGGCAGTCCGAAATGATTTTTCTTGTGATTTATGCAAAGGGATATTTATCCGGCGTACTTCTCGGTCCACTCAATAGCCTTTTGTATCAGACGCGGCAAGGCCTCCATCACAGGCTGGCTGAGTTGATCGGTGAACTCATATTCTGATTCGATCTCCACTCCGAGGATATCTATTCGTTCCGGCAGTTTTTCCCCCAATTGCCGTCCCAGTTCCACTGCCACCAGCAAAGTGGCATCATGCGGTGAGTTGACCGTTTTAGGAGGCAGATCGGTCAGCGATAGCTCCACCACACGGCCTGGCTGCCCGCCCATCACCTGGATTGAATCCAGAATCAGCGCCTGGTCATAACCGATCAGACGCTCCATCAGCGAAATCCCGCCCCGGTAAAACGGTTCAATTTCCACAAGGTCAATGCCCATGGTCTGAAACTGCGTCTTCAGAATCTCGGCAGCCCTGCATCCGATGGCGTCATCGCCTAAAATGGGATTTCCCAGCCCGATGATGATGGTTTTCATGTTCATCGTTTGAGATTCGCAGAAAAAGAAAAACCCCTTCCCACCGTGGAGCGGGAAGGGGTTGATGGGTGTTAATCGCGCGTGATCACATCCAGGATGCTCCCGTCCGCGTCATGGATGGTCAGCTTAAGCGGCATCTGCCCCGGCAGTGAATGCGTGGCGCAGCCAAAACACGGGTCATAAGCCCGGAAGGCCATCTCGATCATGTTCAGGGTGGGTTCTGTAACCCTGACACCCTTTTTGATCAGATTCTGGGCAGCCTTTTTGGTCGACATGGCGATGGAGGCCATGTTGTTGGTGGTACCCACAATCAGATTGGCCTTGGTGACGATCCCGCGCTCATCCGTCCAGTAGTGGTGCGTCAGAGTTCCGCGCGGGGCTTCCACAATCCCCACGCCTTCGGTGGGCTTCTCAGTGGGAACGGTGTGGAAGTGATCCGAGGTGATCTCCGGGTCGGTGGCGAGCTGCACCCAGCGTTCAGCGGCGTACAGAAGTTCGATCAGACGCGCCCAGTGGATGGCCAGCCGCTGATGGACGGGTTTCCCGCCCAGGGTGGCATAGAATTTCTCAAATTCAGCCTGCGCCAACGGGGTGGCCATGCCGTCCGAGGCGTTCAGCCGCGAGAGCGGGGTGGCCATATACACGCCCGAGTCCTTGCCGTCTACAAAGCCTTTCCAGCCCACCTTTTTGAGATACGGGAACTTGATATAAGACCATGGCTCCACTCGTTCGGCGATCCACTCGGTGTAATCGGCGGGGACGTACTTGCCCAGGCGTTTGCCATCGGGCGCCATTACACTCACCATGCCGTCATAGAAATTGACCTTGTTGTGATCGTCCACCAGCCCGATGTAATGGGTGGCGTGGGTATAAATATCGCCGATGATCAGATCGACATAGGCTTTGTTGGACAGCACGATGTCGTTGAACGCCTGCAGGGTAAATTGAGCAAATTCGATGGCCCAGCGGCCCATCTTCTCAATTTCCTGGCGCTGTTCTTCGGTGATGCCGGTAGTCTGCCCGCCAGGGATGGCCGTGCAGGGATGCACCTTGCGCCCGCCGATCATTTCGATCACGGTATGGCCGTATTTGCGGGCCTGGATCACCTTGCCGCCCACTTCCAGCCCAACCTTGTGGATCACACCCAGGATATTCCGCTCGGCTACCGGTGCGTCCGGGCCTAAAATAAAATCGGGTCCGGCCAGGGCATAAAAGTGGGTGGTGTGATCGGTCACATAAAAGGCGCTGTACAGTAGTTCGCGCAGGAGTTTGGCTGTGCGCGGGATGGTCACCTTGTACACCGCGTCGGCCGCCTTAGCGGCTGCCATGTGGTGCGCCTCGGGGCACACCCCGCAGATACGGTTGGTCAGCAAAGCCATCTCTTCGATCGGCCGCCCGACGCAAAAGCGTTCAAAACCGCGCAGTTCGGGGATCTGGAAGTAGGTGTTTTCCACCTCGCCTTCTTCATTGAGGAAGATCTCTATTTTGCCGTGACCTTCCAGGCGGGTGATGGGGTCGATTGATATGCGTTGGCGTTCCATAATCCTCTCCTATTCGCTTTTCCAGGCGTATTTGCTGGACCGCAGCAGTGAGTTGGCCAGGCTGAAGCGGTAGAACTGCCCGGCCGGATCGGGGATGGTATCCAGGATTCGGTCGATTTCATCGGGGTCACGGCTGTCAATTACCGAGGCGAAAGCCGAGATCAGGCGCGAACCATAATCCACCACACCCTGTGCCGCGCCGTAGCAGCCGATGCACTGGGCTCCCACAGTAGGGCAGCGAGAACTGCATCCGGAGCGGGTGGCCGGCCCGTTGCAGGGAATGCCCTGCTCCAGCAAACAGATTTCAGGATCGACATGCGGCATATCCTGAATGCGGACGAACTCCTTCACCTTTTTCTGGTCGTGTTTGCGGGTGCATTCGTCGCACACTGTGCTGCCGCCCGCGCCGATGATGGTGCCTTTGGGGGGCAGTTGCGCTTTGCCCTGCAAAACCTGCACCACCAGGTCAATCACCGCGGCAATCTGGGCGGGTTCAGGCGGGCAGCCGGGCATGTAATAATCCACCGGTACCACATGTGCCAGTGTTTTCAATACCGGGTTCAGTTTGGGCAGGTGCAGGTCTCCCTCTACAGCGTGATAGCTGGTTTGGGGATAAATCTCCCCCGGGTTCTCGGTACTGATGGTAAAGTAAGCCGTTTCCATGATGGATTGGCGTGTGCCCAGATTCCCCAGACCTGGGATGCCGCCGTCGACCGCGCAGGAGCCAAATGCCACCAGGATCTGCGATTTTCGACGCAGCAGCCGTGCGATGGCTTCGTTTTCATCATTGCGCATGCCGCCGTTGAAGAGCGTCAACAGGATGGAGCCGTCTTCCATGGCTTCCACATCTTTGTATTTGGCATCCATGGCCACCGGCCAGAAGACCACCTCGAAATTGGCGTCTACCTCCAGGATCTTCTCATGGATGTTGAGCACCGAGATCTCACACCCGCCACAGGAGGCTGCCCAATACATGGCAAATTTGGGTTTTCCGTTGACAGACATCATACCTCCTCTACCATTTCTTCAGGCATTATGGAAACCGGGTTGAATGGCAACTGATCCCACCTGGGCCAGTTGAGTGGGCCCAACGCGCGGACTTCTTCGGTGAAATCGGTGATCTCTTTGGCCAGAATCAACCCTTCAGCGGCGCTGGCCCAGATCAGCTTCAGTCTGGCGGGTTCGATGCCCATTTGTCCAAGAGTGCGCTGGAGCAATTTGAAGCGCCGGATGGTTTTGTAGTTCTGCTCGATGTAATGGCAGTCACCCGGGTGGCAGCCGGACACCAAAACACCATCGGCACCCTCCACAAACCCTTTGATGATAAACTGCGGATCGATGCGGCCGGAGCACATCACCCGGATGAGACGAATGTTGTACGGGTATTTTGCCCTGGCCAGCCCCGCGCCGTCGGCAGCCCGGTAGGAGCACCAGTTACAGGTAAAACCCAGAATGAGGGGTTCAAATTGATGAGGAATATTGTCAGTCATGTGCTTTTTCTCCTTATCAGGTACTCACTCATCGGGATATCAACGTGGCATGGTCCAGGATGCCTTCAATTTGGGCCATGATTTGCAGATCGTTGTAGTGATTGCCTGAGATGGCTCCTGCCGGGCAGGCAGCCACGCAGGTACCGCAGCCCTGACACAACGCCGAGTTAATCACGCTAACCTTTTTCGCTTCGTCATATGAGATGGCGTTGAACGGGCACATGGTATTGCAGATCCGGCAGCCGGAGCAGCGCTCCTCTTCGATGGAGGCCCGGATGGGCTCCAGCATCATCTGCCCCTGCTGCACCTTGGCGATCACCCGCGCGGCAGCAGCAGCTCCCTGCGCCACACTGGCGGGGATATCCTTGGGGCCCTGGGCGCACCCAGCGATGAAAATGCCCTCGGTCATGGTGGCCACCGGATCCAGCTTGGGATGCCGTTCGATCATCCAGCCGGCGGTTCCGCACGAGATGCCGAACTTCTTGCCCACCTCATGCGAATCAGCACGCGGCTCCAGACCGGCCGAGAGCACCACCAGATCCACCGGGATGCGGCGCTGGATCCCGCCCAGGGTGTCGAACACCTGAACGATCAGCTTGCCTTCCTCGGCTTCGGTGCGCGGCATGTCGGTGATCTCACCCACCTTCCCGCGCACAAAGATGGCTCCTTCATCGAGCACCATGTTGTAAAACTCTTCGTAATCTTTCTGCGGGGTGCGGATGTCGATGTAGAAGTTGTACACCTGCGCGCCGGTCTTCTCATGTGCCAGGTGGGCAAACTTGAGCGACTGCATGCAGCAGATGGACGAGCAGTAAGGGTTGTAATTTTTATCGCGGCTTCCCACGCAGTGCAGGATGGCCACGCTCTCCGGTTTACGCCCATCGGCCAGCCTGACCTCGCCGTTGGTGGGACCGGCGGCATTGGTCATGCGCTCGAACTCCAGGCTGGTGATCACGTTGGGCAGCCGGCCGTAACCGTACTGCGGGATGCGTTTAGGGTTGAACAGCTCGTAACCGGTGGCTAGAATGATATTGCCCACCTGCACGTCGATCATCGTGTCCTGCTGGGTGTAATCAATGGCATGTGTGGGGCAGACCTTCTCACAAACCTGGCATTTCCCGGTCTGGAAGTACAGACAGTTGGCGGTATCGAGCACGGGGCGGTTGGGCACGGCTTGCGGGAAGGGCACATAAATGGCTTTACGTTTACCCATGCCCACCTCAAACACATCATCCACCACCCGTTTAGGGCATTTTTCCTGGCACACCATGCACCCGGTGCACAGATCCTCGTTCACCTTGCGGGCTTTCTTGCGGATTTTCACCTCGAAATTGCCTACATAGCCTTCCACCGTCTCCACCTCGCTGTAGGTCAGCAAAGTGATATTGGGATGGTTGCCCACATCGAACATTTTGGGTGTCAGGATGCAGGCCGAGCAATCGAGGGTGGGGAAGGTTTTATCAAACTGGGCCATGTGCCCGCCGATGGACGGTTCACGCTCCACCAGGTAGACGTGGCTGCCGCTGTCGGCCACCTCAAGGGCGGCCTGAATACCAGCCACGCCGCCGCCTACTACCATCACATTGGGGTTGATGTTCACCTGGATGGGGATAAGCGGTTCGTGCATCTGCACACGGCGGACCGCGCCGTCCACCAGGGCTTTGGCTTTCCAGGTGGCAAAGATCTTGTCTTTGGTCACCCAGGAGACATGTTCGCGAATGGAAGCCATCTCGAAAAGATACGGGTTCAAATCTGCCCGCGCGCAGGCTCCCCTGAATGTTTTTTCGTGCAGGTGAGGGGAACAGGCTGCCACAACCACACGGGTCAGTTGGTTCTCGCGGATGTCCTGCTCGATCAGTTCCTGCCCCGGGCTGGAGCACATGAACTTGTAGTCTCGGCTGACGACGACATCCGGTAAGTGATCTTTGGCCCAGCGCGCAACCTCTTCCACATCCACCGTGCCGGCGATGTTGCTGCCGCAGTGACAGATGTAGACACCAATTCTTTCGCTCACAGCAGTCCTCCATTTCTGGGTTTCGTTCTTCCGTAATACAGGATTTTATTTTTCATATCAATCCTTAGAGGGCTTCATACACCAGATCAATGAGATCGATGACAACCAGTTTATCGGTGACACCCACGGTTTTCACGGCATCCTGGAACATGGTGATGTCTTTTGGACAGGCCACCACCATCCGGGCCACGCCGCCCAAAGCGGCAGCCTCGCGCACCCGGTTTTCAGAGGGGCGTTCTTTCATTTCACCTTCGTCCATATAGATGCGCCCGCCGCCGGCTCCGCAGCAGAAACCATTTTCGCGGTTGCGCGGCATTTCAACCAGCTCGCAGCCTGTTGCTTCAATCACGCGTCGGGGGGCGTCAAAGATGCCGTTATAACGACCCAGATAGCATGGGTCATGATAGGTCACCTTGTAGCCCAGCTTTTTGGTGAGCTTGAGCTTGCCGGAGGTAATCAACTGGTCGAGCAGTTCGGTGTAATGCAGGACCGCCCGCCCGTTCAACACCTCGGCGGGGTACTCGTTTTTAAGGGTGTTGTACGTGTGCGGGTCGGTGGTGACGATGGTTTTGTACTCGCAACCGTTCAACGCCTCGCTGTTCTGTTCCACCAGCACCTCAAACAGACCTTCTTCCCCTGCGCGCCGCACATCGTTGCCGGCATTGCGCTCATCTTCGTACAGCAAGCCAAAATCGAGACCGGCTTTCTGGAATACCTGGGCCGTTTTCTGGGTGATCTCGGTGAGCACCGGGTTGAAAGAGGCGTAATCACCCGCGAACCACAGATATTCCACCGCTTCCTTGCGGGCGTCTTTGATCTCCAGACCACCGTCTTTCACCCAGCGCGCCCGCTGGCGGGCTGATTTGCCAAATGAATTGCCGTAACGCCCCAGGTTGGCCAGTGCGCCTTGCAGCATTTCATCCACCTCGCCTTCGTTGACCAGGTGGCGCCGCATGGAGATGATGGCAGAAGTGTGATCGATATAAGCCGGGCAGGCTTTCAGGCAGGCTCCGCAGGTGGTGCAGGCCCACAATTGCTCCGGTTTGACCACCTCGCCGATCAGTTGTTTGGAGGCGGTTCCGCCTTTCACCAACACCGGTCCTTCAGCGTGCAGAGAATCACGCAGGCTGAGGATGTACTGCTTGGGCGAGAGCGTCAGACCGGCCGCGTGCGCCGGGCAGACTTCCTGGCAGCGCCCGCATTCGGTACAGGCATCGCCGTCCATCAATTGCTTCCAGGTCAGGTTGGTGAGCGCGTTACCCACAATCGGGTTCTGCTGTTCATCCACTGCCACCGGCGCAAGGCGGCCCATCGGTTCCAGTTTGGAAAGGAACTGGTTGGCCGGTGTGGTGAACACGTGGATCAGGCTGGTCACCGGAACGGTGACGAAGGCCCATACCACCAATCCCATGTGGAAGAAATAGAAAATGGTGTGCCAGGTGAGAATAGTTCGTTCAGGCGCACCCACAAATAATTGCGCCACCGTCCAGCCCACTGGCATCCAGCTCGCGTAGCTCATATTTTCGGTCAGCGAGAGCGCCGCCAGGCGGGTACCTTCCAAAAATGGACCGGTCAGCACGATCAGCGTCAGCAGCATCAGCGTCTGATTGAAACGGGTATCCTGGGTGATCTTGTCGGGCTTTTGGATAAAGCGGCGATAAGCAGCGATCCCGGCCCCGATCAGATAGGTGATCACCGCCAGATCCATCAGCAGCTTAAACACCAGGAAAATGTTTCCCTTCAGAAACCCGGGAAAAATATAGGCGTTCAAAACGCCCACCGGGGTGCCCAGAAACAGCAGGAAAAACGACCAGGCGATCAAAGCGTGCATGATCCCAGCGTATCCTTTATCGAGGATGCGCAACTGGATCGCCGCTTCTTTGATCAGCCGCAGCAGCCGCTGCCAGAACTGACCGGTGCGTTTCTCCGGACGGCCCACCTTCCACCACATGCTGGCCAGTTGATACACGCGGTACACCATGTACGCGCCGGCCAGAGTCATGATGGCGTAAATCACAAAGTGGGTCCAGAGCGGTTCAATACCCCAGAAGTCAGGACGATAAGGCATTTAATCTCCTTTTTCTTCAACGATGGCGGCTGTAAGACCCTGGGTGATGTCAATCAGGTCTTCTGCCACGCCGTATTTGGCAATGTTGAAAATGGGCGCGTTGGGGTCGGTGTTGACGGCGATGATCATTTCGCTGGAGCCGATCGATTCAACGTGCTCAGGCGCGCCGCTAATCCCTAGCGCCAGATACAGGCGGGGCTTTACCGTCTTTCCGGATTTTCCCACCAGACGGGTAGTGGCGAGCCAGCCCTGGTCAACCACCGGGCGGCTGGCGCACACGGCTGCCCCCAGCGCATCGGCCAGTTCCTGCGCGATGGCAACATTGTCCTCATTTTCAATACCGCGCCCAACCGCGATCAGGATATTTTCCTTGGAGATATCAATATCTTCGCCGGAGGGTTCGAGGTATTCCTTCAGTGTCACCCGCAGGCCGCCCAGATACGGCGCCGGCAATGTGGTGACCTTTGGCGGCGTATCGCTCTGACCCTGCTCGGCTTTAAATTTGCCGGGCAGCAAAGTGATCAGCGCGGTTCCCTGGGGCAGACGCCCTTCCGCAAGCACCTTGCCGTTGCAGATCTGGCTCACATACTCCATCCCGCGGTCGGTATTCTTGAGCTCCAGGCAGAAGCTGACCAGCGGCAGATCCAGGCGGGCCGACAGGCCGCTCGCCAGATCGGAGCCGATAGAGGTATCGCCGAATATGACCACAGCGGGATTGTTCTCTTTGATGAGATCCGCCATCACTTTGATATTAGCGTCGTAGGAATACTCGGCCAGGCTGGGATGATCCACAAACAGCACCTCATCGGCAGCCAGTTTATCGGCCAGCGACTTATCGTTGCCCAGCAATACGGCCTGTACCTTTCCGCCCAGAGCCTGCGCTGCCACCTTGGCCTGTGCCAGACCGGCGTAAGTGATATCGGCCACATTACCCTGGATATGTTCGACAAAAACGAGAATATCGCTCATGGTATTTTCCTCCTTTTAGAGCAGGCCCTGCTCTTTGATGATGGCAACCAGGCGGTTGATGATTTCATCCAGGTGGCCTTCGATCATCTCAGCTTTGCCGGCGGCCTCGGGTTCGTACATGACAATGGCGGGCACTGCCCCGGAAAGCTCCAGTTCACCTTCCTGTTCGTCGATCCGGCCGGTTTTCATGGCTTGGCGGACCTTGCTGATAGGTACATAGCGGGGCGGTTTTTCGGCCGAGGAAATGCCAAGCACCGCCGGGAGGGTGACCTCCATGCTGGCCTTCAGCCCGCCCGGATAATCTTTTTGAACAACGACCTTTGCCCCATCCATCTTCACGCCGGAAACATATCCAACGTACGGGATCCCCAGTCCTTCGGCCAGCAGGGCGCCCAGGACGCCGTCCATCCCGTTGTGATTGGATACGCCGGTCAGGATCAGATCGGGTTTCTCCGCTTCGATCACCGGTTTGAAAATACGCGCCAGGGCATGATTGTTGACACCCTCGCCTTCATAATCGGCGCTCACCTTGATCAGTCGGTCGGCTCCTTTTGCCAGCGCGGTGAACAGAGCGTCATCCATCTCCGCCCAGTCCGCGCCTACTACCACCACTTCCGCGCCGACTTTTTCCTTCAGTAAAATAGCCTGTTCCACAGCGTGGTCGTCGAATTCATTCAGAATCCAGGCCAGGTTTTCAAAATCGAGGCCGTTCTTCAGTTTGTTGAATTCCAGTTCTTCCACCAGGTCAGGCACCAACTGTACGGGAACCATGATTTTCATAGATCCATCTCCTCTTTTCTCACCCGACGGTTATTTCATAGCTGCCACAAGCAGCTCGCTGATGTCCATTACCTTCAGCCCTTCGGCCTTTTTGATCACCTTGACGGCATCTTCAAAACGGGGTTTTTCATACGGGCAGGCCACCACCAGAATATCCGCGCCCATGTTGACAGCTTCACGGATGCGCCATTCGGAGGTACGGGCATGAGTCTTCTCCCATTGATAGCCATCCAGCCACATGCCGCCACCCCCGCCGCCGCAGCACAGGCTGTTGTTGCGGTTGTGAGGCATTTCCACCATCTCCACGCCCGGAACCGCCTGAATGAGCTGCCGAGGTTCCTCGTAGATGCCGTTCACACGTCCCAGATAGCAGGGATCATGGAAGGTCACCTTCGCCTTGATCTCTTTGACAAGCAGGGGTTTCAACTGGGGCAACTTTTCGGCCAGGAGCTGGGTGTAATGGCGCGCCGGGTAGCTGATGCCGATCTGCGGATAGGCATTTTTGAACGCGTTGAAGGCATGCGGATCGGTGGTGATGATTTCCTTGAAGGCGTATTTCCGGAAAGCCTTGGCATTACGTTCTGCCAGCATTTCAAACAAACCATGTTCACCGGCAAGACGCTGTGAATCACCATCGGAATGCTCGAGATTGCCCAGGATTCCATAGCTGACCTTGAGCGCCTTAAGCAGTTTGGCGAAAGCCTGTGCTGTGGGGATGACATTGGTGTGGTAGGAAGGGTAATCGCCCACAAACCACAGCACATCCACCTCCGAATTGTCGCGACCCAGTACCGGTATGTTCATGCCGGATTTCTCTGCCCATTCGGCGCGTTTGCGTGGCGATTCGCCGAGCGGGTTGCCGTAGCGGTGCGAGAATTCCAGCGCGCTTTGCAGCTCAGCCGGGACCTTGCCGGACATGATCAACTCTTCTTTGGTGCGCGTCATCAAATTTTCTGTGATCGGGATCAGGCGCGGACAGGCTGCTGTGCAGGCCGAACAGGCAATGCACATCCAAACGCTTTCCGTGGTGGTGACATTGGTGTAAATTCCTGCCCGCAATGCGGCAATCATCCGGCTGGGGGGAAATTCCATGGCATACCCCCATGGACAGATGCCGCTGCAGTTTCCGCACTGAATACAATGCTGAAGTTCCGGATCACTGCTGAGACCGGGAACCGTTGGGTCGTATGGTCCTGCGGGTTGATCCATCACAACCATTTGACTCATTATTCACCTCCTGTGAATTCGGAAAATAGGATGGGTGGTGTCGGTGTGGGATCGATGTGGGCTGCAGTGGTTTGTGGAGATTTGTTTCCTTGAACGATGAATTACGCGTGATGCAGGCGGTTGGTCATGAAAAAAGGACGCAAAAAATCACAACCGTTAATGACTTTTGTCAAAACGGGATATGCAACCGGGATTTTGAATCCCGAATGATTGAACTTTTTGGTTGAAAAGTTTGATGGGGGCGTACTGAATTTGCTCGGTCCATTAGGTCAATCAATGCCTCCCGCACATAAATTCCAACTGGGATCGATGATAAATCGGCCTGAATGTACCTGTATAAAGATTGTTAAGTGTAGTGTGATGACAAAGATCAATAATCACCAGTAAAAAAGGTAACATGACTGTTGTGCAGGATGTCACATTGCGATGTGATATTAATCTTAGTCGATATTATACATGATTTTCCTGTTTCGCAAGACTAAAATCTGATTAATATGATGATTGAGTCAGATTTCCGCATTTTTCTGCTTAAAAACGGGCTGCGTATGCCTGAGAGCCTCCGGATAGGGCTTTGATACAATTGAAAAGGATCGCCAACCGTACAGACGGCGATAAATTGGATGAGGGATCACTGTATGAAAGAAAACAAATATGATGATGAACGCTTTTTCAACCGGTACAGACAGATGTCACGTTCTACCGGGGGATTGGCGTCTGCCGGTGAATGGCATGAACTGCGAAAAATGATGCCGGATTTCCAGGGGAAAAGGGTTCTTGATCTGGGCTGCGGATTTGGCTGGCACTGCCGTTATGCGGTTGAAAATGGGGCCATACAGGTGGTGGGGGTGGATCTGTCAGAAAATATGCTGCGTGTAGCCCGGGAAAAAACCACTTCGCCGCTGATCCGTTATGTTCGGATGCCGGTGGAAGAGTACGAGTATCCGCAGGCAGCTTATGACGTGGTGATCAGTTCTCTGGTTTTTCACTACGTGGAGTCTTTTGAATCGATCTGCCGTAAGATCAGTCGCTGCCTGACGGATGGGGGCGATTTCGTCTTTTCAGTGGAGCATCCCATTTTTACATCGCAGGGCAGCCAGCAGTGGCATTTTGATGAAAACGGGCGGGCCCTTCACTGGCCGGTGGATCGTTACTTTAAAGAAGGAATCCGCCAGGCGAATTTTCTGGGTGAAAAGGTGACCAAATATCATCACACATTAACCACCTATGTCAGCTCGTTGCTTTCCAATGGTTTTCAGATTCGCAAGCTGGTGGAGCCAATACCCGCGGAGGAGATGATGAATGAACCCGGCATGCGGGATGAACTTCGCCGCCCGATGATGCTTCTCATCGCGGCGCGTAAAAATCCGGCCTGCGCGAACCAGCGATAACCGGTGTGCCTTCATTTTCCGCCAGACAGCCTACCTCTTTTATTTCTCCTGATGTATACTCGCATACGCATGGCACACATCATCCGCCGCATTCTTGATCTTGACGAACGCCTCTCGGAGAGGCTGCGCATCACCAACGGCAGCCGGCTGCGAACGGCGGCGGCCTTTTTTGCCCACTCAGGTGATTCGTGGTTCTGGATGATCGGTCTGGTGCTGGTGTGGTTGATCTCGTTTTTCACCACCCGTGAATGGTGTTATTTATGTATTCTGATGGCGGCTTGCATTGTGGTGCAGGCCCTGTTTGTTCTCTCCATCAAATTTCTGATTCGGCGCCGGCGCCCTGAAGGTGAGTGGGGTGAGATCTACCGACGCGGCGATCCACATTCTTTCCCATCCGGTCACGCCACCCGGGCTGTCATGCTGGCGGTGATCGCGATAGGGTTCGGTCCGTCCTGGCTGGCGTGGACGCTGGTGGTATGGGCGCCGTTGGTGTGCCTGGCGCGCATCATGCTGGGTCTGCATTACATATCCGATATCCTGGCCGGGGCTGTATTGGGGGTGCTGTTGGGATGGCTTCTGCCGGAATTGATGGTGTGGGTGTTGCTGTGGTTCCCGCTCATGTATTGAGCGGTTTACGCT
>DAISXR010000085.1:0-14945 GCA_036825755.1 Anaerolineaceae bacterium
CGGCCAGCCCGGCCGGCGGGCTGAGGAATTTGAGTTTACACTTGAAACGCTGAACGCCGCGGCTCACGGGTGGGGTGTAGAACGCCGCGAAATTCATTGCGATGCCTGCGGCGCTGAAATGGCGCTCGACACGGGAGCCATCACATCCACCTGCCCGTTCTGCGGCTCCAACCAGGTCAGTCTGCGGCAGGCTGCTCCCGATAAGCTGCAGCCGCGCTACATGATCCCTTTTCAATTGAAAGGCGCCGATCTTTCACAGCGGGCGGCCGCATGGCTGGGACGGGGTTGGTTCCACCCGGATGGATTGGCTCGCAGTGTGAATATGGATCATTTTTCCGGTGTTTACCTGCCCTTTTGGACCTTCGATGCCCGTATGCGCTGCTCCTGGAAGGCTGAAGTGGGGCGAACGCACACGGTACGCAATGCCGATGGCAGCACCCGCACCGAAACGCGCTGGATCTGGCGCTCCGGGCGGGTAGAGGTGGCGGTGGATGATCTGGTGGTTAACGGCAGTTCGCATATCAGCAGCCGCATCCTTGAACGGATTCAACCCTTCGAGATGAGCGGGCTGACCGAATATTCGCCTGATTTTCTGGCGGGCTGGAGTGCGCATGCTTACGATGTAAGCCTGCCGGATGCCTGGGAAAAGGGCAAGGTACGCATGCGAGAACAGGCGCGCAAAGCCTGTCAGGATGATATCGCCGAAGCCCAGGTGCGCAACTTCAGCATGCGGGCCGATTTCGCTGACGAAACATGGCGGTATGTGCTCCTGCCGGTGTATCTGGCATCATACCGGTATAAGGAAAAAGTTTATCAGGTGATGGCCAACGGGCAGACCGGCGAAGTGGCCGGTCAGAAACCGGTGGAGTGGCTGAAAATCTGGCTGGCCATCGCGGCGCTGTTGCTGCCAGGCCTGATCATCGGCCTGGTGGGTCTGCCGCTGCTGGTGACGGGAATCGGTGTACTGCCGGTTGCCCTGGGCGGCATCCTGCTTGTGATCGGGGTGGTTCTGGCGGTCATCCTGTACCGCAAAGCCGTTGAATCGGAGGCAGCATGACAGACAAACTCATTCCGATGGTTGAGGCGCTCGCTGACACACCGGCCGATATGATGGAAGAAAGCGCTGCCGCATGGGGGTTGCCGCTGCGCCCATTGGGCTGCCCTGCCTGCGGACAGGCACATCTCGCGCCGGAAAGTATGCTGGATAATATGCCGGGCGGCCTGGTTTGTCCCAACTGTGCCCAGGCGATGCTGCAGCCGCAGCCTGTCAGGCTGCGCAGCGATGCTCCTGAGAAAGTGATTCCATTCAGGGTCAGGCAGGAAGATCTGCGGCCCATCCTGTCGAAGTATGTGGATGGCGTCTGGCTTAAGTGCGATGATTTTCAAACCGAAACCCTGCTTGAGCGCGCCCGACCGTATCACCTGCCCATGTGGCTGGTGGATTGCAGCCTCAAAGGAGCCTGGAAGGCTGAAATGGGATACAACTACCAGGTAAAGAGCAGTCAGGAAGCTTATGCCGGCGGCGGGTGGCACACCACCGAACAGGTGGAAAGCCGCCTGCGCTGGGAGCCGCGGCTGGGGCAGATCAGCCTGCATTATGACAATACCATCACCCCGGCCATGAGTGATCACGAGCAGTGGACCAATCGGGTGGGGCGATTTGCACCGGACAGCGCACAAAAATATGACCCCGAGCATCTGAAAGGTGTGCTTCTGCGCGTCCCGGATCTGGATACCGATGAAGCCTGGCCGCTGGCGCAGGAAGCTGTCAAGCGGCGACTGTCCACTGACTGTATGCGCGCCTCGCGGGCAGGCCAGTTGCAGCGCTTTGCTGCCGATTTATCATACAGCCTGCTGAACTGGTCACAGCTCCTGCTGCCGGTTTATGCCACCTGGTACACCGATGATGAAGGAAAACGGCATCCCATTCACATCAACGGTCAAAGCGGCAGTGTGGGGGGGCTGCGCCTGGCCTCACAGCGCAAGGGCTGGAAGTGGGCCGGCATCACGGCGGGTATTGGCGCGGGTATCTTTTTGCTGGCGCTGATCTTCTTTGCCACCGCGGTGGTATTCCCGGTTTTCGGGGTGATCGGTTCGGTGCTGGCCGTGCTGGCCGTGCTGGTGCTCATCGCGGCTATTGTTCCGGCTGTCTGGCCGTGGCAGTGGAACCACTCGCAGCGGCGTTAGCGGGCGCAGTCCGGACGATCTCTTACAGCATCTTATACCAGTACAGCGCAATTTCGTCCTGAACGGCCGGAAGCGCTTTGTACAGGTGCGTGTCAAAACCGCACAGCTTAAAGCCGCAGCGGGCATATAAACGGCAGGCGGCTGTGTTGATATTCTGGGTTTCCAGCATAATGCCCGGTAAATGGCTGCGGCGCGCCCATTCTTCGGCGCAGATCATCAGGCGGGCGCCAATTCCCTGCCCTCTGAAAGCCGCATCCACGCACAGGTCATCGATGTAAGCCAGATTGTTCCAGGACTTTTTAATCAAAAGCCGGCCGGCGCGCGTCTCTTCCACAAAGGCGATAAAGGCAGTACGGTCGCCCTCGCCGGGGTAGAGAGTATCCTCTTCCTGCCCGGTTTGATAAGATTTTCTATACGGGGTGACAGGCTGGATGGTGTACGTGATGTGGTTATCCTGCGCCTGCAGGACCAGCATTTCATCAACCATGAAGCCTTCTTCCCGTAAAGCCAGATCGGCGGGGACCGGGTTGATTATTTCACGGATGGTGATCTCCATACGGCTAGATCCAGTCATCGTGCGTCACGGTCAGTTGGTTGGTCACATTGCCGGTATTCAGTGTGGTGCGCGGCTCCAGCAGCAATACGTGCACCTCTTCGTTGGCCACCGGGCAGTGTTCAACCCCTTTGGGGATAATCACCAGTTCACCGGAGTCAAGATGCAGGTCACGGTCGCGCAGCATAATCACCAGATGGCCCTGCACCACCAGGAATAACTCATCCTCATTCTCGTGGCTGTGCCAGACAAACTCACCCTTTAGTTTACCGATTTTCGCGTAGGAATCGTTCACCTCGCCGATGATGCGCGGGTGCCAGTAATCGGGCATTTGATTGAATTTTTCTTTCAGATTGATCACCTGCATGGATTGTTCTCCATATTTATGAAATACTTTATCAAATGAGAAGAAAACGCCACATTTTGAGGTCTTGACTGATTTGTTAAGTGCCAACAGGTCGTACAGGTGGTGACCGTTATTGACACCCTACTTTAAGGATTGTACAATACTATCATCGATATGCGGTAAACAAACTGACTGATGTTCTTTGTTCAAATTGACAGTCATAGAAATGGTTGGTTTCCGGTAATTGATGACGACCTGTGAAATAATGCTTGTTGGATAGACAGGCTTTGCTGGATAAGGAGTAGAATGAGACCGGTTTACATGCCCAGCTGCAGGGGGGATATATTGAAGCCAATGGTCATCTATTGTTCAACTGACCGACATGGAATCATTGTATCATCAGCGGGATAGAGAAAAATTTGGCGGGATTGTCAGGAAGTATTAAGGAAAAGTGGTTGTTGGAGGAGAGGCTGACCGTGCGGGATAAGGCTGTGGAAGTAAAGAAAACACGTAAAGAAAAAGGCCAGAGTCTGGTGGAATTTGCGCTGGTTATCCCTCTTTTGTTGTTGATGGTCGGTATTTTTAAATTTGGTTACTTCTTTATTACAACCATGAGGCCAGGAAGATCACCTGCCTGGAAAGTGGGGGAAACCATGAAAAATCGTCGTTTTTTGAAATCCGAAAAGGCACAAAGTATGGTCGAACTGGCCTATACTCTGCCAATTATTATACTGATCCTGCTTGGGATGATCGAGATCGTTTTTTTTGCACGGGCCTACCTGATTTTACTGGATACCACTGTTGTCGGTGCGCGCCTGGGTTCCCAGGGTGAAGCTTATTACAACGATGATGAATTACTAACAATGACCTATCAATCGCTAGCTGCAGAAGGTTACGATTCGAGTGACGTTATCGACGTCATCATCACCCGGGCTGAACTTGTCAATGGTACCGATGTACAAAACTACCGGGTTGTTAATATGTTGAGCAGCGGGCAATCTTCACACATTACCGCAGAAAAACTGCAAAGTCGTTTGGAATCAGGCGACCCTTCAATCGATATTATTGTAGTGGAGATACTTTTTCACCACCGGCTGCTATTTAACCTTGAGAATATTTTACCGGATCCACCAGTCATTCGCGCTTTTACGATCAATGCTCTCCCAGGCTAATTGTAATTTTTACCTGCTGGCCTATTCTGAAAAATTTTGATAATTTGATCCTTTTGTTATGACTGAAATTAATCCAATGTAAACTCGCCGGGAATGATAGAGAAGCGTAAGTAAATCAAAATTTATCCGAAAGAAGAAATTATTTATGACAAATTCAATAAAAAAGAATCCAAATGAGAAAAATAGAGGGCAGATAATCATTATTCTGGCTCTCGCCATGATCGGATTGCTGGCCGCAATTGGCCTGGCGATCGATGCAGTTGTCCTGTACACCGCAAAACAAACATTTCAACGTTCTTTAGATGCTGCTGTATTGGCAGGCTCGCGGAAATTACCCGACCAAACCGTGGCAGAAGAGGCTGTTTATGAAATGATGCGCCTTTACGGATACGATTTCGATCCTGCCAGCAATCCATTGACAATCAGTTTTCCAACCTATTCACCCCCGCGCAAAGTTATTGGTGTTGAAGGAACAATCAAGACAGAATTCTTTTTTCTTCCGATCGTTGGATGGGAATCAGTAGATCTGACTGTGTCTGGAGAGGCTGAAAGTGCGCCCTTGGATGTTTACCTGATTTTGGATAATTCAGCATCCATGACATACGATACGGTTGCCCCTTCATCCTGTCATTGTTCCGGTGATCCAGGATCAAATAGTTGCATTGTATGCCGAGCCAGATACTGTAACAATAATAATAACTGTGATCCTTTAGATACAAAGGTTGTGGTGGCAGCCAAATACTTTATCGACCTTTTATCTTCTGATTATGACCGTGTGGGCGTTGTCATCTACGACTGGGATGGAGCCCATGTTATCTCATTAACCGATGATTTTGATGCCGTGAAAACTGCTCTCGAAGATATCGATGCTTATGAGGATACCGGGTATTGTACCAATGTCGGCGATGGTATTATGGTTGCTCATGATTATTTGGCAGACGAAGGACGATCCGACTCAATTTGGTCCATGGTGTTATTGACAGATGGAAAAGCAAATCTATATCGCTCCTGCACTGGTTGCCCACCGAATTGTTCCGGTTCTTCATGTTCTGTTCGTGAAGATACAGAAGCTGCTGGCACCAGATCAGTAAGATGGGCAGTCGATAATGCTTCCGATACCTGGAATCGGCATGAAACGGTGATTTACACCATTGCTTATGGCGATGAATTTACAAAAAATCCTGACTATAAAGATTTGTTGATCACAATTGCTGACATAACCGACAACGGTATCGAGGATGGAATTACGGAAAACTTCTGGGAGGCGCCGGATGAGAGTGAACTTAGAGTTGCACTGGAAGAAATTGCCGCGCGCATCTTTACACGCCTGTTGCGGTGAGGTGAAATGATGAAATTGCCAGGTAAAAGAATTAAAACATCATGGTATTTTCCCGGGCAGGCAATGGTCGAATTCGCATTAACCATCATTCTGTTTCTGGGATTATTACTGGCGATCATCGAATTTGGGCGATTACTTCAGGTATGGGTCTCAATGCAAATGGGTGCTCAGGCAGGTGCAAGATATGCCATTACCGGGCAGGAGTCAGTATTACCCAGCGTAGATCTCTGGGATACGGATCGGTTGAATGCAATCAAAGAAGAGGTTGAGATCAAGACCAATACGCTGCCAAAACAATACGGTGATGCATTTTCTCCTGATTATTTTCATGTGGCTGTTTATGCATCGGATTCGCCGGTGACCGGACATGAATACCCCGGAGGGCCAAATGCCCGCGTACTTATCGATGTTGAATACAATTATCAATTTCTTACACCATTTTTTCAGGGATGGATACCCTATCTTGAATTAAAAGCTCATGCAGAACGAATCAATGAGCGGTTCAGACATCCGGGATACGGTACACCAGCAGGTGAATTACCACCAACTGTGGCGGTGCCTACTAAAACACCCACGCCTACTTCGACGTTTACAGCGACAGCCACAGTACCCTCGCGGACACCAACACCCATCACACCCACGACGACATTTACACCAACCCCCACAACATTAACGCCCACAAGTACTTCATCACCAACACTCACTCCTGAGATCAGTGTTACGGTTTCTCCGACCAGCTATACCATTACATTAGGTGTAAGAGCGTATCGAAGAGGGAATTCCAAATATGCCGACCTGACCTGGAGCGGTGCTTTGTACACCACTGTAGACGTTTACCGCAACGGAAACAGGGTGGCCACTACGTCGAATGACGGGAGGTATACCGATAATCCTTCCAGGTGGACCAGCTCGGCTACCTACAAGATTTGTGAGGCCGGAACAACAATATGCTCGAATGAAGTCAGTGTGACCTGGTAGATATTTGGCTAATTATTAAAAGAGGGATCGGAGGAAAAACCGATCCCTCTTGTTTACGTTTTCAGATCAGTTTTGCAAGGAAAAGCGGCAATTATTGAGCACCGCCTTACCAAACTGTCAACCATAGGGATCAGTTAACCGGTCGCATTAAGTCGTTTTCTATATTATGATGATAAGCAACAGTAGATGTATTGCGCGAATTGGATCGGGAATGAAACCACAGTTTCTGTTAGCCGCGCAGCAACCCTGATAATTACTTACGTTATCTTCTTATTTTTTCCCCGCTGTGCCTACCAATTTCTCAGCTTGAGCGGACATTTTCCATCGCTGTCGCAAGACAGATACATTTTCCGAAAAGTAAGCCATTTTCGGTGATCTTTTGTATCTGTTTTTTGGAGGGAAATTATGGTTCGGAAACGAGATTTAGAGAGCGGCCAGGTGCTGATCATCCTCACCGTTGGAATCATCGCCCTGCTTGGGTTTACTGCTCTGGCGATTGACGGAGGTATGCTGTACGCTGATCGCCGCTACGACCAGAACAGCGCAGATAACGCCGCCATGGACGGGGCTGGCGCTGCCGCAAAGGAATTTGTCAACGGGGGCGTCGATCTGGCTTCTTTCGATTGCGATGATGCGGATGTTGATGACGCCATTGCGGCGGCTTATGAGGCCGTGGAAAACAGCGCGGTTGAATTCATTCTGGCCGGCGATCATGATATCAGCGACGGGAACGGCGTGTTGGTGGAATGCAAAGACGACGGTGGGGTTACCGGCAACTATCTGCTCATCACCGTGAAGTTCACCTCCACCACCAATACATCTTTTGCACAGCTCATTTTTTCAAAGGAACTGCAAAACACTGTGCAGGCGGTTACGCGAATTGAGCCTGGAGTGAACGATCCCCCTGGTCCGACAATGGATGGCATGGGACTTGTGGCGCTTGCGGATGATGACGACTCGGCTATTTTTGGCAATGGTAATTCGGATTTGACGGTGATCGGAAGCGGTATCCACACCAACAGCGGTTTTACCGGGAAAAATGTCAATATCGTTTCCGATCTGGGCGTGAGGTATATACCTGATTACAACCATGAGGCCAAGAAGATCACATGCCTGGACAGCGAAGGAAAGCCTACCACCAACGTGGCGACATGTGTTAAGCCGGCTGAAGGCAAATATGAACTGTCCATTCCGGGTTTTCCAGAAGCCTGCAATGCCGCTGGTATGACGAATAAATCCTCCCCCAGTAACAAGGGCGGCACCATCAGCCCCGGTCGGTATAATGGCATCAAAGTCACCTCGGGTGACCTGGTGATGAACCCGGGTCTGTATTGCATTTCAGGAACGGTCGATCTCAAAGGCAAAGTTACAGTCTCTGGAAGTGAAAATGATGGTGTGACTATCTATTACACCGGCTCCAGTTGGACTCTCAACGGGAATGCAGAAACCAACCTTCGTGCTCCCAGGCATGGCGCCACCGGTTCAGGGCTGGCTATACCCGGCCTGCTTATTTACGCGCCCAATCCCGCCACGGTAAAATGGAACGGTGGTTCGGAGAATTACTTCCGCGGTACACTGGCATTTCCGCAATCGGATGTGACTCTCAATGGCAACACGGAATCCGGTGCCTGGGCTGCGCAATTCATCGGAGATACCTTTAAATTCACAGGCGGCATGTCATTGAGATTGGATTTCACAGAAGATGACACGTATTGGGATGCAGGAGAACTATCCCTGCCGCTGCTGGATGTGTATCAATAGGGTCTGATCCGTTTTTCGTGATCAACGCGCCGATACATCTATCTGCCAGGGAAACTCTTCCTGGCAGATAATCTGATTGGCTTGGCGGAAGGAACGCCGCGTTCTCCTTTGAGATTTTGCATTGGTTTCAGGTTAACGCGTGAGATCAATATAGGGATCTTCACCTGCAACAAATTCGTAATTATCTTCTGCGTTGAAAACAATGTGCATGGTACTGTTGCCGGTAAATTTGAAGTCATACCCGATGATCCGGCTGTTGAAAACAGCGCTGTTGCTATTTCCGTTGACCTTTACCGAGGCGCCCGGCACAATAATGCTGCCGGTCAGCGCCGACCCCGAATTTCCGTTAATCGTGACGGTCGATGCGTTGGTGTAGGGCATATAGATAAGCAGCCCCGCGTAAATCCCGTCATCGGGTGCATCCATCGAAAATTTCGCGTTCCCGTTCCGGGTCAGATCGCCTTCGTTTATATAGAAGGTGGTGTTTGTGCAGATGAATTCGGTGTTGCCGTTGAAATGCAGGTTCCCTGAACCCAGGTAAATCATCGTTGATTCATCTGAAAGGATGCGGGTCGTATCATTGCCGTTCAGCGTGAAATTGCCTTCTCCTAAATAAACGGTACTGTCAGACAGGTTGAGTTGCGCGTTGCCATCTATGTTGAAATTCCCCGAATTCAGTAAAAACAATGAAGCTTTCGCATTGACCGTCATATTTCCGGAAAAGGTGATATTTTTATTGTTCGAAAAAATCTTTACTTGATTGGCTGTAATGGTCATGTTGCCGCTGATGGATAAATCTCCGGAAAAGCAGTAATTTCCCGGCTGGAAAACAATATTGTTATTCCCTGAGATGGTACGTTTGGGATGAACTCCCGGCGTCAGCCAGATTATGCCACCCGTGGTCACCATGGTTCCATTGTTCGTACAATTGGGTGAAGATATTTCCGGTGGAGCGATTACCAAATCAACCGGTGGAAAGGGCAAGGCTTCCACATCCTGATTTTCCAGGATGTTTCCGTTCACGGTGATGTTTCCGCTTCGTTTTACACCCTCGCCCGCTGTGATATTGGTATTCAGGGTGATATTGCCTGAAAGATCCACCCCGCCGACCACCTGGATGCCGCTGTCGGTTGTGAAGGTTTGATTTCCGCTGCCGGTCCACGCTTTCTTATTGCTCGAGTTGACAAACACGCATCCCCCCTGCGTGGTAAGGGTGGAGTTTCCACTTAATGAAAAGGTGTCTTTGCTGGTGGGGTCCAGTGCAATCAGCGCCGCGCCTAAAATGGAGGAAGTAACTCCACTTTCACCGGGGGTATAATGCGCCTCAGCCAGCACCTCATTGGTCAAATTTTCACGCCCAAATAATCTGGCCAGAAGTGTATCCGAGGTAGAGGTGATGGTCACCAGTACATAGTTTCCGTCTTCACCATAGTCGCAATCCACCTGCACATCAACATTTTCCCCGTCCGTATAGCCATTCATGGCTGCCTGGTTGATCGCATCGGTTTCGCAGTTGGTTCCGTAATGTTTGGCCAGTACCCCGGCCAAAGCGGCCGTGTCGGCCGCATTTTGGGCTTGCCGGCGGTCGAGAAAGTACATTCCCATATCAACCGTCAGCGCCACAAAGCTCAATAGAACAATGATGCCGATGGACATGATTACAATGATCTGTCCTTTTTCAGCATGATCCTTGTGGATGGTCATGAAACACACTCCTTTACAGCATAAACCATCAATACCAGCAATCCCATCAGCAGAGAACTGCCGGATGGCCATACTCTGCGAAACAGATTGCTACAGGTTATATGAGTAAAGAGAACGAGGAACTCTGCTTTGTTTGTAGATTTTTTCTGGCTAAATGCTTCCCGGATCGATAAAAAATAATAAATCGGAATGAATGGCAGCCGAGATTGGATTTACAAACGGTGAGCTACTCCACTTTACTCAACAATCAGTTGAATTGTCTATCAATTGACTCCTTTCCTGAATGATCTTTTAGTAACAGTATAGCAACATATTATTCATGACAAGTATACAGTGTTCAGAATTCGGGCGGGCACAAACGTATCGACCAAAATGGTAATTCTGTAACCCTTCAGGCGCAATTTTTGCGAGTTTGGCATATTATTTGCATCAATCTCTTCATCACAGAATAATTTGATGGAGAGAAAAATGAAAAAAGTCATCTTTGCCTTAATGTTGATTGTGGTGCTGGTTCTTTCCGGCTGTAAGGCTGCCGCCGATGGCGCGGAAGATATCAAAACCGCCACAGAACAAAAGTGGACCTATACTTTTTATACCGGCGTTTGCGCTTTTGACGCTGAAAGACAGGATCTTGTCTGCCAAGACCCGGTCACTAAGGATGAAACGCTGCTGACCAATCTGATCGGTACGAAAGCCTCCAGCGGATTTGAACTGGATGAGATCCTTGTGACAACCAAAGGCAAGGGACTGGCTCAGACCTTTATCTTCCGCAAACCCTACGTCGAACCGGTGGCAATCGAAACCGAAATTCCGGAATAAAAGTGTAAGCTGATCAAATAGGGCTGTTTTCTGACAAACGGCCCTGTTTTGATTTAACCCGGCAGGCTCTGCACGGAGCCTGCCGCGCAGGGTATTCTCTGCTCAAGGCTCGGTTCTAAAGCTGAACCAGGAATTTTTCTACCTGCTCATCCCAATCCTGGCACTCGATGGTGATCTCTTTGACGCCATGGTTGGCGATGACATACACGTGCACAAATCCGCCGCTGCCGGTAAACCGCACACAGCAGTCTCTTTGCTCTGTGATGTCCATATTCAGGCCGGTTCCAAAAAATTCTACCGCTTTATCCATCACCTTTTCAGCTTTGATACTGGTATTGACCGCATATCTGGCCATCCCCCAATCTTCCTTTCTTTTTCTTTCTAAACAACTTCCAGATACCGCAAATCACCGGAATGCATCTGGAATGAATGGGTCAGTTCTCTTTCCTGATCAGCGTTCAACCCCTGGGCGACGAATGTGATATCAAAACTTCCGTCGTCCATGGTGTCATTGACCACGCGCAGGATATTGGCGCCGGCGATGGAAATGAGGCTGGCAAACAACGCCAACATGCCGGGTTTGTTGGTTTCCACTTTGCCCAGTAAATGGATGGTGGTCCAGTTGAGTTTCTCCTTGGAGATGCCGGCTTCATCCAGCGCGTGTTTCAATTCCTCGGTGGCAATGGCGCCGCCGCCCACCGCTGAATAGAGATCTTCCAGACCGGGGGAGGAAAGCTGGCTGAGCAGGTTTTCAACCCGCTCGGGAGCCAGTGACCATACATCTTCCAGCGAAAGGATGCCACGATCCATTAAAATGATTTTTACCTGTTGACGCCCCTGCACGGCGGCCATCTTAAGTGCCTGGTTGGCCAGTAACAGCCGGATCAGCCGGGCTGTGGAGCGGCTGCAGAACTGCAGCCATTCTTCACTGGGCGTGAGATGATCACCTTCCGTGATCACTTCAATCACATCACCCGGATGCACCTTGTCCCACAGGCGGGCCATATTGTCGTTGACGCGCACCGAGCTGATTTTGTCGAGCAACAGATCCTGCTGGATGGCGGCAATACCATCCAGTACAGTGGAGCCTTCCGGTACAAAGCGTACCCCGCCGGTGGGGGTGATAATCTCCACGGTCTGGTAACTCTCCGTGCTGTGACCGTGGTTGACGGCATACACAAATCCCCAACGGTTCTCATCTTCCATTTCGCGGGTGGCAATGGCCACCTCAATGGCGCCCAGGTTTTGCAGCCAGGCTGTGGCCTGCAGCGCGCGGTAGCCGTTTTGCGGGCAGGCGATGTAATCGTCAAAGCGGTCCTGGTTCAAATACGGGCCTAAAAAGCGGTTCACATCCGCCAGCAGGCTGTAGCATTGTTTGTAATCGTTGTCGTCCACCACCATCCTGAAGCTGATCAGGTCGTTGACATATTGATAGGTGTTCAGCGATGTGCGGCGCATGAGCGACATGCGTTTGAGTTTTTGCCAGGTGGACCAGTAGCCGTTGATGGTGATTTCCACGCTGCCGTCAATGCCGGCTTTTTCCATCACCGCGCCCAACTGGCGCAGGAAACCGTTGATGAAATCCAGCGAGAGGCGGGGATCACGGTCAATTTGCTGCTTGACCGGCTGATAGATTTCAGGATAGGCAAACGGGAAGGCCATATCCTCCAGCCAGTGCCGCCATTCATAACAGTTCAAAATACCGGCCAGGCGGCCGTAGGCGCGGATGGCTTCATCGGCTTTCTGCTGCCGTTTGGGATCTTCCATGAATTCCAGCGTCATGACATTGTGCGTTTTATCGGCCAGCTTGACAATAAACACGCCCGGGTCGCGGAACATGGCAATTTTCCGCAGGGTTTCCATCTGGCGCGAGCGCCCGGTGCGTGAAACGCTCAGCTTGGTCACCCCATCCACAATGTGGGCCACTTCTTCACCCAGATCGCCCGGGAAGGTTTGGCGGATCAGATCCAGACTGCCGCCGCGATCTTCCACCGTATCATGCAGCAGGGCGGCGATGGTCCACGCCTCGCGTTTGACCAGGTGTTCGAGGAAGTTGGCAATCCACACGCAGTGGGTTTCGAAGAACGGCTCGCCGCTCAGGCGGGTTTGCCCGGCATGCAGTTCCGAACCAAGGCGGTAGGCTTCAGCAATGGCCTCTGTACGCGGTTTGAACGGTTGAATATTCAATCGTTCGAGCATATTGGGTCTTACCACTTCCACAGTCTGGATACGAACCATACCATCAACCTCTACCGATCAGTCTTTGTTTTTCCAGTTGCAGGATACGCTGCAGGATGGCAAGCGAGGCAGCGTAAGTCGAATCAATACCGTTATATGAGAGCGATCCCGCCCCCAGGTTCTTGCCCTTGCTCAACGGCGTGTCTGAAACATAGTGCACAATTCCCAGATCAAAGGGCAGATCGTACAGATTGACGATCTCGTTGATGGGGTGGCGGTTGGGGCGCGTCAGCTCGGAGACGGCGCTGAGGTACGGCCCGGCCTCCATTTCTATGTCAGTGTAGCCTTCACGGTAAAACACATCCATAAAATCGGCATTTTGCAGGAAGGTCCCCAATACGCTGATGGCTTTTTGATGATCCAGGGTACTGCCGTGTACCAGAAACGGCATCACATCATGCGCGCGGATGGCATTTCGGTACAGATAGGTATTCTGCGAGTGTTCGTCGTAAACCACATCCGGGATGATCACATCGCCGATCACGCCGTTGAGCGTGGCTGCCTTGCCCACCGAGTAAATACCCAGAATGGGATACACATGCTCGCTGACGACCCGCAGGATGTTGTAGGCAGCCAGTCCGAGCGGATAATCAAGATTGAGGATGAGCGCGTTGCTCTGTCGCAGAAAAGAGAGATCTTCCCTGGCCAGCCGGGGGTCCACCGATTCAGGATCCAGACAGGCCAGATCGATCACCTGGGCATCCACCTCGAAGGAATGGACGCTGGGGATGCGGGTGATGGCGCAGCGCTGCTCTTCACGATATTGTTGTTCCAGTACTTTTGCGCCCTCAACGGATGAAGTGAACTTTTTGTACAGATAGTACAGGAAGTTCTCCTCGCTGGAGGGCACTTCGTTGGTTTGAATAGCCTGCCACTCTTCCTGAAGCGACGGGGAACCTTCGCGTCGGAGCCATTCCAGCATAACCTCTTTCTGCTTGAGAATGAAACCGGTCAGTAGATTGGCGATGCTGTGGTTGTTGCTGGAGATGAAATATACCGGCCGGGTGCGCACATCCGGGAAGTGATCTTCAATGGCATTCCACCAGATGCGCGTGGAGCGCCAGTACTCGGTCAGCGAGCCGTTCAGCAGGCGCACCTGCAGCGCGCATTTTCGATCCGCGATCTGCTGAAGCTGGTCGGCGAACTGCGGGCCCCAGATGGTCTGCAGGCGGATCAGGTCATCCGGGCTGATCTGCATCACCTCCGCCAGCGTACCGGCGGCTGCCAGATCACCGGCCAGGGTGCGGAGATCCACATCCGGCGGCAGGGTATTCAGCAGAGCGTGCAGCTTGTTCCACTCAATTTGATAGGCGGTGAGGGTAGGGATCAGATCGTCGATATCGGAGCGGCTGGCGATAAAGCAGGCCAGCGTCTGGTTCCGGTCAAAGAAGCAGCGTCGTCTGCGCGCAGGTGCAGAAACGGGTTCCCAGCTTTCTACTTCTGAGAACCCGTGTCGGTTGAGAATCTCGGCGTTTTGACCCAGAATGACCTTTCGCACCTGGGTCATACAGGTCGGAAGGCGGAAGAGGGTATAAATAAAGGCCGACATATCCGGGGTGCTGCGGCGTGCGCCCAGATGCAGCGACGAATTGGTGTTGGCGTGCACTTCTTCCAGCGAATGGATCTGCACATCGGTGGAGGAGCGCAGCAGTGAATAGATCGTGCGCAGATACAGCTCGATTTCTTCGGAGGCAGTTTTCGGTACGGTTCGTTCCATAGACCTGTCAATCCCTTAACTATCTGTATTTTACTATACATATCCAGGGCGTTTTGGGAATGGAAAATGGGCGGCGCGGGACTGCCGGGCGTTGCTTGTTACGCGGGTGAGAACCATTCATGTCGCAGGGG
>DAISXR010000086.1:0-14876 GCA_036825755.1 Anaerolineaceae bacterium
GTTTAAAGCTGATCCGGAGTTACACCCTATGATCGTTAATATGGATTAACCAAATAGTGGATGGGGATTCAAAAGATTCATGGTACATTTACACAGATTCGCCGAAAAGCCTGACAAAAATCAGTTGACTAGACATCTTTTCGTGGTTAGAATCTATTCAAAATCTCTGCCTGCAGCGGAACGAATGACACAAATCGACACCCGAAAAATTTACCGTTTTCTTGTTCAACCGCGAGGAAGCGACGATCCGCGTTCCCGCGGTTTCCTTGTGGATGCACGCACTCTGGGCATCCAGGCCCTGACCCATCTCACCTGCCGTGACCTGTATTTCCTGCTGGGTGAGCTGGACGAGAGCGATATTCAAAAGATTTGCCTGCTGTTGCACGACCCCGTCTCTCAAACCATCGAATGGGCGGTGCAGAACGGGACACAACCCCAGGCCGATACCGGCATCATCGAGGTGGCCCTGCGCCCGGGCGTAACCGATCCGGTGGCCGAGCAGATTTTACGCGGCGCAGCCCTATTGGGGGTGAAAGGTCTTCAGGCGGCCACCAGCGGTCTGCGTTTCGAGCTGACCGGCAGCCTTTCCGCCGAAGACCTGGAAAATCTGGCCCTCAAACTGTTTTCCAACCCGGTCATCCAGCGCTACGCCCTGGGTGAGATCGGCGACGTTTTCCCGCCAGAAAGCGCCCCCAACAATCAGGTGGAAACCTTTCCGCTGCGCGCCATGGATGATGCTGCTCTGCTGGCGCTCTCACAGGAACGCCGGGCGGCCCTCAATCTGGAAGAGATGCAGGCCATTCGAGCGTATTGCAAACGGGAAAACCGCGATTTGACCGATGTCGAGTTTGAAATGATCGCGCAAACCTGGTCTGAGCACTGTGTGCATAAAACCTTCAAAGCGCGCATTGAGATCACCGAAAACGGGCGCACCTCGCAGATCCGCAATCTGTTCAAAGAGACCATTCGGGCGGCCACAGAAAAAATTCAGGCGGATTGGGTTCATTCCGCTTTTGTCGATAACGCCGGGTTGATTGAGTTTGATGAAACGCACGACCTGGCTTTCAAGGTGGAAACGCATAACCACCCCTCAGCCATCGAACCGTTTGGCGGGGCGAATACCGGCGTAGGCGGTGTCATCCGCGACATTCTTGGCGTCTCCGCCCGGCCCGTCGCTTGCACTGACGTGTTATGCTTCGGGCCCCAAAATACCTCCTTCCACGATCTGCCGGCCGGTGTACTGCACCCCCGGCGGATTTTTTCAGGGGTGGTGGCGGGCGTGCAGGATTATGGAAACAAGATCGGTCTGCCCACGCTCAGCGGGGCCATCTGGTATGACGAAGGCTACACCGCCAACCCGCTGGTGTACTGCGGTTGTGTGGGATTGATGAAGCGCGGCGCGCATCCCAACCGGGTGCAGCCGGGCGACCATGTGATTGTGCTGGGCGGCCGCACCGGCCGTGATGGTCTGCGCGGCGCCACTTTCTCTTCACAGGCCATGGATGCCCAGACCGGTGTGGTGGCCGGCGCATCGGTGCAAATCGGCGCCCCGGTGGTGGAAAAGGGTCTGATCGACGTGACCATGCTGGCCTGCGATGAAGGCCTTTACAGTGCCATCACCGACTGCGGCGCGGGCGGTTTATCTTCTGCCGTGGGCGAGATGGCAAGCCAGGGCGGCGCGGAAGTGGTGCTGGATGATGTCCCGCTCAAGTACTCCGGCCTGGCACCCTGGGAAATCTGGCTGTCCGAAGCCCAGGAACGCATGGTGCTGGCCGTGCCTGCGCAGCATCTGCCGCGTTTGCAGGAACTGTGCACCCGCTATGATGTGGAACTGACTGATATCGGTCACTTCACCGGCACCGGCCGCCTGGTGGTGCGACATCAAAACCGGGCTGTGATCGATCTCGAAAATCACTTTCTGCACGAAGGGCTGCCCCAGCGTCATCTGACCGCCAGAGCGGTTCCCCCACGCCGGCCGGCTGGTTTCACATCCAATGAAATGCCCCACGATGCAGATTATGACAACCTGCTGTTGCGCCTGCTGGCGCATCCCAACATCGCCTCCAAAAGCGAGGTGATCCGCATCTATGATCATGAGATCATGGGCGGCACCATCGTCAAACCGCTGACCGGCTGCGTGAATGAGGGTCCCTCGGACGCCGCGGTCATCAAACCGGTCAACCTGCCCTCGGAGCGAGCCTTTGCCCTTTCGGCCGGGTTCAACCCGGAATACGGCAAGCTGGATCCGTATCAAATGGCGGTCAACGTCATCGATGAAGCCGTGCGCAACGCGGTAGCGGTAGGCGCCGATCCGCGGCGCATCGCCATCCTGGATAACTTCTGCTGGGGCGATCCGTTGAACGAGGAAACGCTGGGCGGTCTGGTACAGGCCTGCCGTGGCTGTTTTGACGCGGCGGTCTCGTACGGCACCCCGTTTATTTCCGGCAAAGATTCGCTGAACAACGAATACTTCGGTACTGATGGCAAACGGCACGCCATCCCGCCTTCTTTGCTGATTTCGGGCATCGGTCTGCTGGAACACTGGGATCAAGCCGTCAGCATGGATTTGAAGCACGCAGGCAATCTCATCTACCTGGTGGGTCGCTTTCAGCCGGTTTTGGGCGGCAGCCACTTCAACCTGATCTGCGATCCTGTTCACCGGCAGACAGAGGACGGCATCCCGGTTCTGCACTCCGGCACACACGCCAATTATGCCGCCCTGCATCAGGCTATGCGTGAACATCTGGTGGCAGCCTGTCATGATCTGAGCGAAGGTGGGTTGGCAGTAGCCGCGGCCGAGATGTGCATCGGCGGCGGATTGGGCTTGCAGATCCATCTCAGCGGTGCGGCTGATCATTTACGCTCTCTGGTTGGTGAAACCACCGGCTGTCTGCTGGCTGAGGTGACTCCTGAAAAACAGTCTGCCTTTGAGCAGTGCCTGACGGGTGCGGATTACAGTCTGTTGGGTAAAGTGACGGCCGAACCGGTTTTGATCATCCGCGGAAGCGATCAAAAGTGGATCGATACGCCGGTTGAGTCGCTTGCCAGAGCCTGGAATACCCCTGAACACGCCGTTCAGGCCGCATCGCTGAGGAGGGCACAATGAAACCCAAAGCACTGATTTTATTCGCAACCGGTACCAACCGCGACCAGGACGCCGCCTGCGCCCTGGAACTGGCCGGCGCTCTGCCAGAAGTGGTGCATGTAAATCAACTGCGCCGGGGTGAACGGCATCTGACCGATTATCAGATGCTGGTGCTGCCGGGCGGTTTCTCCTACGCTGACGCGCTGGGGGCCGGTAAACTGCTGGCGCTGGATCTGATGCAGTATTTCCGCGATGAAGTCAACCGTTTTGTGGAAAGCGGGCAGCCGGTCATCGGCATTTGCAACGGTTTCCAGGCGCTGGTCAAATCGGGCATTCTGCCAGGATTCGAAGAAAATGGAAACGGCCCCGCCGCCACGCTCAGCTTCAACAAGGCCGGGCACTTCGAATGCCGCTGGGTGACCATGCAGCCGGTGTCGCAGCAATGTGTCTGGACGCGCGGCCTATCGGCGCAAATTGACTGCCCCATCGCGCATGGCGAGGGCAATTTTCTGGTGCGGGATGAGCATGTGCTGAAGGCTCTGCAGGCCAATGGGCAGATCGCCCTCACCTATGCCCTGCCAGATGGCGAACCGGCGCAGGGGCAGTACCCGTACAACCCCAATGGCTCGGTGCTGGATATCGCCGGTATCTGCAATCCGGCCGGCAATGTGCTGGGATTGATGCCCCATCCGGAAAATCACGTGTACGCCTATCAAAACCCGGCCTGGCGGCGCGAAAAACCATCTGCCAGCGGGTTGCCGCTATTTGTGAACGGTGTTCAATACGCTGCTCAGCTATGAACCGTTTGAGAAATAAGGAGAATCATGATCGACGAGACCCAAATCGCCCAACTGCTCAACCAGGCTTTTGAAACAACGCATCTGCCATACCCCGAACGGCAGTCCGGCAAAGTGCGCGACGCCTATCCCCTTCCGGATTGCCGCCGTTTGCTGATCACCACTGACCGGTTGTCTGCTTTTGACCGCAATGTGGCGGTAGTACCGTATAAAGGGCAGGTGCTCAACCAGCTTTCAGCCTGGTGGCTTAAGAACACACGCGGGATTGTTCACAACCACATGTTGGGTGTGCCGGATCCCAACGCGATGCTGGTGCAGGATGCACAACCCTTCCCGGTTGAAGTGATCGTGCGCGGCTACGTCACCGGCGTCACCAGTACCGCATTGTGGTACCGCTATTCCCTGGGGGAACGGGACATCTACGGGTACACCTTCCCGGAGGGGCTGCGCAAGAATGAACAGCTCCCTCAGGCTATTATCACCCCCACCACCAAGGGCGGACCCACGGGGCACGATGAACGTCTGACTTGCGCCGAAGTGGTGGATCAGGGCTGGCTGGACCAGAAGACCTGGGACGAGGTTCAGCAGGCCGCGCTGGGTCTGTTTGCCTTTGGGCAGCAGGCCTCTCAGAAAGCCGGATTGATCCTGGTGGACACCAAATATGAATTTGGCCGCACCGCCGACGGAAAAGTGACCCTGATTGACGAGGTGCATACTCCGGATTCCTCGCGTTTCTGGAAAGGCGACACCTACCAGGAGCGTTTCGAGCGCGGTGAAGAACCGGAAAACTTTGACAAAGAGTTCATCCGCCTGGAATATGCCAAAAAAGGCTATCGCGGCGATGGCGATCTGCCCTCCATGCCCGATAGCCTGTGGACGGCCGCCTCGCAGCGTTACATCCGCATCTATGAGATGCTTACCGGAACGACGTTTGAACCGGGCAGTTACCCGGTGGAACCCCGGCTGCTGGATAATCTGAAGAAAGTAGGGCTGCTGGAATGAAACCGCTGGTGATCATTTTGATGGGATCCATTTCGGACGAAGAACACTGCCGCAAGATCGCGGATGCCTGTGAAAAATTTGGGCTGGACGTGGATCTGCGGGTGGGTTCGGCGCACAAGACCGCCCGGCACGTGCTGGATCTGTTGGATCAATACGAATCCGATCCGCGCGCCAAGCTGTACATCACCGTGGCCGGGCGCAGCAACGCACTCTCTGGCCTGGTGGATGGATATGTGCAGGCTCCGGTAATCGCCTGCCCGCCTGCCAGCAGCTCGTTTGGCGGCAGCGACATTTATTCCTCGCTGCGCATGCCCTCCGGCATTTCGCCGGCTGTGATCCTGGAGCCGGAAAACGCGGCCCTGTTCGCGGCGCGCGTGTTTGCCCTGCTAGATGGCGAGATCCAGGAAAAAGTAAAACAGTACAAAGATCAACACATGGAAAAGGTGGTAAAAAGCGATCGTGAACTGCATGCACAATGATCCGAACCTGCCTGTTGTGAACCCGAACAACCCCTGCGGTGACGAGCATCCGCGCGATGAGCATCCTCGCGAAGAATGCGGCATCGTGGGCATCTGCTCTCCCGGTGAAGATGTTTCGCGCCTGGCCTATTTTGGCCTGTTTGCCCTGCAGCACCGTGGGCAGGAAGCTTCCGGCATCGCCGTCTCGGACGGTCAGAGGCTGGATTTGTACAAGGATGTGGGCCTGGTATCCCGGGTATTCAACCCGGCCAGCCTGGCCAACCTGAGCGGCTTTCTGGGCATCGGGCATGTACGTTACTCCACCTTTGGCTCCTCGATGATCAGCAACGTGCAACCGTTTATGATTGATACCCGCTTTGGTACCCTGGCGCTGGCGCATAACGGCAACCTGGTCAACGCCGGAAAGCTGCGCAGCGAACTGATGGAATCCGGTATCGGCTTTTCATCAACCTCCGATACCGAGGTGATGACCATGATGCTGGCTGGTGCGGACGGCGATGACTGGTTTGAGCACATCCGCAGTTGCATGAGCAAATGGAAGGGCGCCTACTGTCTGGTGATCCTCACCCGCGAGAGCATCTACGCGGTGCGTGATCCGTGGGGCTTCCGCCCGCTCAGCGTGGGCAAGCTGCCAGGCAGTGGTCATGCCGTGGCCTCTGAAACCGGCGCGCTGCGCACACTGGGTTGCACGCAAATCCGTGAGGTACAGCCGGGCGAGATCCTGCGTCTGACCGGCGAAGAGCTGGATATTCGCCAGGGCATCCCTCCGGCCCAGCCCACCGCCCTGTGCATCTTTGAAAATGTTTACTTCTCCCGCCCTGACAGCAATTGGGACGGGCAGAACGTGCATCAAATCCGCCAGCGACTGGGCGAGCAGCTTGCCAAAGAAGCCCCCATCGACGGCGATGTGGTGATCCCGGTGCCCGATTCATCCATCCCGGCCGCCATCGGTTATGCGCGCGCCAGCGGCATCCCATACAATGACGGCTTTATCAAAAACCGCTATATCGGGCGCACCTTTATCGAACCCACTGATTCACTGCGCAAGCTGGGCGTGGCGCTCAAATTTAATGTGATCAATGAGAATGTGCGCGGCAAACGGCTGGTTTTGATCGACGACTCGCTGGTGCGCGGAAACACTACCGGCGCGCTGGTGGGATTGCTGAAGGACGCCGGTGCGCTTGAGGTGCACGTGTGCATCACCTGCCCGCCCATCAAGCATCCCTGCTATATGGGCGTGGATATGGGCACATACGAAGAATTGCTGGCCCATAACATGAGTGAAGACCAGATCTGCAAGATGATTGGGGCTGACTCGCTGCATTACCTGTCACTGGAGGGGCTACTGCAATCTACCGGCCGTTCCTCTGGCTACTGCACCGCCTGCTACAACGGCGTTTACCCCATCGAGATCAACGGGGCGCAATCGAAGACCCGCTTTGAGGCCGGCAGGGCGTCATCCTGCGGATAACGGAGAGACAACATGCGCATTTTGATCATCGGTTCAGGCGGGCGTGAACATGCACTGGCCTGGAAGATCGCCCAGTCTCCCCGGGTGGAAGCGCTGTTTTGCGCACCGGGCAATCCGGGCATGGCGAAGATTGCCAGTCTGGTCGATCTGCCGGTCACCGCGGTGGATCAGCTTACCCCGTTTGCGGTGGAAAACAAAATTGATCTGGCGGTGATCGGCCCTGAACAGGTGCTGGAAGCCGGCCTGGCCGATGCGATGACCGCCGCGGGCATCAAAGTGTTTGGCCCCACGCGCGCCGCCGCTCAAATCGAGACCTCCAAGTCTTTTTCCAAGGCATTTATGGCTCGCTGCGGCATCCCCACCGCGCGCTTCGCCGTTTTTTCAGACCCGTCTGAGGCGCATGACCATATCGACCAGGTGGATTATCTGGTGGTGATCAAGACTTCCGGGCTGGCCGCCGGCAAGGGCGTGCTGCTGCCCGAAACAAGTGAAGAAGCTCATGCCGAACTCGACCGCATGATGGTGGGTAAAGCCTTTGGCGCGGCTGCCGACCAGGTGGTCATCGAAGAACGTTTGACCGGTGAGGAAATCTCACTGATGGCCTTCTGCGACGGCTTCACTGCCGTGCCCATGCTGCCGGCGCAGGATCACAAACGCCTGCTGGATGGCGACGCCGGCCCCAACACCGGCGGGATGGGCGCGTATGCGCCGGTGAGCATATTTTCTCAGACAGATATTGAGCAGGCGGTCAAAACGATCCTGCAGCCGGCCGTGGATGGTCTGCGCGCCGAAGGGACACCTTTTGTGGGCGTGCTGTATGCCGGTTTGATGCTGACATCGGACGGTCCGCGCGTGCTGGAGTTCAACGCCCGTTTTGGCGACCCAGAGACCCAGGTTGTGCTGCCCTTGCTGGAAACCGATCTGGTGGATGTATTGGAAGCCTGCGCGGAGGGCCGTCTTGCGGAGCTGCAGTTGACCTGGAAGCCAGGCAATGCAGCCTGTGTCATCCTTGCTTCGGCTGGATACCCCGAAAAACCGCAGAAGGGCATGCCCATCACCCTGCCGGATGAACTGGAAGCGGACACGAGCATCTTTCACGCCGGCACACGCTGTGAAAATGACGAGTGGAAAACCGCCGGAGGGCGGGTACTGTGCGTCTGCGCCCAGGCCGGTGATTTCCGGACTGCGTTGGAAAAAGCCTACCGGTTGACCGAGCGCGTCCATTTTGATGGGATGCAATATCGAAAAGACATCGGAGCACGGGAAATTTTACGCGCCGAGGAATCTGGGACCTCAACCTTCAGCCAGCCGGTTTCCGCCTACCGCCAATCCGGTGTGGATATCGACGCCGGCAACCGCTCGGTGAAATTGATGAGCGCGGCGGTTAAATCCACCTACAACCCGCGCGTGCTGGCGGGTATCGGCTCGTTTGGCGGGCTGTACGACGCCGCTGTCCTGAAATCGATGCGCGAGCCGGTGCTGGTGGCCTCCACCGACGGTGTGGGCACCAAGGTCAAGCTGGCTGCCAGCCTGGGCAGCCTGGGCAGTATCGGCGAAGATATTGTCAATCACTGCATCGATGACATTCTGGTGCAGGGAGCGCGCCCGCTGTTTTTCCTGGATTACTACGCCAGTTCCAGGCTCACCCCCGAAGCGGTGGCATCCGTGGTGGGTGGCATCGCCAAAGCCTGCCGCGAGAGTGGAACGGTGCTGCTGGGCGGCGAGACAGCCGAGATGCCGGGGGTTTACACACCCGGCGAGTTTGACGTGGCCGGTACCATTGTGGGCGTGTTGGAGCGCGGTCATCTGCTCCCGCGTGAAGATATCCAGCCTGGTGATGTGCTGATCGGGTTCCACTCCAGCGGGCCGCACACCAACGGATATTCGCTCATTCGTAAAATCATCACCGGTTACGATTTGCATGAATATCGCCCGGAGTTGAATTCAAACCTGGCGGATGCTTTGCTGAAACCGCACCGCTGCTATCTCAATCTGCTGGCCGAGCTGATCGAACAGGATGATTCGCCCATCAAAGCGCTGGCTCATCTGACCGGCGGCGGATTTATCGAAAACATTCCTCGCGTGCTGCCGGATCATCTGTCAGCCAGGATCAACAAAAACCGCTGGCCGGTTCCGCCCCTGTTCCGCTGGCTGCACCGGACTGGCGGCGTTCAGGAACAGGAGATGTACCGGGTGTTCAACATGGGCATCGGAATGGTGGCAGTAGTGTCCGCGGAGCGGGCCGCTGAAGTGATGCGGCAGGTACCTGAAGAGTGTTGGGTGATCGGAGCCCTGGAGAAATCCTCAGGCCCGCGTGTAGTTGTGGCATAAAGCCCACAGTGAACAAACAGGCCGATTTCTCCGGCCAAAGTGTGATGATAGGTTAAAATGAGCAAATCTCGTCTGGTGGTTTTGATCTCAGGAAACGGCAGCAATTTACAGGCCGTTCTGGACGCCTGCCGCAGCGGTGACCTCGATGCCGATGTTGTGGCTGTGTTCTCCAATCAACCTGAAGCATACGGTCTGGAGCGCGCCCGGCAGGTCGAAATACCGGCGCATGTTTTTCGCAAGCTGAAAGAGACCCCTCGGCGAGAGTATGACCGCCAATTGGCGGATGCGGTTGCGGTGTACCAGCCCGACTGGATTGTACTGGCTGGTTGGATGCGCCTGCTCTCGAGTGAGTTTTTGAGCCGTTTCCCGAACCGGGTGATCAATATCCATCCGGCGCTGCCGGGAACCTTCCCGGGTACCCACGCCATCGAACGGGCCTGGGATGCGCACCTGAAAGACGGCCTGTGCAAAACCGGCGTGATGGTGCATGGGGTACCGGATGAAGGTGTGGATTGCGGCCCGGTATTGGGTGTGCGGGAAGTGGAAATCGCCCCGGAGGATACGCTGGAAAGCCTGGAAGCGCGCATCCACCAGACGGAGCACAAATTATATGTAGAAACCATCCGGAGCTTGCTCCGGGATCCTGTTCAAGTGTAAGGAGTGTCATCATGCCAAAAGCGCTGTTATCCGTATCCGATAAAACCGGGCTGGCGGAATTTGCCGCCGGTCTGCACCGGCTGGGATGGAGCCTGCTGGCCTCCGGCGGAACCGCCAGAGCGATCAAGCAGGCGGGGCTGCCCGTGACCGAAATTGCCGATTACACCGGCTCACCGGAAGTGCTGGGCGGGCGGGTGAAAACCCTGCACCCGGCCGTGCACGCCGGTCTGCTGGCCCGCGGCACCGCTGAAGATCACGCCGAGATTCAGTCGCACGGCTGGGATTATATCGATCTGGTAGCAGTCAACCTGTACCCGTTTGAACAAACAATCACCAAAGCCGGTGTGACCTTTGAGGACGCCATCGAAAACATCGATATCGGCGGGGTGACGCTCATCCGCGCCGCGGCCAAAAACCATGAACGTGTCACGCTGGTATGCGACCCGGCTGATTATCAGGCTGTGCTGGCCGAACTGCAGCACGGAAGTATCTCCGCCGAAACCCGCCGCAAGCTGGCCCTGAAGGGTTTTGCCCAGACCGCCCGCTATGACTCCGCCATCAGCGCCTGGCTGGCCCGTGAAACCGACCCCGAACATGAGCAGCCTCTGCAAATTACAGCCTATCCCATCCAGTCATTACGCTACGGCGAAAACCCACACCAGTCTGCCTGGGTGTACGGGTATGAGCCTAATGCCGGCCCGCTGGGCGGTAAACTGCTGCAGGGCAAACCTCTGTCGTATAATAACCTGCTTGATCTGGATGCCGCCTGGAAGGCCGCGGTCAGCTTTGACGGCCCCACCATCTGCATCGTCAAGCATCTTTCACCATGCGGGATTGCTTCCGCCGACAAACTGAGCGATGCCTATCAATTGGCCTTTGCATCGGACCCGGTTTCCGCCTATGGTGGTGTGATCGCCAGCAGCCGGCCCATCGACGAAGAGACCGCCCTGGCGATGAAAGATCTGTTCATCGAGTGCATCGCGGCTCCCGGTTTTACCTCGCAAGCCGCGGCCATGCTGGCCAAAAAGAAGAATTGCCGCCTGCTGGAAATGCCCGATTTGAAAATTGAGCCAGATACCGAACTGCGTACCATCACCCGAGGCATTTTGCGCCAGACCATCGACCGGGGAGACCCGGCCGGCACCGAGTGGCAGGTGATTTCCAAACGCCAACCTACCGAAGAAGAATGGAACGCGTTGCACTTTGCCATGAAAGCCGTGCAGCATGCCAGATCCAACTCCATCGTGTTCGCCAAAGGCACCGCCACCATGGGCATCGGCAGCGGTCAGCCCAACCGCATCGACTGTGTGCACATCGCCGCCAAACGAGCCGGCGAGCGCGCCAGAGGCGCAGTGATGGCCTCGGATGCCTTCTTCCCCTATCCCGACTGTGTGGAAGCAGCCGCCGGGTATGGCATCACCGCCGTGGTGCATCCGGGCGGTTCCATACGCGACGCCGCATCACTGGCCGCCGCGGACGCAGCCGGTCTGGCGCTGGTGATTACCGGCGTACGTCATTTTCGACATTAGCTCCAGAAAAACTGGAGTTTTATCTTCAACCCTGCAGGAGATTGAATGAACGAACAACTTTTTTCATCCACCGAGGCGCTCACCTTTGATGATGTCCTGATCGTCCCGGGCTACAGCGAAGTGCTGCCGGCTGAAACGGACATCAAATCACGTCTGACCCGCAACCTCAAACTGAACATCCCCCTGGTTTCAGCGGCCATGGATACCGTCACCGAAGCGCGTATGGCCATTGCGCTGGCCCGCGCCGGTGGTATCGGCATTTTGCACCGCAATATGTCACCGGAAGATCAGGCCGATCACGTGGATCGCGTCAAGCGCTGGGAATCCGGTATGATCCTGGACCCCATCACCCTGGAACCGGATGCCACCATTCGGGAAGCGGAAGTGATTATGTCCAACTTCCACATCAGCGGGCTGCCGATTGTGACCGGAAAAGAAAAACGGCTGGTGGGCATCATCACCAATCGCGATATGCGTTTTGCCAGCACCCAGGACCAATCGCGACCGGTGTCTGATTTTATGACCAGCGCCAGCCTGATCACCGCTCCGGTAGGCACCTCACTCGAGCAGGCGCAGGAAATCCTGCAGAAGCACCGCATCGAAAAACTACCCCTGGTGGATAGCGACGGCCTGCTGAAAGGGCTGATCACAGTCAAAGACATCCAGAAACGCACGCAGTACCCCAACGCCGCCAAAGACGGCAACGGACGGCTGCTGGTAGGCGCGGCGGTAGGTGTAGGCCCGGATGTGGAAGCCCGCGTGGGCAAGATGGTCTCCAAGGGATTGGATGTGGTGGTGATCGATACAGCCCACGGGCACACCGCCGGTGTGATTGCCGCCATCAAACGCATCAAGGGTGACTGGCCAAATCTGCCGCTGATTGCCGGCAACGTGGTCACCGCCCAGGGCACGCGCGATTTGATTGAAGCCGGTGCTGACGCCATCAAAGTGGGCGTGGGAGCAGGTTCCATCTGCACCACCCGGATTGTGGCCGGTGCGGGGATGCCGCAGCTCACCGCGGTGTTTGAATGCGCGCGTGAAGCCCAGAAGTATGACGTACCGGTCATCGCTGACGGCGGCTTGAAGTACAGCGGTGATATCGTGAAGGCCCTGGCAGCCGGCGCTGAAACGGTGATGCTGGGCAGCATGCTGGCCGGTCTGGATGAGACCCCCGGCGAGGTGGTTCTGTACGAAGGCCGGCGGGTAAAAGAGTACCGCGGCATGGGCAGCATGGCGGCCATGCAAGGCTACGGCCGCGACCGTTACGGCACCGGGCAGGGCGGCGCCGGTAAGCTGGTTCCGGAAGGCGTGGAAGGCATTGTGGCCTACAAGGGTCACCTGGCCGATTTTGTGTACCAGCTCGTGGGCGGTTTGCGTTCGGGGTTGGGATATGCCGGCGCGCGAGATCTGCAGGACCTCCGTACCAACACCCGCATGGTTCGCATCACCAACGCCGGTCTGATCGAGAGCCATCCCCACGATATCACCATCACCCGAGAGGCTCCCAACTATCAGCGTAGAGACTAAACGCACTGCTTTTCAGGATTGTTAACCATTTTTCAAAGTTCCCGTTACTGAGACGGGAACTTTGTGCATTGTAATGGAGTTATAACCATAGATAATTCTGATAAAATCAGTCGATTTAACAGGTACAGTACTTGCACACTTATGAAAACCATGTCAGGCAATCCTCCCAAAAATAACCCGCCCCAAACGGTGTACCGTCAGACGGTTTCACGTCAGAACGTGTATCGTCAGGCCGGTGATCCTCAACGTTTTTCTCAGCCAGTAGCTCCTGTCCAGGCGGAGAATGGTTATGATCAGCAAACTCAGGTCCGCCCGCCCGTTCAGATGGCCCAACCACGTGGTACCCGGCTGCCGAATCCGACACAGGTGGTTAATCCCGTTTCGGTTCCGCCGGCTGCAGCTCAACCGCGCATTCAGCGCAAAAAGAGGACCTCTTACTCCTCCACCGAGGTGATCATCGGCCTAGCGGTGGGATCGGTGGCGCTGGCCGTGCTGGCCGGTGTGGCCTTTTTTATGATGTTTGTGCTGTTCAGCATGTCGGACCGGATTTTACCCGGCGCGCAGGTGGGCGATACCCCTATCGGCGGCATGCGCCGGGCCGATGCCAGCCAGATGCTGTGGGCAGAATGGAATGAAAACCGCCAGGTGATCGTCACCGACGGCAGACAGGCCTGGATGGATACCCCGACCGGTCTGGGTTTATACCTGGATGCCGAAGCAACCGTTGAAAAAGCTTATCAGCTCGGACGCGGCAGCGGAGGAATCACACAGTTCCTCGGCTTTCTGACCCTGCAAAAGGAGCAGGTGTTGCCGGAGGTGATGCTCAACATGACCACCGCCCGTTCACGCCTGGAAGATTACGCTGTGATCATCGATTCACCTCCCCAGGATGCCAGTCTGTTGTATCAGAATGGCGAGTGGACCAGTGTGCCGGGCCAGCCGGGTTATGTGATCGATCAGGCCGCTTCAGCCGCCAATCTGGCTGACCAGCGTACATTGGTGATGAGCAGCGGTTATTTTCTGTTTAGCATGACCGAGGTGCAGCCGGAGTTCAATGATGTGAGCGGCGCGCTGGCGGTGCTGGAACCCCTGCTGAACCGCCCCATGCGTTTTTCGGCGTATGACCCCATCACCGATGAACGGGTGAACTGGACGGTGGAGCCGGATACTTTTGCTCCCTGGCTGCGCGTGGAAGATCTGCAGGGCGAACCCAACGTGACCGTAAAAACCGAAGAACTGGCCGCTTATCTGGAAGAGTGGCAGTCAACCAACCTGAGCGACGGGAAAACCCTTCAGGAAAACTTCGATATTGAGGATGTGGTGGATGCCTGGAGAAATGACGACCGCTATGACTTCATCGTCTGGCACCCGGCCAAAACCTACACCGTTAAAGAGGGTGACATGCTCAGCTCCATCGCCTACCGGGCGCGCATGCCCTACTGGATGATCCTGGAAGCCAATCCCTCCATCGACCCCGATGCCCTGGTGGTGGGCAGTGATCTGATCATCCCCTCCAAAAATGAACTGCTGCCCTTACCCATCGTCACCCACAAACGCATTGTCATCAGTATCACCGAACAGCGCATGTGGACCTACAAAAACGGCGAACTACTGGATGAATATGTGATCAGCACCGGTGTGGATGAATCGCCCACCCTGCCGGGGGTATACCAGGTACAGACCCATGAACTGGAAGCCTATGCCTCGGTATGGGATCTGTACATGCCGCACTTCCTGGGCATCTACCAGGGTTGGCCGGGTTTCTGGAACGGCATCCATGGGCTGCCCACGCTATCCAGCGGAGTGCAGTTGTGGGCCAGTGTACTGGGCAGCAAGGCCTCGTATGGCTGCATCATCATGGATCTGCAATCGGCCGAGAAGATCTACAACTGGGCCGAAGACGGTGTGGTGGTAGAAATTACCCCCTAAGGTGATGGAAGTAGGTAGCAACTGTGTAAAAAGTCAAGAGGCAGTTGCAGTTTTTTGCTGACCCAATTT
>DAISXR010000087.1:0-2481 GCA_036825755.1 Anaerolineaceae bacterium
TTGAGCAAATCATCCAGCTTTGTCTCCGCCTGCAGGAGCAGGCGTTTTTTACCGGATAAGTACGGAGTATCTTTTACTTCAAGTATGGAATCCATGAAAGCCTCCCGTGGAGTGGGTCAGGATTTGTGTAGTTCAAAAGGTGATATTGTTGATTGTATTTTAAATGAGAGCAGGTTTTCACACAAGGCTTGTCTGACAAATGAAGAACCCCACCCCTTTGTCCCCGCCCCTGAAAGGGGCGGGGAGATAAGATAAATGGCAGAATTGCGCAGAAGACTGCGCAATTCTGCCATTGAGAGCAGGGAAAAACAATACCGACTATATTTTCAACGAGTGATGTTCATTTTTCAGAAATGATTGAAGGGGGAAAATCTCGCAATCAAAAAAACGCCGTTGGTGTCATCTCTGCGTGAAGGCGAAGCCTTCACGCAGAGATCCGCCCAGGGGGAAATGATTCACGATTCCATATTGGGAAACGTCGCCGGCTATCCTCGGGCGGATTTCTTCGAGTCAGTCAGCCTGCGGCTGATTGACTCTCCGAAATGACAGGTGAGGGGCAAACTCGCTTGAAAAAGGGAATGTTCATTGTCATCTCTGCGCCGGTTAACGCCGGCCGCATCGAAATGACACTTGAGGGGGATACCCACATAAAATTGTCGTGGTCTGAGAACTTAATTATGTCATTTCGAGCAAGTCTGGCGCAGCCAGACGCGGCAAGAAATCCGCCCGAGGGAAAATGATTCACGGTTCCAAATATGGAACCACCCTTGTTGGACTTTTCCGCGTTGGCCTGCACGGGATAAATCCACGTGCTAACGATCGCGCCGGATCAATCCGGCTGCCGGAAAGTATGATGGATTGGAAAGCCTCATTTATGAGGCGTGGTTGTATAGCCGGATGATTGATCATCCGGCTATACGCATATTCTCTGTGCCTGACTTCGCCAGCCACGACAAAATGACAATCGACCTGCCGTGTCCCTTCGATTATTATCATACTAATGACACTTGAGGGGGATACCCACACAAAAATTGTCGTGGGCTGAGAATTTAATTATGTCATTTCGAGCAAGTCTGGCTGCGGCTGACTGACCCTCCGAAATGATCAGGGGTGAGATACTCTTTCATCCATCATCACTGCGCCAACCTGCTAGTAAACAAAAAACCGTATCTCGGCAGGGGGCGGTTCATGAACCGCCCCCTACGAAGAACCGTCACAAACCATCACCACTATGTCCGCGCCGTCAGTAAATAACTCATCGGGATCTTGTTGAACTTTTCCAGATGCGCGAAAGCCATCGAGATATCCTGCGGAAATTCTCTGAAGCCGGTCAGGATGAACCCGCTTTCAATCACTGCCGATAAAATATCCGAGAATGTGTGCGCGAAACAGACCGATTCTTTGCCCTCGTACAACGTGCCGCCAATGTAATCCAGCCCGTCGGTGCTCACCCACGGCTGGTTGTTGAAATACGGGAAGGCAATCTTCAACTCGTCGTGCGGGTCGAACTGCGGCTCGCCTTCCACGGCGAACAGGTTCAGGACGGGATGCATTTCATATACAAACAACGCTCCACCGGGTTTGAGCAGCCGCCGCGCCACGCCAAACAACGCCGGCAGGTCTTTGATCCAGGTCAGCGCGCCAATGGTGAACACCACCAAATCATACTGTCCGTCATATTCAGCCGGGATCTCCAGCACGTCGGTGCGTACAAAATCGCAGCTCACCCCGGCGATCTCCGCCAGCTTGCGGGCCTCCTCAATGAACGCATCCGAAATATCAAACCCGGTGCCGTGGGCAGCTCCCAGCCGGAGCATGGAGATCAACTCCACCCCGTTGTTGCAGCACAGATGGGCGATCTGTTTACCGGTCAGACCGATTTTCTCCAGTTCCTGCACTTCAAGCGTTTTCAGCACGCTGAAGGCCGGATCTTTGAATGCTTCGTAGTAATCTACCTTGCGGTGTTTTTGATGATAAGGCGCGGCCTCGTTCCAGGCAGCGCGATTCTTCTCGGCGTAGTCGTTGATATCCATTCAATCCTCCCATTCTGTGATACAGCGTGTTTCCTGATTGGCAATATGCCGATTATACGCAATTTTCTGTTCCTTCATGGAAGTTAACATCTGGTCCCGGTTTGAATTCGACGTTCAGGAAAATGTAACGCCCGGCCCGCTGGATTGCCGCAGCCAGCCCGGATTAAGGCTGCTTCTGCCGGGTAGAACCGGAGAGCTTTTCCAAACTCCAGCCCCGGAAGACCAGCCGGTACAGCAGCCAGCCCAGCCAGACCCCCAGCGCGTTAAGCAATACATCGTTGATGTCAATGGAATGCATGGACGGCCCAAAAAAGATCAGGATCAGCAGTTGAGCCATTTCCAGCATCAACCCGCCGCCCAAAATCAGCCAGACAACCCGGTTTTTGGGGATGGGATGGAACAGGTTGATCATCAACCCGAAGGGCACCGTCAGCAAAATATTACCGCC
>DAISXR010000087.1:2581-3953 GCA_036825755.1 Anaerolineaceae bacterium
AACGGATACGGAAAGAATAAAACCTGGGTCATGGTGGTGGTGCCATTTTAACAGGTTTTTCGCCTCATCGCACGGGTGGAGGGCTCTATCCGGTGATAAAGTGAGCTTCACCCCGAACCAGCACGGTGTGCCGCGATATGGATTATCCTTTTCATTTTTCCGACAGAACAGGGAAGACACGATAAAAACAGACCGGGCGGGAGAAACTCCCGGCCCGGGTCAAACTTCTTCCTTATCCTTACGGTGTGGCAGTGGTGGTGTTGATCTCAGCGCTCGCCGGGGCAAAAACGATTTGCGTCCCATCCGCCGAGGTGATGGTCAGTTTATCGCTGCCCACATCGAAGCTCTGAATGTTCTGAATGGTATCCAGGAATTGCTGTTCCTGTTCCATCACGCCCGGATCGGTGCAGGCCATCATGGTGGAGGTCAAATCGCTGACGGATACGCCCTCGGTGGTGACTTCATAGGTGCCGCCGTATGAGTTGCAGCCCGCGCTCCCGCCAATTTTGCCGTCGGCGAACTGCGCGGTGATGCTGGTGCCTTCCACCAGCGGGGTGCCGCCCATTTCGGTCACCGTCCATGAGGTGCCTTCGAGATCATTGACACTGGCTGCCTGACTGCAGCCGGCCAGTACGAGTACCATTAATAAAAACGCACCCATGTACGTCCATGTTTTTGGTTGTTTCATTTCAAATCCCCTTTCACGCATGTTTGATGCGTCCTTTCATTGTACACGCGTGAAGAGAAAATGACTACGGGGTCTACCTTTCATTGCATCAACCAATGCGCTGAGGTTCGATCAGCTTGACGCACTGGCATAATGGCGCAGACCGGTGCGAAACAGCAGTGAAGCGGCCGCGCTGAGCACCAGAGCCAGCAGCACAGCGCCTGCCAGCGTCCAGCCGGAAAGCGCCCCGGTAAGTGCCTGAGCCGGCAGCGTGGTGATCACCCCCACCGGGATCACCCAGGTGAGCACCAGCTTCAGCCAGCCGGGGTAAACCCCCACCGGGTAACGCGCCATCTGAAAGATGCCGTTGAACAGCCAGGTGAACAGTACCTCCGGACTCCAGAACACCAACCCGGCAAAAACCAGTAGAATGGCATACAGGGTGAGCACCCCGGCGACCAGCGCCGCGCAAAACATGCCAATCTGCGCAAGGGTGAGCGCCTGTCCCATGCGCGTCACGGCGTACACCAGCACCGCCGCGCCCAGCGCCAGATCAAACAGAAAAAACCAGCGCCATTTGCGAAAGCTGACATAAAACTGGATATTGAGCGGACGCAGAGCGGTAAAGTCAAACGCGCCGCTCCAGATCTCACCGTCCATCCCGGCCAGCGTATCCAGACCTGGGCCGATAAACAGGCTGCGCAA
>DAISXR010000087.1:4053-6029 GCA_036825755.1 Anaerolineaceae bacterium
CCAGCAGCCAGGCTGCCTGCAGGGCAAAGCCGGTGATGAGCTGCGTACCCGCCGCCTGACCGGTAATCACCTCTACCGGAAAGGCTACCATGTAACGGAATGGCAGTATCACCGCGGCTTGCTGCATTAACCCCGGCAGCAGCGCCACCGGTGCCACCTGCCCGGCCAGTAAAAACACCAGCGCATCCTGCAATCCAAGCAGCGCATCGGCGCGGGTGGCCCAGAACGCCAGCAAAGCCAGGCCGTAGCCCCAAAAGAAGCGCAGCGCCCAGGCCAGTACCAGCGCCGGGAGAAACAGCAGCCCGCCCTGCCAGGTGAGCGTCATCTCCGGGCGCAGCAGCAGGGCCAGCAGGATCACCACCGGCACGTCGAACACCAGGTAAACCACTTTGCCTGCCAGTTCACTGGCGATGGCATCGTAGATGGGATGCAGCGGGCGCAGTAGGACGCGGTTCATCTGCCCGTAACGAATCAGATCGCCCACCGTCCAGTTGGTTTGCGCGTACGTCACCTGGTTGACCAGGATGAGGATCAAATAGTAAGCGGTCAGGTTCCCGCGCGTCAGGCCGGCAATTTGGCCGCTGCCCGCTGCCGCCGACCAGACCAGCATGTAGATCAACGGCGGGATCATCCAGCCAAAGGCCAGCAGAAAGAAAAAACTGCGATACTGCATCCACGAGAGCCAGGTACCGCGCATCAAAGCCAATCCACCGCGCGTGTTCATACCCCACCCTCCGAGTACACCTGGTCGATCACCACCTCGATGGGCGGGTCTTCCACCGTCAAATCCGCCACCGGCAGGGTGTTGAGCAGATGCGCGGTGGCTGCCGGAGCAGAATCGCGCGGGATACGCAGAGTGATGTGGTCCGGTCCGTGTTCTACCACCGCAGAACCTGGCGGCAGACCCTGTTCAAAACCGTTTGGCTCACCGCGCAGCGTGACCTTGAGCAGCTTGAACGGGGCTAACTTCTGTGAAAGCTCGACTAAAGCGCCGTCATAAAGCAGTTTTCCGTGATGGATGAGGATCACGCGCGGGCACAGCGCCGTCACATCGGCCATGTAATGGCTGGTCAGCAGCACGGTCACGCCGCTGCGGCGGTTGTACTCCGCCAGGAACTGGCGCAAACGGAGCTGCATCGATACATCCAGCCCCAGCGTGGGTTCATCCAGAAACATCACCGACGGGCGATACAGCAGCGCGGCTGTCAGTTCGCACTTCATTCGCTCCCCCAGTGAAAGGTTGCGTACCGGCTTGTTCAGCAACTCCTGCATCTCCAGCAGCTCAATCAGCTCGTCGAGCGTTTGGCGGTATTCACTGGGCGGTACGTTGTAGATCTCACCCAACACGCGGAACGAATCCAGCGGAGGAATATCCCACAGCAGCTGGCTTTTGTTGCCCATCACCATGCTGATGCGGCGCAGATACTGCGGTTTGCGTTCCCAGGGGATGAACCCGTCAATGCGGGCGTCCCCGCTGCTGGGGTAGAGTAAACCCGAGAGCATTTTGAGTGTGGTGGTTTTGCCGGCCCCGTTGGGGCCGATCAACCCCACCATTTCACCCGGCTGGATGGTAAAGTTGACCCCGCACACTGCCTGCACAGAATCGTACCGGCGGTTGAACAGGCTCTGCACCGAGGCGCGCAGCCCCTCCGGGCGGATGGGTACCCGGTAGGTTTTTTGCAAATTTGTAACCGTGATATGGGGGTTCATCAGGATTTCACTACCTCATAGCGCAGCCACAGGATATTTTCCTGAACCTGCTCTACATGGAACAGTTTCAACGGAATATTCATGATCGCCGGGCTGTCTTCGCCGCCATACAACGCAGCCGGCGCGTTACCGCCGGTGAGCACACCGCATAACAACACGCTCACCTCGTCCACCAGCCCCTGTTGCAGCAAAATACCGTTCAGGGTTCCTCCGCTGTCAACGCGCACGGTGTGAATGCCGAAACGGGTGTTCAGTTCTTCCAGGGC
>DAISXR010000087.1:6129-14682 GCA_036825755.1 Anaerolineaceae bacterium
GTTCGCCAAATTTATTGTACAACTATGGTGTGCAAATGTAGACTTTATCCATATCGGGCTGTTTTCCGCCATTAATGAAAGAAACATACAAATATTCCCTTCCGTTAAAGAAGGGAATATTCGGAAATTTCAGATGGAGGGTGCGGTTTGAGAAATTATATCGATGTTGGAGTTCAATCACCACAATTTTCGGTCAGAAGGGCGTCAGAAAGGTCGATCTCGATCGGGATTTCTTCCAAATCTTTAGCCTTGACGCGCACATGCAGCGTTACCGAGGTGGCATTTGGATCAATAGCTGTATCTACCCTTCCCTGGTCACTGTTGGCGGATTGATAGGTCGCAGAAAATTCATTGCCATTATTATCTGTGAGATAGGAGTTCTCAAAATCCCAATTAAAGGTTGTGTGGTCCTGATCCGGATAATACAGAAAATGACTGATCACATACCAGTCTTTGGTAACAGTATCCTGTCCGATACAAAAACTTTTCAGATAAATGGAGAAATAACCATTGCTGCCGTGATATGGATACTGTTCCTCAAGCTGGAGGATCGAAGTTTGAGTCGCCTGTTGCGCCGCGAGGACTTCAGCGGTGGCGGAAGCCCTGGCCGAGGGCGAGTATTTGGTTACATAGGAAACGAAAGCACATATGAAGCAGAAAACGGCCAGAAGAATCAAAACGAAAATAATCACCCGTTTTCTGCGAATGACTGCCTGTTGCTTTTTCTGTGACTCCTGTACAAAGCGGCTTTCTTCGACTTTTTTTCTTCGGTCGTCCTCTTCTTGAAAATTTATCCCGCATTGAACACAGTAAGGCGATCCGGTTGCATTCATGGCCCCGCAGTTTGGGCACGAAAAGACCAGTTTTGTGCCGCACTCGCTGCAGTGAACAGCCTCTTTGGCATTCAGAGCACCGCATGTAGGGCACGAAACCTGATCAGACGGACTTTGCTCCGGTTCAAAAAGATTGATATTGCCGCAGAAGGGACAGGTGTACTTACCGCCTCTGGCAGATACGTTGAGCGGACCCCCGCACGATTGGCATCGATGAATGATTGCTTTGGCCATGCAAGTGCTCCTTTATTACACGTGCACTCTTGTTTTGGAGTGTAATTTTTTAGAAATCAGTCTGGAACAAATATTAATTATACCGATGTTCTGCACCGGGTAAATTACTCAAAACCGATTGAAATTCTGTGAAAAGACAAAAATCTTCATTGCTCCCGGGAAAGATCCGAACCCTCCATCTTGCTAAGGAAATCCTGGATGCGCCCAATGCGTTCCAGTTCTTCCTGCAGGGTGCTCAACCAGCGGTCGGATGCTGAGAGGATTTCTTCATCCGGCCGCGGGGTATCCAGAGCGTCGCGCAGACCGTCGATCTTTCCCTCATCCAGCCTCGTCAGCATTCGCAGTATAGCCATGGTGCTGTAACCGGACCGGATGAGCATGCGGATGATGCTCAACCGTTCGATTTCAGGCGCGCCGTACTGGCGGTAGTGGTTTTCCGGGTTACGTGGTGCGTTCACCAGGCCGCAGCGTTCCCAATGCCGGAGCATATCCTTGCTGATACGCACCCGCCTGGCAGCCTGGCCGGATGAAAGCGGCTGCGTTTCATCTTTTACGAGGTCCGAGGCGGCCCACTGTTCCAGAGCGGACGCGGCGCGTTCAGCCTGGTCGATTTCCTCTTCGATGGCCAGCCGGTATTCAACCGATACCTGCCGGGCCATCTGCAAGTCGCCTGCCACGGCGGCGGCGATCAACTCCTTGCCGATCCGCCGGATCTCCTGCCCGGGATACGGTTCGTGATATACCATGCGCGCCAGCAGCAGGCAATCAAGATGCCGGCGCGTGTAATGGCGGTATCCGTTCTCGCTGCGTTCCACGGCCGGGATAAGGCGCCATTTTTCATACTGACGCACGGTATTTACATGAACACCGGCCGCTCGGGCCAGATCACATGTACGGAGATAAGGGTTCTTTTTGCGATTCATGAACAGGATAATTGTACATGAGAGACCTTCAGAACCTAAAGAATTACACCAATCTTCAGGATTCCAGGCAGGTTTTATGGTAATTTTGACAGAAAGTCGGCTCAATCTACTTGTTTTTTGTCATCATAATGTGTATACTGAAATCGTGCCGGCTGTTGAGATGAGCAGTGTTTTCCCCGATTAACAGGAACAAGAGAAAATAGGCCTTTTGATATTGTATCTTTCCCTAAGATCGCACTGGTAGTCCAAATAACACTTGTTCGTAACCTGGTGTGTGCCTGGCTGTTAATTTTCTTTTAGTCAAACGGAGATAGAATGGAATCCAAGCTTTATGTAGGAAATTTGTCTTACACCGCCACAGAGGAAGAACTGCAGAATTACTTCGCTCAAGCCGGTACAGTTAAAACTGTTACCATCGTCAAAGACCGCGAGACAGGCCGCGCCAGAGGGTTCGCCTTTGTGGAAATGAGCACTGATGCCGAAGCGCAAAAAGCTATCAGCATGTTCAACGGAGCAAATTACATGGACCGCGCCCTGACGGTCAATCTTGCCCGACCGCGTGAAGACCGTGGTGGTGGCGGAGGAAATCGCGGCGGCGGATTCGATCGACGTCGTGATGACCGATCACGGGGCAACGGTGGGGGCTACGAACGCCGTCGCTAGGAAAACAGGCATGACCGGAAATCGGCTCTGATCACTTCAACAGGGTCAGCACCTTTCTCGGAACGAATCAACAGAGAGGAAAAGGGAAATGCCTCTCTGTTTTTATTGTCTGAACAGGCTCCTTATGACATCCACCGTACTCGTTTGCACACTGCATGATCCGCACGCTGATATGGCGGAACAGGCTCGGCGGGTTTTTCCCACCCTGGGCGGAATATTTGCGCGGGTGTGCGTACGGGCCAGTGAAATTACCCACCCTGAACTGCTTGAACTGCTTCAGGCAGCCGGCGCGGCTGTGGACAACCGCCCCGCCCCGGCCGGTGATGGTAAAAAACTGGGGCTCGCCCGCAGCGAAGCCGTGGCGCTGGGCCTGCAAACCAGAGCACAATTTCTGTTGTACTGTGATTTTGACCGCGCCCTGCATTGGGCCGAGCATTACCCGGCTGAACTGGCCAAAACAGCCGAACTCGTGCAGGCGTTTGACTTCACCGTGCTGGGCCGCACCCCACGAGCCTGGCAGACCCATCCGCGCGTGCAGCGTGACACCGAGGGGATCATCAACGAGGTGTTCAGGCTGGTCACCGGCCAGGGCTGGGATGTTGGCGCCGGCGCGCGCGGCCTCTCACAACGGGCCGCCCAGGCCATTTTGACCGGCTGCCATGATGAAAACCTGAGTACCGATGTGACTTGGCCTTTGTATCTGCGTGATCTGGATCCAACCATGACAGTCTATACGCAAACCTGTATCCTGACGGAAGGGCTGGAGTTTGAAACCCCTGACCGCCACACGCAAGCCGTGCAGGCCGCCGGTGGAACGGAAGCCTGGCTGGAGCAGTTTGACGCCGACCCGCTGCGTTGGGTGGAACGGTTGGAACTGGCCGGCGGACACCTGCGGGCCATGCTCCCTTACATGAGAAGATAACAGGATTTCTATAATCTTTCTCACCTGAAATCGATTGACATTCTGTTTGACATTTTCCAGATTCTTTACATTTGTGCTTGTTTTGTATACAATATAAGCATGAATGTAAAGAGTGATAAGCGAGCGATTGACAGATTACGGGAAATCCTGACCAGGCAGCACGGAATGCTATTCACCTCTGATCTGGCAGAACACGGAATTCCAAGAACTTACCTTTCGATCCTGGAGAAAAAGGGTGATATCCAAAAAGTTTCCAGAGGAGTTTATTCAGCAACAAATGTGATAGAAGATGAAATGGCAAGCCTTCAATCCAGGTATAAACTCGCCATTTTTTCTCACGAAACCGCGCTCTATCTCTGGGATCTGACTGATCGCACGCCCCTCTTCTATTCAGTTACCGTTCCGACCGGTTATAACGCCACCTCGCTCAAGGCTTATGGGGCCAGGGCATATTTTGTGAACCGTAATTTGCATTTATTAGGTGCATCCATGGCGAAGTCGCCCAATGGGGGTGACGTGAAGGCTTACAACCTCGAAAGAACCATTTGTGACATTCTGCGCAGCCGAAACCGAATGGATAATCAATTCATTAGCGAGGCGCTGAAGCGGTATGTCAGGAAAAAAGACAGAAACATCGATCTGCTCTATTCATATGCTCAACAATTTCGTATCCAGAAAATCATCAGGGCAACCATAGAGGTTCTTTTATGAGTCGTGTCATGCAGTTCAAAGCCAAAGTAAAGAATATGGCTTTGAAATATCACGTGCCTGCTCAGGCCGTATTACAAAATTACATGCTGGAACGCCTGCTGGAAAGAGTATCGCTTTCAAAATACCATGATCGATTCATTCTAAAAGGCGGTATGTTGATTGCCTCAATGGTTGGGATTGGAAGTAGAACAACCATGGACATGGACGCTACTTTGAAAGGGTTCCCCCTCACAGAAGAAAGGCTTCAGAAGGCTTTTCTGGAAATCTGCTCTGTTTCAGTCAACGATGAAGTGGAAATGGTTTTGGATCACATTGTACCGATTCGTGATGATGATGAGTATGGGGGTTTTCGAGTTGCCGTCAGCGCCAGGTATGAATCGATCAATACACCGTTGAAGATCGATATCACCACCGGGGATATTATTACACCCAAAGCAGTTCGATATGCCTTTCCGTCAAGCTTCGAGGACAAAAGGATTGATGTTTGGTCTTATCCCATTGAAACGATACTGGCAGAAAAGGTTGAAACTATCTTGCGCAGGAGCGTACTTAATACCCGATCAAGAGATTTTTATGACGTCTACATCCTGATCAAGACCCAAAGTCACATACTCAATAAGGAAATTTTTCATGATGCGTTAATCGCAACTGCAGAAAAACGAGGGTCATTGTTCCTTTTACAGAATGTTGAGAATAATTTGGCTACCATCCGAACAGATTCGATCATGGGAAGTCGTTGGAGCAGTTATTGTAGAGACAACTTTTATGCAGAAGGAATTTCATTTAATGAAGTTATCGAATTATTGACAGGTATCCTGCTCAAATAAGGTAGATTCATACCAAGGTCAAAAATCTCAGCCGGGTAGTTACGTGAATCCAGGATGCCTGTTACGACCTCACAGTGATCGGATCCCCTGGAAGCTTCAATTTCAATGCAGCGTAAATTTGTGATGAAACAGCCTATTTGGTCGGATTGGCCGGGAGATGCTTTATATACACTCTCCGGCGTTTATGCTGGCGGGTTTCAAAATACTTCCACTGTCCCTGTACCAGCACGTTGGTTTCCAACTCCGGGTTTGATTCAGCCTGGCGGATGCCGTATTTATGAAACACCTGCAGCAGCCGGCTCATCAGAATGGAATTGACACCCTTGCCCTGATATTCAGGCTGGACGGCCACCAGATACAAATCCCCGCGGTCATTCTTTCGCAGAGCCCTCAACAGGTGGATAAACCCGAATGGCAGCAAATCGCCGCGCGCTTTCTGTAAAGCCCGGGTGAGAGAGGGCATGGTGATGGCGAACGCAACCAACTGATCCTGCTCATCCACCACAATCGGTACAAAATCAGGGTAGATAAACCCAAAATACTGATCCACATATTGCTCGATCTGTCTGGGGGTGAGCGCCACCACGCCGTACAATGGATGGTAAGCCGTGTTCAGCAGATCGAAAATTCTGGGGATGTACGGGACCAGTTCCTTTTTATTTTTGACATTGGCCAGATGCAGACCATAACGTTTCTGAACCAGTTCAGAAATTGCATCCAGCTTTTCCATCTTCTGATCCGGCACCTGGATCTGATACTCAATCCAGTCCACGTCTTTTATGTATCCCATCCGTTCCAGATGCACTGGATAATACGGATAGTTGTAAATTGCGGCCAGCGTACCCGGCTCATCAAAGCCCTCCACCAGCATGGCCTCGCGATCCATATCCGTGAAGCCCAACGGTCCGTGCACAGCTTTCATCTCCAGTTCAGCCGCCCAGTTTTCCACGCGATTGAACAAAGCAGATGACACTTCGGGATCGTCGATAAAATCAACCCAGCCAAAACGAAGATACTGCTGGTTCCACGTCTGGATATGCAGGCGATTGAGAATCCCCGCGATCCGCCCCACCGGCCGGCCGTCTTTGTAAGCCATCCAGTAGCGGGCCTGGCAGTGATCAAAAGCCGCATTTTTATCCCGGCGAAGAGTATTCAGCTCATCGCCGGATAACTGGGGAACGTAATAGGGATTCTTTTTATACAGATCGAGAGGGAACCGGATAAAGTCTTTCAGCTCGCCGCGGGAAATAACTTCATGTATTTCGACTGACATTCAGTAGTTCCAATCTGATGAAGTGGATGCGGCCTAGAGTGGGCTCAGCCGTTCGGGCTCCATTATAATCAAATCCAAATTTTTAGATAGATTGTCAACCGATTAAAAATGGATTTTTATCTCCAATTTAGGCACTAACCGTTTCATTGGGCCGGAAAAGAAACCAGTTGTGTACCGGTCCCATATCGCCTTCGCCAATCACATGGAAGCCAAAGTGACGGTACAGCGTGAGGTTCACCGGCAGTTGTGTATCTAACCCCACGCCGGCAGAATGTTCATCTGCCTCAGACAGGCGGTTGATGAAATTGATCAATACCCCGCCGTACCCTTTGCCGCGGTGCTCTGGCAGAACAGCCAGTGATTCAAGATACAGGTGTGGTTCAGGCGGCTTATGGGCATCCTTGAGAGCATAGTAATCCAGGATACGCGAGCAGGTTTGGGATCCGAAAGAATGATCAAGACGATCTTCCATCTCCTCCAGGCGGGCCAGCGTTAACAGGCTGCCTTCGTATTCCACAAAACCTCCCTGTGAAGATGTACTGCCCGCTACCAGCGCCACAGCGGCCAGTCTGTCCTGTTCAACCACCCCCAGAAACGGCCAGCCCAACCCCAACTTCCACAGACAGTCCATTTTAAAGGAACTGGCCAGCATGGCGCGTTGTTCAGGCCCCAGGCCATCCAAAATGTAATGATCCAACGGGTAATCCAAAAAAACGGTCGCCAGCAACTCGGCCGCTTCATCCAATCGGTCAAGCCCCAAATTGATCACCGATTGTGTTGCCGATTGGATGGATGATTCACCATCCGCGCCGGAAAATGCCTTAATAGTGCTACAAGTCATACAAAAGGACCTTTCTGATCCATCGATCAGCCATGAACGCAGCCGAAGCTAGTCTATCGTATCGCTACCGGGGTTCACGTACGATTTCGCCCGCGCCTTCGCGCGTGAAATCGCGCGCGGGTCTATCACGGTCAGCCATAAAAGCAGCAAACCCGCGATGCTGAGCGCCAGTGATAACCCAAACATAGCCGGATACCCGGTCCAGCCTGCGACGGCCCCAGCGATCACCGGGGCGGTCAATAGAATGGGGGCCGTCAATGTGCGCGCCAGTCCGATATAGGACGGCCGGCGGGGTCCATGGTCGAACTCCATGGCCAGGTTGAGATCGCCGATCGTGTTTCCTGGCTGCACCAGCCCCAGCAGCGCGAAGGCCGGGTACAGCACCCACACGGCCGGCACTGTGAGCAAAAGCACCAGCGCCAGGATCCACAACACACCGCTGCCCATTAAGACCAGCTTGTGACCAAACCGGTCCCCCACAGCTCCCCAGCCAATGAACCCGAGTGTTTGTGCGCCTACCAGTACGGAGGTAAAAATGGCTGCATAGGTATCCGGCAGATCAAACCGCTGGATTCCGTACACGGCTACAAAACTGGCTGCCATGTTACCCAGATATCCCAGACTGCGGCTGTAGATATACTTGCGGAAGTTGGCGTCTTCCTTAAGAATGCTCCACAACTGGCTGGAGAAAGCCGTCTTGACGGCGTTCGGATCCGGCTCCACCTGCACCACCGGCGGTTCCTTGCTGATGCTGACAAACAACCACGAGAGCATCACGCCAATGAAAGCCAGCACAAACAACATGGAATAGTTCCGGGGGTATGCATAACGCGCCAGGATAAGCGCCGCCAGACCAGACGCGCCAAGGCCCATCAGCTTGCCCATGAAATGCGAGATGCCAAAGAACCGCCCGCGCAGCCAGACCGGGATAATGGTGGCGATTAACTCCTGCCAGGGCAGCCCCACCACCCCTGCCGATAATCCCTTCAGCGCGATAAGAATCAAAAACAGCCAGATCGCCAGGCTGCTGTGAAGAGTTGGCAGCCACAGTGCGGCAAAAATCATCAACAGAAAGGGGATGCGTTCCACCAGCGCCAGCCAGCGCACCAACGGCAAGCGGCGTTTTACCCGCTGCAGCAGCGGGGCAAAGAAAAGCTGTGGAAGATACCACCCACCGTCGTTGATGGCCGGCACCAGCCCGATCAGCACAGTTGATTGGGTGAGTGTGGATGCAAAAACCGGCAGGATGGTCTGCGCAGCGGCAAACGTATCGCCAAAGTAAAACGTCATCGCATCAAGCGTATTGACCAAAAAATTACGCTTGAT
>DAISXR010000088.1:0-14676 GCA_036825755.1 Anaerolineaceae bacterium
AGCCCATCGCCGATTCTTCGCGGCGCTTGCCTGCCGGATAAGGTAGCGTTTTGATTAGTGCGCGTGCTCAGAATGACAGAGAGGGGGTGTGATATTTGAGCATCAATGCGCCGCAGTAATTCCCCTCTACGGAGGGGTGGCGCGAAGCGCTGGGGTGGTCGATTGTTGGGTTTCGGGTTGCGCCCTCTACCCAACCTGCTGGTAATCATCAAAAACAAGCTGGCCCATATCTTGCATATTGTTTCACGGAAATACTCGGTGATGGCATCCGGTCGCAGATCGGGTTTGCCATTTCATGCTATCTGAATGAATAGCTTCACAGGAAAAGTACTTCACATGCCAGGTTCGGGAGTGATGCCCTTGTTTGAAATTTATTATCTGCCGATGAATGTTGAAATGGGTGCGGAGCAGCCGGAAATCCCCACCATGCTGGTCAGCCTGCCGCCCCGGCGTGTTCAGCGCAGCCGGTCACAGGATGTAACCGGGATTTTCCTGACCGTGGTGGAGGGCCGTACTCCACCCATCCGCTTCCTGGAGGGTCTGTTGGATGAAGCAATCTCGGCGTATTACACCAGCCCCGGCTCTACCACCAATGGCCTGAAAACCGCCGCGGATCAACTGAACAAATTGCTTACAGAATTCAACGCCGGTCTGTCGATTGATCAAAAGGGCCAGCCGGTGATGGCGGCGGTCAACATGGTTGTGCTGAAAGGCAATCTGCTCTCCATCATGCATGCCGGAGCTTCTCATACCTGGCTGCTGCAACCCAATCAATTGCAGGATTTTGAGAGCGACGCCGAACAGGGCAAAGGGCTTGGAAAAGCCGGCAGCGTGCCGGTGAGGTTTTTCCAGACCCAACTCGATCCGGAAGCGATGGTGTTATTCTGTACGCAGCCTCCAGCGGATTGGACAGAAGCCAGCCTGACACACGGACAGCGCCTTACTATCAATTCACTACGCCGCCGGCTGCTTGGCAGCGCGGACAGTTTCCAGACCGGCCTGATGCAACTCAAGCCATCCGATGTGATGGCAGTCAAACATCTGCGTTTGCGTTCCGTATCGCTTACCGAACTGGTTGATCCTTCTGCTGCGAATATGCCAGCGAATTCACCGATATCCGAAAAAACAGCAGACAGCCCGGTTGCCCCTGAATTGAAACCGGCAGCCAGTATTCCGCAGCCGGATGGTAATCCAGAAGAGCCGCCGGTTGACGACATTACAAAACGCCCGCCGGTCATGTCGCGGCGGGTTCAGCCTGGCACCGAGACCTCATACAAAAGATCGACTGCACCCACAGCTCAACCGGCTCGATCCACTGAGCAGGTGACCTTTACCTCGGTCCCCAGCCGGGCTGCCGCAGCGCGGGAGCGGGCGCTGGCCAATTCACGGGTTTCTGCTCAGGCTGTCCCTGTCGCGCCAGAAGCTGACAGGTTGGCCCCTGACGCAACGGCACCAGAGCATGCATCTCAACCCGAGCCGGATCCTGAAAGAGAGTTGGAACGCGCCGCCCGTCAGCAGGCAAATCGTAAGATGCTGGCTTCTGCCTGGCAATGGCTTCACGGCCGGCAGAAGAAAACCGGTCAGGCCGCGGGACAACTGCTCACACGGCTGGTACCCGGGAGCAGCGAGGAAACCTCCGGATTTTCGAAAGGATTTTACCTGCTGATTGCCATCCTGATTCCGTTGTTGGTGGTGCTGGCAGCCGTCAGCATCTATTTCCAGCAGGGGCGTGATGAGCAGCATCAGATGTATTTGAACCAGGCCGGTGTCTACGCCGCCCAGGCCCGTGAGGCCGAGGATGCGACAGTCATCCGAAATCACTGGGAACAGGCGCTTTACTGGCTGGATCTGGCGGAAGAATACTCCCGCAGCGAGGCTTCCCAACGATTACGCCGGGAAGCTAACGCAACCCTGGACGCGCTGGAAGGGGTGGCGCGTTTGAATTTTCAGGATTTGTATCCGTACGGTTTTGACAGTAAGATGAATTTCACCCAGATCGCGGTGAATGATACCGATGTCTACCTGCTGGATTCAGAAAGTGGAGGGATTGAGCGGCTGGTGATGACCGGAAAAGGATATGAGCTGGATGAGAACTTTTCCTGCAAGCCCGGTATCTCCGGAACGCTGGTTTTGGGAAATTTTATCGATATGGCCGCGCTGCCTGCCGGAAGCCCCAACAAAGCATCCGTCATGGCGATTGATTCGGGTGGGAATGTCGCCTATTGCATCCCGGGGCAGGCCGCTCCGTTTACGGCCCAACTGCCAGCTCCAGAAAAAGGCTGGGGAAAAATCGCCGCCGTCACGCTCTATCAGGGCACACTGTATGTTCTGGATATCGAAAACAGCCAGGTGTACTACTATACCGGTTTTACATCCGGTTACGGCGAAGAGGCAAAGAGCTTTTTTGATGCCGAGCGTGATCCTGTTATCCCCGAAATGACGAATATGATCGATCTTGCAGTCAACGGTGAAGACATGTACCTTTTGAACCGCAACGGCACCATGGCTCACTGTACCTCGGGCATCTGGGAGATCAATCAGACTCGCTGCGATGATCCGGCTTCTTTTGGCGATATGCGCCTGATCCAGTCTGACAATACCCTGCTGTTCGAAGAGACGCTTTTCACGCAAATGCAGACCTCCAGCCAACCCGAGCCATCGTTGTATCTGCTGGATCCGCAATCCTCGTCCATTTTCCGATTCAGTCTGCAATTGAACCTGGATCGCCTGTTCAGGCCGGATACCGCGACTGATGTGGAGATCCCCAAAACACCGGTCACCGCCTTTGCCATCACCCCCACGCGTGAGGTATTCATTGCATACGGTGACCAGGTGTTCTACGCCGCCCAGCAGAATTAAGCCACGGAGGGAGCGGCAGGGGCGTAGGTGGGTATCAATAGAATGCCTGATCGGGCTGCGTACGAATAATTCCCCTCTGTCTGCGGGTCGGGTTTTTCCGGAACGGTCATTCTGCAGACGTTTACCCAACAAAAAAGAAGCTGCCTTATGGGCAGCCTCTTATCATCTCTGGTGATCGACTAATTGTTTGTAAACCAGTTGTAGCTGCTGTAAACACCATTGGCGCTGTCAAGCCGGATGGAAATGGCCGAAAAATCAGCATAATCGGCCGGGATGTCAAAGGTCAGCTCAAAAGCGCCGCCCTCACCGGATTGGATGGTTCCTGCATCGATACCGTCCACGCCTCGGGTGCCCATCGGGCCCATCTTAACTGCAAAATCAAGGTTGGGAGGAAAGTTGTCTGTCAGAATTGTAACGGTTTCATTTTTGACCACGCTGGTGATCGAAAAGGTGGGAATACCGGTATAGGTGACCTCTTCAACCGGGGTGGTTTCATTGAAGAACCAGTTATAGGCAAAGAAGCCGCTTTCACTTTCCAGGCGGATGGCGATGATCTGCGTATCAACCAATTCTTCCGGGATGGTGAAGGTCTGTGCTTCCACGTCGGTTGTTCCCGCGGTGATGGTGCCCACTTCCAACCCGTCAATGCCGCGGGTTCCGAATGCACCCATATACACGGTGAAGGTGTCATTCAACGGCAGGTTTTCAGGCTGGATTGTGACGCTGACGCCGCCCTCCACACTGGTGATTGATAAACCCGGAACACCCTCGTATCCGGTTTCGGCGGGGGCTTCGGTTGCTTCAGGGGCCGGGGTGGATGCTGTATCTTCAGCGGCCGGTTCAGTTGCTTCTACCGTGGTGGAGGTGTTGTAAAACCAGTTGTAGCTGTAATAAAACCCATCGCTGCTGTCCATGCGGATGGCGATCGCGCCTTCGGCAGCCAGGCTTTCCGGAATGGTGAAGGTGGCTTCAAACGCGCCGATTTCACCGGAGTTGGTGGTGCCGGCTTCCACGCCGCCCATCGCCTGGGTGCCATACAACCCCATCAGGACGGTGAAATCAATGTTGACCGGGAAGTTCTCAGCGCTGACGGTGACTGATTTCCCGGGTTCAACCGACACAATGGTGAAGGACGGAACGCCGGTATAAGCCGGTTCAGTCGCTGGGGCCTCGGTAGCCTCAACCGGGGCCTGTGTGGGCTCGGGTGTGGCAGCGGGGGGTTCCTGTACGACCGGTTCTTCCGTTGCCGCCATGTCTGCGTTGGTAAACCAGTTATAACTGTAATAGCCGCTTTCACTTTCCAGCCGGATGGCGATCAACTCGGAGCCCTTGAGATCCTCGGGAATGTCGTAGGTTAATTCCAGTGTTCCGCCGGTTCCGGTTTCGGTGGTGGCTACCTCGATGCCGTCAACTCCCATCGTGCCGATCGGGCCCATAAAGACAGTAAACGTCTCGTCGGCCGGGAAATTGCTGGTCTCGATGGTCACAGTGGTATCTTTTATCACATCGATGATGACGAATGTCGGTATTCCCGTTTCAGCAGCAACCGGTTGGGCGGCAGGCATCAGAATGGCCGCAAGTAGCGCCAGAATAACCAGCCACTTGCCCCCGGTCTGAAGCCAGCGGGATGAAACGATATTGGACAACGAAAATGACATTTTTTCCTCCATGTTGATCGAAAGATGATTGCAGAAACGACCAACTGTTTGCCTGAATACGCGGCTGTAACGGGTGCTATACAGGAAAGTATAGCCAATCCAGCGGCTGATGCATAGTTTGCATATATCATGCCATCTCAAACTATTTTCGGATGATTTTCTTAAAAATTAAGGAATGAAAAATGTGTGCCGGCCGGGAGAAACCAGCCGGCACCAGAAGCCCTGTCTGTCGGGGTAGGTTAGCAGCGCGACTTCCTTACTGCTGACAGTAAGTGTTGACAGCGCGCCGCTGACAGGGTCACATGATTAAAACCGGATCTCCTCCACAACAGCGATCAGATTTTCGTTTTGTTCTTTCACCAGTTTCTGGTCTTCAAACACAAAGCTGTCCAGTTCAAGGTTGGATGGGTACTGTGCCAGTGATTCGATGCAGCTTTTCCCGCGCAGCAGACCGTGGAACATTTGCAGAAAAACCCCATGTGAAATGACCAGGATCTCTTTGCCGGCGTGGTATTTGAACAAATACCGTTTGAACCGGATGGCTCTCTGCCAGACGTTTTCAAACGGCTCGCCGCCGGGCGGGTTGACGGTATGCAGGTCGTTACCGACGTTGATCATCAAGATAGGCGGATCGAATTTCTGGATGTCATCCCAGGTCAGGCCTTCCATCACGCCAAAATTGCGTTCATTGCACAGTGGTGATTGCACCAGCGGGATCTTGGAATCGAGCAGATACCGGGCGGTCTGAATAGAACGTTGCATTTTTGAGGTGATCACCACATCAAATGAATGCCTGGACAGGCTGGGGGCTGCTTTCAGGCAGTCTTCAACACCCTTTTCACTCAACGGGATGTCGATCGAACCGGCATAGCGTTTCTCGGCATTAAAGTGGGTATGACCGTGCCGCAGGGTGTGGATGGCGGTTCTAGAGGGCATGGTAACCGTCCGTCAGACGGATGATCTCATTCAGTCGCATCACCGACGAATAGTCGCTTTGGAGCGGGCCGATTTTGATATACGGCGCGCCAAACAGGCAGGTGAGCAGTGACAGGAAGGTGGATTCGGTGCTGATGGAGCGATGAGAGGTGATGGGGATCTGCCCGGCGCTCAACGCGGCATCAACAGCTTTTCGCGCTGCGGTGATCGTGCCGGCCTGGTTGAGTTTGATCACCGCTCCGTGGGTGAGCTGTTTTCCGGCACCCTCGGCGATACGCGCTTCATCAGATGAATACAGATTGTCACCGATGATGAGCGTTTTTTGCTGGGCGGTAGTGAGAGCCTGCCAGCTCTGATAATCCTGTTCATGAAACGGATCCTCCAGAAAACGCAGCGGATACTGTCGGATGATGTCCAGCCAGTATTCGGTGAACTGCTCGGATGAACAAGCCTGACCGCCGGTCACATCCAGCGCGTAATGGCTGCCGCCCCACAGATCGCTGGCAGATGCATCGATCATCAGGTCATATTTCCCGGATAAGCCCACCTTATCTACGGTATTCAGTAGAAACTCAATTGGTGACTGGTTATCGCAACGATCAAAGCGGTTAACCGGATTCCCGGAGATGACAGTTTTGCTCTGTTGAAGCTGATGCTCGCGCACGGCGTGCTGGATTTCATTGTGTTCGCCAATCACCTCATTCGCATCAGTGCTGCGGGCTACCAGCATGATCTCCGGAAAATCGCATAATACCGGGTTGGTATAAGCATGCCAACCCCCATTCAGGATATTCAAACACAAGCGTGGCGGGTTCAGCTTTTGCTCTGGGATGCCAAATATCTCAAAGGGTGACTGACTGCCGCTTTGCGCATTGAAAAACGCCTCTGACAGCGCAAAGGTGTTGTTTCGACCGAACTGCCCTGTGTGCTGCTGAAGAAAATCATCAAACTGCTCTTGATTGACTTCTTTCCCCATCAGACCGTTATTGGATATGGCCTGGATGATGCTTTGCGGATCACTGGAAGGCTTTTTATCTTCATAGATGCTGATGGTTTCGCCCTGCGGTGAAGCCGCGTGGCCGCTGGATCCATCCGCCAGCCGGATGACAAATTCATTGGTGAATTTGACGTGCGAATTCAACACTTTACGATAACTGATCGATTGAATAACTGACATAATAATCCCCCGTAACAGATAAATAAAAACGAAACACGGATTATTCCTGGCTCGTATGATTGGTTTGCAATTTCACTGGCGTATGGGTGGTTCAGGTATCAATGACACTGCACCAGACCGTTTCCATCGCATTTCCCCCGTCATTTTGAATGGAATCCTTCGTCTGATTTTATGATAACGAACCGAAATTCAATCGTCAACCCGTTTGAAGGCTGGTTTTCAGAAAAAGAACGCAGCGGGTCACCGCTGCGCTCTTTACTTGTCTCTATGATCCTCTTCAGATCATCGATATATGTTGTGACTTTTAACTGATCTGGTGTTACCGGATAATTCTTGGAGACAGCCAGAATACCTTATCGTCTTTGCTGGAGCCGTTGTTCTCCACCCGCAGAATAAAACGTACCTTTTCTCCGGCCAGATCGCTCAAATCGAGATTGATTTGGGTCCACTCACCATCGTACACCTCGTCCCAGCTACCCAGGGTGAGCAGCGTGTTGTCTTCGGTGCGGGCGCGGATCTCGAAGGTAACGTTGCATTTCGGTTTTTCGCTGGAACAACCCACCAGTGCGGTCAGAGTGTCACCATCTTCCACGTTCACCGCTGGATACCGACCTGAAATGTATCCATCCTCACCGGAACCCGGGATCATCATCAAAGCCAGTTCATCATCTACCCGATTCTTTTCCATTTGAGGCTTTTTGGTGGAGTACACGGTCCCGTTGGTGTAATCATCCTCATTTGAGGGTTCGCCTTCCGAACTGGTCCAGTCGGCTGCCTTGTAAGAAGCCGCGAAGTTCAACGGCTCATCCGGGTCCAGCACCACTACGTCTTCCGGCACCTCAATCAGGGCGAAAAAGGGACTGTTCTGATCGACACCCAGACCAAACACCACACCGGTATCAGAGCGCAGCTTCCAGTTGCTCTTGTACTCGCCTTCATCCTCAGGGGCTACAAAATCCACCGAGACGTCAACGGTTTCACCAGGCTGGACGTTTTCAGGAAAATCGACCGCCGCATCGCTATCCATGGCATTACCGCTCACGAAGACCAGATCAAAACCGGTGTTCCATGAACACGCGCCGATATTCTTTAGCCGCCAGGTTTTGGTAAATGGATCCCCTGCGTCGATTTCAGTTCCATCCGGAATGGTAACATCTTTGACGAACTGGGCCCAATAGCAAGGGGTGGGTTTGGCAGTGGGGGGTTGTGCAGTAGCGGTGGGCGGCTGGGGGGTATTAGTAGCCGGAGCCACAGTTTGAGTGGGCGTGGCATCCTGCTGCGACGAACCCGGCTCGCTGGTGGCTGTGGCGTTGTTGCCGCCGCTCTGCTCACCGCTGACGCGGGTGAGCTCGGCCTGCAGTGTACCGATCCAAACCTGTGTTTCGATTGCCTGCAGGGTCTGGGCTGCCGCGGTAGCGGCCTGACTGCCGTCAGACTGCTGGTTCGCGTTGATAAAGCCCGGGATACAGGCAGATAATATCATCATAAAAATGACGGTGAATGCTGCGGGATAAAATACCTTCTTATTCATGGATGCAACTCCTTAATGTCTACCATAATCGTGCACTGTGTTTAATTCTATTATTCTCAATGGCATTGAAAACAATGACAATGGTTATCATTCTCATTGATCAATGACATAGACATTAACGATTTTCAGGCTGGAAAAGTTCCATATCAAGCCATATAACATCCTGATGGATGCAATAAAAATACCCGATTCGACATCAGGTGACCAATTCTCGTTTGATTGGCGTATCCGAAAATCCTGTCCCTCAGCCGTGAGCCGATTTAGTATAATGGTACTGCCATGACCAACGAAACCATCCCTGCAGGACTGCATTTGCCAACAGGTGACTTGCGCTATCCGGCTTATCTCCCGGACGGCACCTATGGCGTTGTCCGCTCGGTGGACGCGCAGGATCTGGCAAATTGCGGCATGCAGGCGCTCATGATGAATAGCTTTCACCTCATGCAGCGACCGGGCTCACTCACCATTCAATCGATGGGCGGGCTGCACCGTTTCAGTGGCTGGCAGGGACCTATCTTTACCGATTCGGGCGGATTTCAGGCATATTCGCTCATCCGGCAGGATCCCAAATTCGGCGTGATCCAGGAACGTGGGCTCTCGTTTCAACCGGAGGGGGCGAAACGCAAGTTTTTACTGACCCCTGAAAAAAGCGTGCAATTACAGGCCGGTTATGCTTCGGATGTGATCATCTGTCTGGATGACTGCACCCATGTAGATACCGGTGTTGAAGAGCAGCGCAAAGCCGTGCGGCGCACGGTCGATTGGGCTTTTCGCAGCAAAAAAGAATACCAGCGCATCGCGGCGCAAAAAGGCTGGACCGAAGAAACTCGTCCGCGTTTGTTCGCCGTGATCCAGGGCGGGGGCAGTGAAGAACTGCGCCGAGAGTGCGCCTCTGATCTGCTGGAGATCGGGTTTGACGGTTTCGGTTTTGGCGGTTGGCCGCTGGATGCAGAGGGGCGGCTGCTGACGGACATTCTCACCCTTACGCGCAGTCTGGTTCCACGCCGTTTTCCCATGCATGCCCTGGGCGTGGGGCACCCGCAAAATGTGGCCGACTGCACCGCCATGGGCTATGATATTTTTGATAGCGCCATGCCCACCCGCGACGCCCGCCATGCCCGCCTGTACGTCTATGCCAAACCGCTCGATCAGATCCGGTTTACCCAGGGTGAAAACTGGATGCGTTATCTGTATGTGAACGATGAGAAGCATATCCGCACGCAGGACCCCATATCACCGTACTGTGACTGCCATACCTGCCGCAACTACTCAATGGGGTATCTACGCCACCTGTTCAAGCTCAACGATACCCTGTTCCAGCGCCTGGCCACCATCCATAATCTGCGTTTTATGACGCAGCTCACCGGTCTGCTGCGTGAAAAATATTATGCCGCCTGAACCGCTTGCTGATGTCCCGGAAGCTGATGACACCCTTGAAGCGCTGGTAGAAGCTGTACGCAGCGGGCCGGATTACCGGAACATCAGCACCGATCTGATCCGTTGGGTGGGACGGCAGGAACTTCCGAAATTTCGCAAACTGAAAGACGCGGTGAAATCCACCCGTTCCAGGCTGCATCAGACCGCGGCGGCTTATCAGGATGCGCGCATGGAATACGACCGCTGGCTGGAAGAACTCTCGCGATTACCACACGAGGTTCATCACCCGCAAGTGATGGATTATTGCTGCCGGATCATGGACCGTCATTCGTCCACCCGCGAGCGGCTGCCCATTCTGGATACGTTTTTTACCACCACGCTGGCCGCCGCGGAACCGCTGCACAGCCTGCTGGATATTGGTTGCGGGATGAACCCGCTCGCCATCCCGTGGATGCCGGCGGCGGATGATTTTTCGTATATCGGGTTGGATATCTATGCCGATCAGGCTGACTTTCTGAACGCTTTTCTACATCACCTGAGGATACCAGGCGAGGTCAGGGTGCATAACATCCTCAACGGCCTGCCACAGGGATTGCCGCGGCCTCAGACGATTTTGCTTCTGAAAACACTTTCGTGCCTGGAGCAGCTGGATAAATCCATCTCACGCCGATTGCTGCCGGAAATCCAGGCGGATTATGTGTTGATTTCGTATCCGCTGCACAGCCTGGGCGGCCATTCAAAAGGCATGCGAGATAACTATCAGGCGCATTTCGAGGCGCTGTCAAATGAGTTGGGCTGGGCATCCGAACGATATGAGTTCAAAACAGAGCTGGCATTTATTGTAAAATTGTAAAACAACCATAGCAAATCCCCGGTAATGAGGAGGTAGTCAATGTCTGATTTTCTATCCGGTTTAAAGACGGTCCTGAACCCTGTACACGGTTCAGGTGTAATGACGGAGGAAACACGACCCCTTGAGAGCCTGCGCGGCGTGGTCCTTGAGATGTCAGGTGATCTGGCCATCCAGTTTGGCGAGCAGGAACAGCTCGTTTTACGCGGTGAAGACAATATATTGCCGTTGATCGAGACGCCGGTGAAAGATAGCCGGTTGAAAATTCGCTACAAGCTGAATACCTCCATATCCACCCATCGGCATGTGCAGTTTATTCTCACGGTCAAAGAGCTGGATTGGGTGGAAACCACCTCGGCCGGCGATATCGACGTGCCGTCTGTTCAGACTTCTGATCTGACCCTGATGACGAAGGGTTCCGGCCGCATCGATACCGGCAAGGTGACCGTGGAGAACCTGCGAACCGAGCAGACCAGTTCAGGTGGAATCGAAATTGAACAGGCGGATCTTCGCTTGTTAAAGGCTCAACTCAGCGGTTCAGGCAATCTGCAGATCAATAACGGCAGTGCACAACAGGTGGATTTACGCTGCACCAGTTCCGGCGCAATCAAGGCCCCTTCATTACTGGCCGGTACAGCACCAGCCGGGGTCGACAAAATCGAAATCATCGGCTCGGGGGATGTTGAACTGGGCAGCCTGCATACCGCAGAAGCCAGCCTCAGGCTGACCAGCTCCGGTAAGCTGACCGTTCACGAGCTCCAGACTGATTTGGTCAACGCCCGGATCAGCGGTTCCGGGGATCTAAAAATCCTGGCCGGCAGCGCCCGCTGCCAGCAGCTTGATCTTTCCAGCTCCGGCAAATACCTGGCCGGTGATTTGAATGCAGGAACACAGCCTGCCGAGGAATCTTTGATCAAACTTTCAGGCTCCGGGAGCGCTTATCCAGGTGAGTTGAACGCGGACCGGCTGAACATTGTCCTCTCGAGCGCTGGTAGCCTGATTACGCGCCGTCTGCAATGTAAAGATTTAAGAGCGGAACTGAAAGGTTCCGGCAACGTCTCGGTAGAAGAGGGTCAGGCCGAAAACGTTGAAGTAACCCTCACCAGCGGTGGCAACTGGACCTTTCGCCAGATGCAGCCGGGTGCTGAACCGGCTGAGCATGCTCTGGTAAAGGTGAGCGGTTCCGGGAATGCCCGCATGGGTAACCTGAATGCTCGAACGGTGGAGCTGATCATCAGCAGTTCCGGCGATATCCGCCTGGAAGCATTGCAGGCTGAAACTCTGTTGGCAGATATCAAAGGCTCCGGCAGTGTACACATCAGCCAGGGCAGCGTACCAACCGCCAATATCCACATCTTCAGCGCCGGTGACTTTATGGCGCTGGATCTGCAAACGGTTACCGCCAACATCCGTTCCTCCGGTTCGGGTGAGGTCAGGCTTTCCGTTCAGGATCGCATGGACGCGGTGATCAGCAGCGCCGGCGATGTCACCTACCGCGGCAAGCCGATCATTTCGTACTCAAAAGACGGTTCAGGAGAGATCAAACGGGCAAAAAGCTAGTGTTCCGTCCAATACGAATCTACGCTTTGTTACCCCATTTACCGGAACACTTCATGCTTTGTCAAAGCCGCCAAAGCCCGGTGAGGAAATATCGTCATGAAATTTGACAAAGCACTCGATTTTGATACGCTGGTTCGCGAGATCCAGCGGGCTCCCAAATATCAGGCCATGGGCATCCCAGATGAGACCGTGCTCGATCTGCTGGTGCAGGAATCGGCGCGCTATCCGGAACGCCGTGAGTTAGTCAAGATTGTTCGGCGCAAACTGCACAACATCATGGCCCCGTATCTCGAGGAGCTGAGTTACGCTGAGGCTTCGGGCTGGATTGACGCACTGGACCCGGTTGATACAACCGCTGTGCGCGAAGTGTGCGCACGCATTCTTTCATCGCACGCCTCCAGCCGCGAGCGCATGCCGTTATTGGAAGATTTTTACCGCCGGATTTTTGAGGCAGTCGGTACACCTGCCTCCATCATGGATCTCGCCTGCGGGTTTCATCCCTTTTCACTACCGTGGATGGGGCTGCCGGCTGCGGTCCAGTTTTTTGCATATGATATCCATCAACCGCGCGTGGATCTGATCAACCGCTTCTTCCGGAAGATCGGTCTGCAGCCGCTGGCCGAGGTACGCGATGTGCTGGTGAACCCGCCGCAACAGCAGGCTGATGTGGCGTTGATCTTCAAAGAAGCGCATCGAATGGAGAAGCGTAAACCCGGCTGCAGCCGTCCGTTCTGGCAGGCGTTGCAGACGCGCTGGCTGCTGGTCTCGCTGCCATCCACCGATCTGAGCGGTTCGCATGATCTGGCCGGCAAGCATCGCGAACTGGTGGCCGGTATTGTGGACGGTCTGCCGTGGACGGTGGAGGAAATCGTTTTCCCCAACGAAATTGTATTTGTGATCGATAAGGGCGGGGCGGCATGAGCAAGGCCCGTAAACAGCCCCCAACAGGCGGAGCTGCCGCCGTAGAAGAGGCGCTGCAGCGCTTTAAGCCACTGCTGTCTGAGAGCGATTTTGCTCTGCTGCTGGATGAACTGGCGCATCCGCTCCAGCAGGCGCTGCGGGTGAACACGCTGAAAAATCCGGATCCTGCGGAAGCCATCACGCGCTGGGCCGGGTGGTACGGCTGGGAGGTTCAATCCGTGCCGTACTGCACAACCGGCTGGCAGGTGAGCCGCGCCGGCACCGCCATCAGCCAGACCATCGAACACCGCATGGGATATTACTATATTCAGGACGCGGCCTCCATGCTGCCGGTTTCACTGTTTGAGATGCAACCCGCCGATCGCCCGCTGATACTGGATATGGCCGCTTCACCGGGCGGCAAGACCACTCACCTGGTAGACCGCTCTGGTGACCTGGGGTTTGTGCTGGCCAATGATCCCGGTCGTGACCGCATCACCATGCTGCGACTGGTGCTGCAAAACTGGGGCGCGATGAACACCGCCGTGGTGCGCTTCCCCGGCGAGAAGTTTGGCCAGTGGTACCCCGAAACGTTTGACCGTGTCCTGTTGGATGCTCCCTGCAGTATGCAAAACCTGCGTTCCACCGAGGCGCGTCCCATGCAATCCATCTCGCGCCGTGAACTGCAGACGCTGTCAGGCCGGCAGAAGAACCTGTTGTGGAGCGCGCTGTGCGCTGTAAAGGTGGGCGGGCAGGTGGTGTACTCAACCTGTTCCCTTGACCCGGAAGAAGATGAAATGGTGTTGGACGCGGTTCTGCAGCGGTCCGGTGCAGCGATGAAGGTACAAACAGCCGGCGATCTCATCCCACCGCAGGCAGCCGGGTTGACTTCGCCGGTTATCGAGGGCGAACTCCGCACACTGGACCCTCAGGTAAGAAATGCCGTGCGTCTGTGGCCGCATGTGTTGAAAACATCCGGCTTTTTTGCAGCGGTGCTCACCAAACTGGCCCCGCTACCCGGTGAAACTGAAGAACCTCCGCGAGTAACCGGTTCAACAGACCTTACACCGCTGAATACCCGCGAAGCCCGTTCCTTTCACGATCAGATCATGGGCCGGTTTGGGTTTGATTTTCAACCGGTGCTGGAACAGCATGAAAGTCGTCTGTGGCAGCGCCAGAATGTGGTGTACGCCATCCCGGAAGCCTGGTGGAGGCATTTCAATCGCCTGCCTTTCCAGTCGGTGGGGATGCGCATAGCCGAGTTTGATAACGGATTGGTGCCCTCGCATGAATGGGCTGCCCGTTTTGGGGATCAATTTCAAAAGGGTATTTTCGTTTTGCCCGAGGATCAAATCACAAACTGGCTGCGCGGGCAGGATATCCCCGTTTCGGTTCCGGCCGGTCAGAACGGCGAGGTGGTCGTCGTTCGGGATTCGATCGGGCGGTCCTACGGTCGCGGGCGCATCACCTCGGCTCGTCTCCGAAATCTGCTCCCCAACCGGTTGGTGACCGCATGAACACAAAAACCTGCCCCGCCTGCGGCGCCGATGTGCCCGCCGATGCCCTGCAATGCCCTTTTTGCGACAGCTCGCAGGTTCCGGTATCTCTGTCTCATGAACAGCGCGAGCAGACGCTGGAGTTCATCCGCCATCAAAACACCCGGCTGTTGGAGACACGCAAATCCGTATTGCGTAAGGTGGATTTGCTCGGTGCGCTGGCGGCTTTGGGCGGGATGACAATTCTCTGGCTGGGTATGCTGGCCTTTGACCTCAGTAACAGCAAAACCTGGCTGGTGATCTATCTGGCAGCGATATTAACCGGTTGGTGG
>DAISXR010000089.1:0-14344 GCA_036825755.1 Anaerolineaceae bacterium
TGCAGGATGTGCGCGGCGAGCTGACCTTTGAAAATGTGTGCTTCCAGTACGACGCCAACGAGGAAAACCTTCTGAAAAACGTGCAGCGCGTGGGGCACATGGATCAGGTGCAGGGCGTGCTTTCCGGCGCGGCTGCCGGCACGCATAAATCCGCTGAAACCGCGGAGAATACATCTTCACAGGCGCGCGATACGGCGCTGGAAGGCATCAGCTTTACGCTCAAACCCGGGCAACTGGCGGCGCTGGTGGGTCCCAGCGGAGCGGGCAAGACCACCCTCACCTACCTGGTGCCGCGTCTGTATGACCCCAACCAGGGGCGCATTCTGCTGGACGGATATGATTTGCGTGATCTGACGCTGGATTCGCTCAGCCGGCAGATCGGCATGGTGACGCAGGAGAACTACCTGTTCCACGATACCATCCGCACCAATCTGATGTATGCGCGTCTGGACGCCACCCAGGAGGAACTGGAGGCGGCCGCGCGGGCGGCCAACATCCACGATTTTATCAGCGGGCTGCCGGATGGCTACGATACTATTGTTGGCGAGCGTGGCTACCGGTTGAGCGGCGGAGAGAAACAGCGCATCGCCCTGGCGCGTGTGATCCTCAAAGATCCGCGCATTCTGGTGCTGGATGAAGCCACCAGCCACCTCGACAGCGAGTCGGAGGCGGTGATCCAGGAGGCGCTAAAGCGCGTGATGGCCCAGCGCACCAGCCTGGTGATCGCACACCGGCTGAGCACCATCCTGGCGGCAGATCTCATCCTGGTGATGGATCGTGGTCGCATTGTAGAGCGCGGCACCCACGCCGATCTGCTCAAGCTGAACGGGCTGTATGCACACCTGTACTATACACAATTTGGTGGCAAACGCCTGATTGCAGAAGTGTAACCATCGAATGATCATCATCGGTGGGTTGCGGGGCAGGCGGATTTCATCATCACGTGGATTTCTTATGCCCCTTCACCCACCCTTGTATCATAGGGATTAGCCAGGTGGCTTCTTGGTCAATGTCATCACAATCCGGAATTTCATTTATCAAATGCGGGATTGCCCCCCGACGTGTCATTTTGGAGAGTCAGACAGCGGTTTTTGCTGTCTGACGCGAGATGACACACTGGGCCGGTTTCCTATTCGGAGCAGCTTTTCCACTGACCCTCCCTTGTGTCTTTCAAGACAGCATCTATGCCGGTTATTGGCATGGCTTGTTTTTCGCCGCTTGATAGCAGAGCCGGAGTCGTCTGCGACTCCGGTTCTGAACAATTAATATTTTTTCCTCTCCCTGAAGGAGGGGCAGGGGTGGGTTCCTTATGGCAGCTCGGCAAACAGCGCGCCTGGTGCAAACGCCACGCCCACCATGCTTGGGCCGGTGTGCGCCCCCAGCACCAGCGATAACCTACCAACCGGCAGCCAGGTACATTTGAACACCTTTTCAACCTGTTCCTTCAGCATCTGTGCACCGCTCAGGTTCTGGGAATGCATCACCTGCACCCGCAGTTCTGACCCGGATTGATACAGCTCGGTGATCAGATTGACAATCCCTTTCACGGCTCTTTCAAACGAGCGAGCCTGGCCCAACTGCACATACTTCCCAAACTCTTTTTCGATTCCGATCATAGGTTTGATATGGAGCAGAGACGCAATCAGCCCTTTCATGTGGCTGATTCGCCCGCCGTGGATCAGGTATTTCAGATCGTTCAGTGTATAAAAAGTATATGTGGCTGCCTTCACCTGCTCGATCAACTGCAGAATTTTCTCTTTCGGCCAACCGGCATTAATTGCCCTACCGGCGGCTTCGGCAACCCAACCGGCGGCTGCCGAAAGCGTCATGGTATCCACCACGGTGACGTTGGCCTCCGGGACCATTTCTGCCGCGGTGCGGGCGGCATTCACCGTGCCGCTCAACCCGCTGGAGATGTGGATGGATAAAATATCCGGATCGGTCCTGGCCAATTCTTTGTACATATCGGCAAAATCGCCAACCGAGGGCTGTGACGTAACGGGCATTTGCTGGCTGGTTTCCAGAAGTTCAAAGAACTGGTCTTTTTGAATATCAATATCTTCACGATAAGAACCGCCATCCAGGCTGACCACCAGAGGAACGACATGATAATTCAGCTTCTGTTTTTCCTCATCGGGTAGCACAATGTCAACACCGCTGTCGATTACGATTTGCACTTTATGGCTCCTTGTATAAAAAAGTAGAGACTGCCGGATCTGCGGATCATGAAAAACCTTCTGTTCATGAGGATCACTTTCCCAGGCGAGGATCTCCCGCCCGCATGTTAACCGGTCAATCTCCAATCTGATGTCAGATAATGTGAATTGTTGCGGCTAATTATACTTTCGCCAATCGCCTTTTGGTAATTTCTAATGAGATCTTAATTCTGTCAATCCAGCCATCAAATTTTCTGTGCTACACTCAGCAACAATTATGACGTGTTGACCGTTGAAGATGACATTCTAATCGATCAAAAGAGGGATCCATGATCTATACCGCAAATTTGGGATATCCGCGTATTGGCGCCCACCGCGAGTTGAAACGGGCGTTGGAAGGCTACTGGAACGGCAAACTCACCGAAGCCGATTTGCAGCAAACCGGGCGTGAGATACGGCGTGAAAACTGGCAGATGCAAAGCAGCGCCGGCATCAATTACATCCCGTCCAATGATTTTTCATTCTACGATCACGTGCTGGATACCATAGCCATGCTCGGAGCTGTCCCCCGACGTTTTGAGTGGTCAGGACAGCATGAGGTCGATCTGGATACGTATTTTGCCATGGCACGCGGTATCCAACTAAAAAACCAATCCAGTGATCAGGCAGAATCTCATCCCGAACATCCGGATGTTCCAGCCATGGAGATGACCAAGTGGCTGGATACCAACTATCACTATATTGTTCCCGAGTTCTGGAAACTGATGACCTTCAAGCTGTCCAGCAACAAAATATTGGAGGAATACCGTGAAGCGCGTTTGCTGGGTATTCAGACCAGGCCGGTGTTGTTGGGTCCGGTAAGCTTTCTGCTGCTCGGGAAAAGCATTGAACCCGAGTTCGACCAGTTAGAGTTGCTTGACGGTCTGCTGCCTGTGTACGCCCAGGTGTTGCGTCAGCTTGCAGAAGCCGGGGCGGAGTGCATTCAGATCGACGAACCGTTTTTAGCTCTGGATCTGACCGGTGAACAACGTCGGGCTTTTACACACGCGTATGAAACGCTGGCTTATGCGGTCAGCCCCAGGATCATGCTCACCACTTACTTCGCCGGGTTGCAGGATAACCTGTTTTTGGCGGCCTCCCTGCCAGTATCCGGTCTGCACATCGATCTGGTACGCGCACCGGAACAGTTGAACGATGTGCTGCGCTGCGTGCCAACCAATATGTCGGTCTCATTGGGCATCGTGGATGGGCGCAACGTCTGGCGAACCGATCTGCGCGCGGCGCTGGCCCTGATAAAAGAGGCGGCTGATATGTTGGGAGAGGACCGGGTGGTGATTGCGCCCAGTTGTTCGCTGCAATACGTGCCGGTTGATCTGGATCAGGAGACCAAACTGGATGAGGAACTGCGCGGCTGGCTGGCTTTTGCCCGGCAAAAAATTGATGAACTGGTTGTGCTGAAAGCTGCTTATAACAAAACCTCACCGGAGGCAGAACGGAAACTCGAGCAATCGCATCAGGCTGCTGAAAGCCGCCGTGTTTCACCGCGTACCCAAAACCCTGCCCTGCGGAAACGCCTGGCGGATATCACCCCCGCCATGCTCCGAAGGAAACTCCCGCACCCGCAGCGCAAGCAGCTTCAGCAGCAGGCGTTTCCCCTGCCCCTATACCCCACCACTACCATCGGTTCATTCCCGCAGACCAAAGAGGTGCGCGCCCGGCGAGCGGCTTTTCGGCGCGGGGAGATTTCAGCCAGTGAGTACGAGGGGTATCTGAAGGAAGAGACCGAAAAGATCATTCGCTTCCAGGAATCGATTGGTCTGGATGTGCTGGTGCATGGTGAACTGGAACGCACCGATATGGTTGAATATTTCGGCGAACAACTCACCGGGGTGGCCTTCACCGAGGAGGGTTGGGTGCAGAGCTATGGCTCGCGATGTGTGCGCCCGCCCATCATCTATGGTGATGTGACCCGCCCGCATCCCATGACGGTGAGGTGGGCCGCTTATGCCCAATCACTCACTGAAAAGCCGGTGAAGGGTATGCTGACCGGGCCGGTGACCATTTTACAGTGGTCTTTCGTCCGTGATGATCAGCCCCGCGCCGATACCTGCCGCCAGATCGCGTTGGCTATCCGGGATGAGGTACAGGACCTGGAAGCGGCCGGCATCCGCATGATCCAGATCGATGAGCCGGCCATCCGCGAGGGTTTGCCTTTGCGGCAGAATGCTCGCTCGGCCTATCTGACCTGGGCAGTGGAATGCTTCAAACTGGCCTCCACCGGGGTGGAAGATTCCACCCAAATCCACACCCACATGTGTTACTCCGAGTTCAATGACATCATCACCGCCATTGGTCAGATGGATGCGGACGTGATCTCCATTGAAGCCTCACGCTCCAAGATGGAACTGCTGGATGCGTTCCGCCAGTACCATTACCCCAATGACATTGGTCCGGGCGTATACGACATCCACTCTCCCAGGGTGCCCTCGCAGCCTGAAATGGTCTCTTTGCTGGAAAGTGCGCTGGGGGTACTGGACAGCGGTCAGTTGTGGGTGAACCCGGATTGCGGGCTGAAAACGCGCAATTGGGAAGAAGCAGAACCGGCGCTAAAAAATATGGTTGGGGCAGCCCGGGTGTTGAGAGCACACGAGCCAGTCAAGGGTTGATCTGTTGAGATAAAAGATGAGCCTGCACCGGTTATCAATAGGTGCAGGCTCTTTGTTTTTGATCAGGAAAGTGCTACTCGAGCTCTTTTCCGATGGTAAATCCTTTGCCCAGGTTCTCACCGGTGGTGAAGTAATGACCGGTATACACCACCATACCCAGTTGCTCCGCGAGGACGTGTTTGTTTTCATCCAGCAGGTTTTCATCCACCTGAATGTCAAGCACCTCACCCACAAACATGGTATGCAGCCCCAGATCGTTGGTGGCGATCAGTTTACACTCCATGATGACCGGGAACTCGGCTACATAGGGTGCTTCCACCAGCGCGCTGGCAAGCGGGGTAAGACCGGTTTTCGCAAATTTATCCATATCACGGCCGGATACCATACCCACATAATCCACCTGGCGGATAAATGCCGCCGAGGGCACGTTCACCGTATAGGCCTTGCGGTTGATGATATTGTTATAGGTATAAGTCGCTTTACGCAGGGAGACCATTACGCACGGGGGCTTGGAGCAGCAAATACCTGCCCAGGCGGCCGTCATGATGTTGGGTTTCCCGGCGTCGTCATAGGTGCCAACCAGCCAGACCGGAGCCGGAATGGGCAAGGGTTTTGCCCCAATGGATATTTTCGTCATGGAATGCCTCTTTTATGAGATGGTTTCTTCGTGATGGTACTCTGGAATACTGACGGAGTCAATATCGATGGAAGCAACGCGATTGCGCCCCGAATTTTTGGATAAATACAGACCCTGATCGGCGGCTTTTATCAGTTCTTCCGCGGTGATGGCATGCGTCGGGAAGGTCGCCACGCCGGCTGAAAAGGTATTTTTCAGGAACTTTCCCTCGTAGAAAACGGTCTGATCCTGAAACTCTTTGCGCCATTCTTCAGCGCGGCGCATGGCTGCCGCCAGCGAAGCACCCGGCATCATGATGACAAATTCTTCGCCACCGAAACGGCAGGCAAAATCGCCGTGACGAGTTTTAGCCTTTAATATGGAAGCCAGGTGTTTCATCACCGCGTCGCCGGCCGAGTGACCGTGGGCATCGTTCAGCTTCTTGAAGCGATCCAGGTCGATCATCACAAGACTGAGCATCGAGTTATCCTGTTTAGCCTGGCTGATTTGCAGCGCCAGCATATCATCCAGGAAGCGGCGGTTGTACAGCCCGGTCAGGGGATCTCGGATGGTTTGTTCACGCAGGGTTTCCTGCAACGCTTTAATCTGATCCAACTGCTCTTTGAGGGTTTCATTAGCCCGCTGCAGCTTGTTTTCCATGATCTGTGCTTCCGTGATATCACGGGCTACCAGCAGCCGTCCGGTAAGGTGTTTCTTTTTGTCGGTTAGCGGGATCACCGAGATATCGAGTACGCGGTCCTGGTTTTGGCCCCACAGAATCTCTGTCTGATGGGTCTGGTTTGGATCGCGGCGCAGCACCTCGATCAAATGAAAATTCGAGAGACTGCTGGTTGGAGAACCGATGATGTCTTTATAGGGTATACCCAGCAGGCGCTGCCCGGCCGGATTGATATCAATGATGCGGTCCTTGGGATCCAGCACGATCAGGCTGTCGATCATCGTTTCAAACAAAACATCGCGCGCCACCGGTGAAATCTCGAGCAGACGGAACTGGTATATCGAAAAGGCAAGCACCATCCCCACCAGACTGAACGGAATAGGGGCCGAATCGATGCCAGGGAAGGGGCCAATTTTCAACACATAAAATAAATTTCCGATCCAGGGAAGCAAGGCAGCCACCAGAAGAGAGACTGCCTGCCAGCGGTAAGTATATTTTCGTTTGATGATGGTGGCCAGGATTTCAAGAATGCCTACCAGCAGGCACAGATATGAATAACCGATCACCAGCACCCAGTACAACAGCCCGTGATTATATTGAATCACACCTTCCACACCCGGATAGGGTGTAAAACCGGTCCAGATTAAACCGTGATTCTGGTTGGTAAAGGCCAGCAAAATGGATATAAATGGGACGACAAACAAAAATGGAACAAACCGGCTTTGCAGCCGGCCGGTATCTTTGGTGAGAGAGAACACCAGCAGCAAAAAGAGCACCGGGGCAGTTTGCGAACCGATATATGAAAGCTGAGTGGAGAGAATTTTGAGTGGCAGTGGCTCTACAAATAACTCGACAAGGACAAACATCGTCCACTCGGTCACAGCAAGCATCAGGAAAAACAGGCTGATCCCGCCTGAAACGCTTCGTCGCCGCCATGCTAGCAGGGCGACATACAGATCAATTGTGATCGCAATGATTAACAATGCTATGGGTAGCTTAAAATGTTCCATGATATCTCTGGGAATATTTGACTATTATACTGACCATATCGAATTTTTTGTTATGAATCAAATGCAAAAGGTCGGAATTTATTAAATACTGGGGAGAAATTTAGGAGTCATTAACAAAAAGACACTGCACAGGCACAGCATGAGTATTGTGCACCAGGGATATTCCGTTTCTCCATAAATTCCAGTACAATGATGTGGATTAAACCTTGTTTCATTTTTCATTAATGAACAGTTACCGGCGGCAGGCAATCTGCAATCATGCGTAAGGAGATGTGGATCATGGAATTCGAAACCCAGGCGCAGCAAGTTGTGTATCAAAAAATTGAACCGTGGATGAAAGAAAAATTTGGGATTTTCTTTCACAAACGGGAAGATTCGCCGTATTTTGGTGTGAGCATAGGCTCTACTTTTGTTCATATCGGGATTCAACCCTGGACCGCTGAAAACGCTTCGATTACCATACGCGCCTACGTAGTTTTAAACGTGGAAATTCATCCGGATCTGCTGTATTTCCTTTTGCGTGAAAACGATAAGCTCCGTTTTGGGGCATTTGGCCTGGATGAAGACAACGATATCTTCTTTGAACATACTTTGCCCGGCCTGAGCTGTTCCGCTGAAGAACTGGCAGGTTCCATTCTGGCAGTGGGTCAGACAACCGATCAATACGATGATGTGATTGTCTCGCGCTGGGGTGGTGTACCGGCTTCGGACATGCAAACCGAAGAGTAGACAATACTCCATTAAGAGCGTATCCTTTTCTGTATAGCGTGTTTTTCTATTCGCGATCATGATTTCGCGAATGATTAACAGATACACATTCCCGTAATTTCGCAGGCATATTATGAAAAAGACGTCGTTAAAAGAATTACCCCGAAATGTTTGGGCAGTAAGTCTGACCAGCTTCTTTATGGATGTATCCAGTGAGATGGTGCTGAATATATTGCCCCTGTTTCTCTCGAACATCCTGGGGGTCAAGACCAACGTCATCGGGCTGATTGAAGGGGTTGCCGAAGCAACCGCCAGCGTATTGAAGGTGTTCTCCGGCTGGATTTCGGACCGGATTGGCTCACGCAAGTGGCTGACCGTGGTGGGGTACGGTCTTTCGGCCATCTCCAAACCGTTCTTCTATTTTGCCAACACGTGGAGTGTGGTGGCCGGTGTTCGCTGGACGGACCGGCTGGGGAAAGGGATTCGCACCGCCCCACGTGATGCACTGGTAGCCGATTCAATCAAACCGGAGCAGCGCGGTCTGGCGTTTGGTTTTCATCGCGCCGCCGATACCGCCGGAGCCGTGCTGGGATTGATCATTTCCTTCCTGGTGGTCTGGCTGCTGCAAAAATCCACACAGACCCTGCAGTTGAAAACCTTCCAGTTGATCGTGCTGATCTCCATCATTCCGGCTGTGCTGGCGGTGATCTCGCTCATCGTGGGAACCCGTGAAGTGAAAATTGAAGGCCAGCGCCAGGCGCCGCGTTTTGCGTTCAAATCGCTCGGCAAACAGTTCATGATCTTCATGGTCATTGTGAGCATCTTTGATCTGGGAAATTCTTCGGATGCTTTTCTGGTTTTGCGGGCGCAGGAACGCGGGATCAGCGTGCTGGGTATTCTGGCCATGCTGACGGTGTTCAACCTCATCTACAGTCTCAGTTCGCTTCCAGCCGGGTCGCTTTCCGACCGAATTGGCCGCAAAAAGGTGATTGTGGGCGGATGGCTGGTTTATGCCATCATTTACCTGGGTTTTGCTCTGGCAAACCGCGGCTGGCATGTGTGGGTTTTATACGCCCTGTATGGTTTTTATTATGGGCTTGCCTATGGAACCACCAAAGCCATGATCTCCGATCTGGTGCCTGCCAATCTGCGCGGCACGGCCTACGGCACCTACAATGGCGTTCTGGGCATTCTTGATTTTCCTGCTTCATTAATTGCCGGTATTTTGTGGAGCGGTATGGGAAGTTGGGGCGGTTTTGGGCCCTCCGCGCCGTTTCTCTTTGGCGGGGTACTGGCCTTAATCGCAGCACTGCTGTTTGTGATCTGGAAACCCGTACCGGTTGCTGAAGCCGGCATGTCCTGATCCATACACCTTTCATTGCTTGTATTAAAGGAAGTCATTGCGATGAAAAAGTTGGCCTCATTTATGCAATGACTTCCTTTGCACGTAAAAATACTGTCAAAAATGCAGATTCAGCTTGACATGTTAAAAAATGTATATATACTGGCTTTAATCCATGGAAATCTGGATCCCGGAGGTAGGAAATACTGTAAAGGGGCTGGTTTGGTATCCACATGAAAATGAAAAACGCTTTATGGAACAGTTTATCTTTCCTGGCTTTCATGGGCATTCTGGCTGTGGTGGTTGTTTTTGCAATTATATTTTTCAACCCGTATACACAGTTTAATCCGTTGCCTCCTCCCACCATGCCAGCCGCATTGTTACTTCCCACCAGCACGCCAACGCAGCCCAGGTTGCCTGCCACCTGGACCCCTGAGAATGCGGATCAACAGTCTGTGCTCCCTGAACTGAAACCGAGTTCCACCATCCAGGGAGACAGCACTCAGATTTTTGTCATTCCTACCCGCACCCCCAGCCCCACCTCCACCCGCACCCGCACCATCACCTCCACCGTCAGGCTGTATAAAACCACCGTTTCAGGGGGCGGCTCTTATAATTCAACAGCTACCAGAACCCGCACACCCACCAAAACGCGTACACCCACCAAAAACCTGACCGCTACCGAGCTTTCACGGTTCGCCACATCGGTGAAACAAACCCAGGTTTCGGGTTCACAGACGGCTGTCAGTTGGTCTGCCACCCAGACCGTGGCGGCGCTGCCGCCCAATCCCTCTTCGGCGACCGAACTGGGCGGGGCAGTCTCCAATGAATGGCAGAACACCGTCAGCGACCCCAGTTTCACCTGGACGGCGCCGGCGGGAGCCACCAGCTACAATATTTACTGGGGTAGCAGTTCAACGGGCACCAGTTCCACCAATATTACCTCGACGGCCTTTGACCCGTCTGCGGTAAACGGCAGCGGTACTTACTATCTGCGCTTACAGACCGTGTTCACCTGGGCGACAAAGCCTGAATGGTCGACTGTGTTCACGTTCCGCTATGACGAAACCCCCCCCACCGAACCCACCGAAGCGGTTGAGACGCAGGATGTCCAATCCGGTGTCTGGCAAAACGATGTGTCTGATCCTTCCTTCAGTTGGGATGCGGCCACCGACACACACAGCGGTGTGGCCGGGTATGACGTCTACTTTGGACCCACTCTTGAGCCCACCCCGTCTGTAACCCCCACGCCCTCCGCCAGCGAGTTTGTGGATGTGCCGGAATATGATCCCACCGAGGTGCCTTCATCCGGTAAATACATACTCATCGTTCGCACAGTCGATCAAGTGAGCAACGTTTCAGATTGGGTGGAGCTGTTTGAGTTCTGGTATGACGGCACCAACCCCGATACACCGGCCAATCTGAGCACCTCTGATCCTGCCACCGATAACACGCCCACTTTTACCTGGGATGCTGTCACCGATGAGCACAGCGGGCTGGACGACTACCAGATCTATTGGGGTACGGATGTAAGCTGCGGCTTGCCAAACCAAACTGCTACCACGTCGACCAGCTTCACCACTCCATTGATCGATACATCCGGGATACCCTACCTGTTCTGTGTGAGGGCGCGTGACAACGCCGGCAACGTGTCAGGCTGGGCAGAGGCAACCTTCACCTATACGCCGTGATATTGGCGGCCGAATCTGTTCAATACTGGACTACAAATCGAGGCTGTCTGAAGAGACAGCCTCATTTTTGATGCTGATATAATAAGAACCAAAAAAGCTGGATGGATGTAGATGAAAGAGCACATTTCTCGAGAAACCTTTGCCCATCTTGTCAGACTGGCTGAACTTGAATTATCTCCCCAGGATGCCGAGTACCTGTACAACGAACTGAATAACCAGGTGAGCTCCATTGAGCAACTCCAGGCGATACCGCTGGAGGATGACATACCAGTCAACCTGCGGGGTGTCACCTTTTCTCCCGGTATCAGCCAGCCGCTGCGTGAAGATGTGTGGCAGCCTTTTGTCGAAACCCGTCTGATCCTTGGTCAGGTGCCTGATCTGGTCGATGATCAGATTGCCGTCCCGGAAACCCCTCATAAAACGCTGGAATAACCATGGAACTTTGCGATTATCCTGCTCACGAAATCGTCACCCGCCTGAAAAAGGGCGAATTCACCGCCGTGGATGTGCTTGAATCGGCGCTTGCCCGCATTGAAAAAGTGGACGGTCGGCCGGGTACCCTGGATGCCGGTGAAATCACCGCCGAGGACAAACAAAAAATTCACGCCTTCCTGTGCGTCACCCGCGAACGGGCTCTCGCCCAGGCTCAGGCTGTGGATCAAACCCTGTCACTGGGCGGAGACCCCGGCCCGCTGGCTGGTGTGCCGTTCTCGGTGAAAGATATTTTCACCGTCAAAGGTACCCGCTCCACGGCAGCCTCGCGTATCCTGTCCAACTTTACCGCTCCGTATACCGCCACCATTGTGGACCGCATGGAAAAAGCCGGCGCGGTGATGCTCGGTAAGGTCAATCTGGATGAATTCGCATTTGGCTCCTCCAGCGAATCGTCTGCTTTTCAGCCTGCTCCGCGCAACCCGTGGGACACCAGCCGCACCCCCGGCGGATCCTCCGGCGGCAGCGTGGCTTCAGTGGCATCCGGTGAAGCGGCTGTATCGGTGGGTACCGATACGGCGGGATCCATCCGTCAGCCGGCCGCCTTCACAGGCCTGCATGGTCTCAAACCCACCTATGGGCGCATCTCGCGCTTTGGCCTGATCGCGGCGGCATCCTCGCTCGACTGTTCGGGCATCATGGCCCGCTCGGCTGAAGATACTGCGCTGATCCTGCAAACCACCGCCGGGGCTGACCCGCATGACGCCACCACATCCACCCTGCCGGTGCCGGATTATCGGGCGGAAATGCAGCGCGATGTGCGCGGGCTGCGGGTGGGTCTCTCACCGGATTACTTCAACATCATCTTCCCGGATATGAAAACCGGCCAGTATGAACAGCGCTCCATCTCCGATGAAATGAAAAACATTGTGCTGCAGGCGGCTGAGGAACTGGCGAAACTGGGTGTGGAAATTGTGGAAGACGTGCCCATGCCCAACACTCGCTACGGTATCCCGGCTTATTTTGTGGTCAGCCGCGTCGAGAAGGCTTCCAACCTGCATCGTTTCGACGGCGTGAAGTACGGATACCGCACAGAGAAACCGGTGGAGAACCTGGAAGACCTGTATAAGAAGACACGCGGCGAAGGATTTGGCTGGCAGCCCAAGCTGCGCATCATGATGGGCATGTATGTGAGCGCTGCCCAGTACAGCGCCCAGTATTACAACCGGGCTCTGCGGGTGCGCACGCTCATCCGGCGTGATTTTGAGCAGGCTTTTGACCCCAAGGGCGCGTACCGCCTGGATGCGCTGCTGACCCCCACCACACCCACCCCGGCTTTCCCTATCGGTGAGATTTACGGCGATACGGTGATGATGCAGTACGCCGACCAGTTCACCGTGCCGGCCAACCATGCCGGTATCCCGGGGCTGGCGTTCCCGGGCGGCTTATCGGCCGAGGGACTGCCGGTTGGTCTGCAATTGCTGGCAAATGATTTCTGCGAGGGCACGCTTTTGCAACTGGCATATGCCTACGGTAAGTCCACCGCCGGGGCTGCCTGGCGCAGCGCCCGTCCGCAGGTTCTGCAATCGTTGGGATGACAGGAAATATCTTATGACCACATACGAAGCTGTAATCGGGCTGGAAACACACGTTCAGCTCAACACCGTCACAAAAATTTTCTGCGGCTGCCGGGCTGATTCCTGGCAGGTGCCGCCCAACAGTAATATCTGCCCGGTCTGCACCGGTCTGCCGGGTGTACTGCCGATTCTGAACAAAACCGTGGTGGAAAAAGCCGTGCGACTGGGAACGGCGCTCAACTCGCACATCAACGACATATCTTATTTTGACCGCAAGAATTACTTTTACCCCGATCTGCCCAAGGGATACCAGATTACGCAGTATGACGTGCCGATTGCCGAGGGCGGTTACCTTGAATTCCCGGTTGCCAACGGTGAGACTCGCCGAGTGCGGCTGCACAAGATGCACATGGAAGAAGACGCGGGCAAAACCCGCCTGGAGGGCTTTCATCGCTATGTCGATTTCAACCGCTGTGGTGTACCGCTGGTTGAAATTGTGACCGAACCCGATTTACGCTCGGCTGAGGATACCGCCCAGTATCTGATCCGCCTGCGCCAGATCCTGCGCTGGCTGGATCTTTCGGAAGCCAACATGGAACGCGGGCAGATGCGCTGTGATGCCAACGTTTCCATCCGGCCGGTGGGCAGCGATGTGCTCAACACCAAAACCGAGATCAAAAACGTCAACTCCATCGATGCCATCCAATCAGCCATTGAGAATGAAATCAAACGCCAGATCCGCGAGGTGGAAGCCGGGCGCGAGATCCATCCTTGGACGCTGGATTGGGACGACAATGCCGGTGTGCTGCGCATGATGCGCTCCAAAGAGACCGAGGCGGATTATCGTTATTTCCGCGAGCCGGATTTGTTGCCGGTGAGGTTGACGCCCGCCTGGAAGCAATCGATCCTGGAGCAGATGCCTGAACTGCCCCTCCAGCGCCGACAGCGGTTTATGGAGGAGTATGGCCTACCGGAGTATGACAGCGATATTCTCACCTCGGAGCGCAGTCTGTCCGATTACTTTGAGGAAACCGTCAGGCTGTATGGCGGCGAGGCTAAAAAGGTATCCAACTGGATCATGAACGATGTTCTGCGTATGCTGAATGAACGTGGGAAAACGGCGGATCTGTTGAACCTGACCCCGGCCTATCTGGCTGATATCCTGAAACTGGTGGATCAGAAGAGTATCAATACCAATACCGGTAAATCGCTGCTGGTGAAGGTGGAGGAGACCTCAAAAACCCCGGCGGAGATTGTGAAGGCTGAGGGCCTGGTGCAGGTAAGCGATGACAGCGCCATCCGTGCGCTGTGCGAGACGGTGCTGCAGGAGAACCCGGCCGAGGTGGAGAGTTATAAAGCCGGCAAGGTGACCCTGCTGGGTTGGTTTGTTGGTCAGGTGATGCGGAAATCCGGCGGCAAGGTGAATCCCAACCTGGCCCGCGGGATTATGGAAGAATTATTGAAGTA
>DAISXR010000090.1:0-10972 GCA_036825755.1 Anaerolineaceae bacterium
ACGACAAACACCGTGACGCGGATCCACTGTGACAGAAACAGCCAGGCAACCAGCGTCCATCGTCGGGTGATGCGGATCCAACGGTCGTCGGTGCGGTTGGTCACCAGCGCGGCCACTGCAAAAGCATACGGGATTACAAAGGCAGCGAAGCCAAAGTACAGCGCCGGGGGATGAATGATCATGCCGATATGACGTAAAAGGGGATTGAGCCCATACCCGCGCGAGGGGATGATCTGAGTGGTGCCCTGCGGCTGGAACATGGCAATCAACTGCTGCCCTGAACCGTCCAGCCAGATACGCCGGAAAGGATTCTCGACGAAGATGATCATGCCCACAAAGAAAGCAAGCGTGATGGCGGTGACGATGACCACCCACGGCAGGAATTCGCGATCGCGGTCCCATTTACGCAGCATGACAGCGGCCGAGAAAAGCGCCAGTGTCCAGGCCCAGAACAGCAGGGATCCGGCCTGCCCGCCCCACAATGCCGCGATTTTCATGTAAAGCGGCATATCGCGGCTGATGACGTTGTAGACGTACAACACCTCAAAGCGATCGTTTACCAGTAGCCAGATCAGGCACAAGCTCGCCAGACTCAGCAAAGGAAAGGCCGCCAGAATAGCATTGCGGGCGCTTTGCGTCCAAGCCAGTGAGTTTTTGCGGATACCCAGTACAGCCGCTGCAATGGCTGCGATGCAAACAGCCAGCGTGATCAGTAAGATTCCATAACCAAAATAAATCAGCATAATGGGCTATAAAAACAGTTCAATAAAAACGATTACGATATCAACAATTTTGCCAAAGGTGGGAGACTAATCCGAAACGGAGGCCTGGTCGGGAACGGCTTCTTCGTAACGGGTGGGGCATTTTAACAGCAGTTCGTTGGCTGTAAACGTCCCATCCGCGTTCAGGTGACCGGTCATAATGGCCTGGGCTTCGTCTGTCAGAAGATCCGGTTTGACATTGTTGTAAACGATATCGAGTCGGGGCAGATTCTCATTTTGAGCAGCCTCGTGCAGCACAGCAGCGATCCCGCCCCTCCGGTCGATCTCATCCTGATCACCGGGGATGTTCGCTACGGTAAACCGCAAAATATGGTTCTCGATATCATACTGGATCGTATCGCCAAGGACGACGCCTGAAATTCGCACATCGCGACCGGTAAATTCCGTGCGCCGTGCGTTCAGTTCATCGATGGTCAGGAAATACTGTGCATTGGCCTGTGCTGATGAGACAATCAAATAAATAATTGCTACGGCGATCAGGCTTCCCCCTATAATAAATTTCCACTTCACCGGCGATTTTTTGGAAGCCGCGGTCTCAACCACTCTCTTTTCCTCGTGATACGATTTTGCTCCCAGGGGAGGAGCAGATTATATTTTAATATACTTCTGTGCCCCATGATTAAAAGGGGATGAGAAACTTTTCTCCGAACCCGACAATATTATCAGATTTGAGGTGAGTTAATCAAGCGCCGCCGCGGTTTGGGTCAGATCGTTCATCCAGCGTTTGGACGCAAAGCGCCACAGCATGACGATCATCTTGATCAATTCTTCCGAGATGACCATGAGATAAACCCAGTAAACCGGCAGATGCAGCACAAATGCTCCCAACAGTGCCATGGGGATGCCCACCAGCCAGATGGATAGAACATCCACCAGGAAGGAAAAACGCGTATCACCGCCGCTGCGCAGGATGCCGATGATGATGACGATATTGATGATGCGTACCCACAACGTAAACGAGAAAATGCGCAGGATGTTTCGGGCATAGAAGTGCGCGTTTTCCGAGATGGCGTATAAATTGAGCAAAGCAGGCGACACGAGCAGCAGGATCAACCCAAGCAGCAGGCTGCCCGCCAGACAGATGGCAATAAACCGTTTGGAGTATTCAAAGGCGCGGCCGCTCTCACCTGCGCCGATGCGGTTACCCACCATGATGGCGCATGCATTGGCCAGCCCGATGAAGGTGACATACCCCATCTGCTCGATGGAAGATGAAATATTTACCGCGGCGATCGATTCGGTTCCGATGCGGGCATAGATACCGGCGTATACCGTGGTTGCCAGCGCCCACAGAAATTCGTTGAGCACCACGGGGGCAGTGGTACGTAGAAACCGGCCGAAGAAACCCCAATCCAGCGTAAAAATTTCCGACAGGCGTCCTGCCAGCGGTGAACCGGCCCGGCGCACCAGCAGCACCAGAACCAGGAATTCCAGGGTGTAAGCAATAGCCGTGCCGGTGGCAGCGCCGCGTATGCCCATCTGCGGTAAGCCCAGATGCCCGAAGATGAGCAGATACCCCAATAGCGTATTCAGGCTGAGCGCACCGATGGTCACCAGTATGGGAATGCGGATCTGCTCCATGCTGCGTAAAACTGCGATCAGGCTGAAGCTGCACGAGGAAAAGATAAAGCACAGCCCAACGATACGAAGAAAGCCTGCTCCGGCCTCCACCACAGCCGGATCGCTGGTATACAGCCCCAGAATCCGCTGTGGAGCCAGCACAGCCAGCAGCGAAAAAATCAGGCTGATGAACAGACTGACCATCAGGCTGAAGCCCAACGTTTTACGGATGCCGGCCAGATCGTGTTTCCCCCAGAACTGGGCTGTAAAAATGGCTGTTCCACTGCCGAGCCCAAATGTAACCAGATTCAATAAAAAGAAAAACTGGTTGCTCAAGCCCACCGCGGCCACTGCCACATCACCCAGTTGACCCACCATCAGCAAATCGACAAAACCTAAAGACGCCTGGATCCACTGCTGAACAATCAGGGGCAGAGCCAGGCGGAACAAAAGCCGTAAAAAGTCTTTGTCGGCGATGATGGCTTTGAGGATGGACATTTACACGTTGATCACGGTATCGCAAAACGGGCAACGGGCAGTATGCTCGCCCATCCAGACTACCTTGTGCGCATTCTCCCCAATGGGGCCACCGCAGGCGGGGCATTTTTCAGGCAGAACGGCCGGGTTTCCCTTTAACTGATCCTTTTCGATAAAAGAAGGTGTTTCGGCTTTTTCATCAGCCCACACATCCGGGTTGGCCGGCTCGGCGGGTGCTTTAGGCTCATCGGAAAGCGGAGCAGTGGTGGTAGTGATGACTTCCGGTTCATCGCCAGCCTGGTTGCGCACCAGCGCCTGCACCAGCATGCTGACGCCTACCAGGATAAGGATGCCAGGCCACCATAAGCCTGTCAGCCATAATAACCCAAGACCAATCAGCCAGATGGCGGCATTCAGGTTGGATGCCCGGCTGCTAAATTTTCGGTTCATTCGCTACCTCCATAAATTTCCCTGTTGGGTGATTATATCTTACAGACTGTATACGTAAGATGAGGTCATTTCCTCTCACGGATCAATCGCTACATCCAATAACCCCTGCTCAGGCGGCGGGTAGCGAATATCCAGCTTCTTAAGCGTCTCCACCATCACGGTGCCGATCACCAGATTGCGAAACCATTTTTTATCGGCGGGCACCAGATACCAGGGGGCATACTCAGTGCTGGTACGGTTGAGCGCATCCTGGTAGGCTTCCATATAGTCATCCCAGTGTTCACGGGTTTTCAGATCCCCGATTGCGAATTTCCAGTATTTGGTGGGATCCTGAAGGCGTTCTTCCAGTCGCTTTTTCTGTTCTGTCCTGCTGATATGCAGATAGAACTTAAGAATGGTCACGCCTTCATCTGCCAGCATTTTTTCAAAAGCGCAGATATGATCATAACGCGCCTGCCAGACCGATTGGGGCACCAATTCATTCACCCGTACCACCAGCACATCTTCGTAATGCGACCGGTTGAAAATGACTATTTCGCCCCTGCCAGGCACCTGCTGATGCACCCGCCATAGATAATCGTGATCCAGTTCCTGTTGGGTGGGCGTTTTGAAACCGGCCACACGCACGCCCTGCGGGTTAACCCCTTCGAATACATGCCGGATGACGCCGTCTTTTCCACTGGTATCCATGCCTTGCAGCACCACCAGCAATTTATGCCGGTGTTCCGCGTACAGCCTCTCCTGCAATTCCTCCAGTTCCGCAGTCAGTTCATCCAGACGCTGCTTGCCTTCCTCTTTATCGCCGTCAAAAGCACTGCTGTCGTCCGGATCCCAATCCGCCAACTGGATGGGCTGAGATGGTTTTACACGGTAGCGGTTCATAATCCACTTCTCCTCATCATGAATCTCAATCATAACGGCATGTACACAGCCGTTTCGGAAAGTCTGATGACAGATCAGCCCTGTTTTTGCAGCAGGGCGTTGTATTTCTCTGCCATCATGGCACGGGCGTGTTCCAACACTCCGCGACCGAAGAAATTGGGGTCTTCCCGTAAATAGGTGATGGCATCGCTCCCGAAATCTTCCGAACCGCACGATTCACAATGAAGATAGGAGCCTACCAGATACCCCTGATCGCGTCCCACGGGTCCGTTGCATTTGTCACAAATCACCGGTCCTTCATGTGTCTTCCACCATTCCAACGCCAGCAAATGGGTATACTGGCGAATCGCGGTCACATCTGCCGGAATGATTTGTTGTTCGCTTTGCATCAGGAATGCGTTTTTCCATTGACGGAACATGCCGACGGTGGCCGCGGCCTGGTCGAAACCGGTACCGGTTGTGGATGCGTACCCTTTGCTGATATATTCGCGGGCTCTCAGGTTGAGGGCTGATTTTTCGCCGTCCTCTTTTTTCACCGCACGCCAACGCAGGCCTTTGACCAGCCAGTAGATCGGCGCCAGGCACGCCAGCATCAACACCCCCATGACTGCCGTGATGCCCGCGCCGCTGGGCTCGTAGTTGACCAATCCCAGCACGAATAATGATCCGAACAACAGGCCTGTCATCGCGCACACCACCAACAGCACCCATTTGGTGTTGCGTGATTCTGACAGGGCGCAGTGATCACACAGAAAGATTTTTTCATAGCCCGGATCGGAGTAAACGATCCGCCCGCTTTCTGCCTTCTGTTTCCAAAAGTAGAGTGTATAGTGTTCGCCGGCTTTTTCCTGACCGCATCTGGCACAAGTTCCTATCATATCTCCCTCTTTTCTCATAACAGGAAATTGTTCAGGACACACCTGACAAATCAAATGGCATTTTTGGATGGTTGTCTGATCCATCATATATCGATTTTTACGGCTTTACAAGACGGCTTGATGGGCTTTCCTCCTATCCCGGGCATCATTTGATCAAATCGCACACCGATAGATATGTTTCCTGTCAAATTGCCGCGGAGGTCTGCCCGGAGGATAATTGTTAATATTTCCATATCTGGAACTGCCATGGACGGGCCTCTCCGCAGTGGTTCGCACGGGATAAATCCACGTGCTAACGAACGCGCCGGACGAATCCGGTTGCCGGAAAATTGGGTGGGCTGGCAAGCCTCATTCATGAGGTGTTGTTGGATAGCCGGATGATTTATCATCTGGCGATGCGCTCGGGCGGATCTCCGCCAGGGGCATATATAAAACATTTCCCTATCTGGAACGCCTATTGCATTTTCTCGGGCGCGTGATCGGAGATTTTCCTTTATCCGGTCCCTCGTGGCGCGGTTTGCAACTCTGCCGTAATATCGCCTGTACGGGATGACCCTTAAGGGGTGTTCTTTCACCTTCGAGAAAACGTTGACCTGGCCCTGCGTCTGTTCCATCACCCCCGAATTTTCAAGCCAGTCTGATCTACTTTCGCACCTGCCCGTCAGAATCCCTCTCGCTATTCTTTTCAAAGCATGCTATCATCCTGCTGAGCCTTTGACCGGAGCAGAAAATCCCGCTGGAGCCAAATCTGATTGACAGGAGCACCCCATGCAGACCTCTGATAATGAAAAAATGAACGAAGTGATCCGATTCGCCCTGATTTCGATTGCCTGGTCATGGGTGTGGTGGATCCCGCGCATCCTGTCCACCTATGAGGTCATCACCCTTAATCCGATTCTGGATGTACTGCTGGGGTTGATCGGCGCGCTGGGGCCCGGGTTGGCAGCCGTGTATATGCTCAACCGCACTGAAGGCCGCGCGAGCCTGGGTGCCTTTTTCAAACAGGGCTGGAGTCTGAGGTTCAATGCGCTACTGCTGGCACCCGCGGTGATGATCATGCCGGTCATCGGCGTGATCGCCGGTCTGTTCTTACAGGTGACGGGAACCGAAAACCCGTGGCAGTACAGTCTGCTGGCGCTCACCGGGTACCCGCCGGTTCTCACGGTGGCTGCCCTGCTGGCAGGTGCAATCGGCCAGGAAATCGGCTGGCGCGGTTTTCTGCAGCAGCGCTTGCAGGGTTTTCTCAATCCATTGCGCACCAGCCTGGTTCTGGGCGTGATCTGGGCCGCCTGGCAGCTTCCGCTTCACTTCGTCTACGGCACGCTCCAATCGGTGATGCCGGTTTTCCACATCGTTTTGCAGTCTGTGGCCCTTTCTATTCTGTTCACCTGGCTGTATAACAAATCAGGCGGCAGCACACTGGTGGCCGCGCTGTTTCAGTTCAGCATCAGCCTGTGCGGGGTGCTCTTCCCGGTGTGGGCCGGCATCCTGACCATCTGGATATACCTGATCCTGATTGTGCTTGCAATTGTGGGTTTGGGGATGGCGGTAGGGGTTTACAACTACCGCAGGAAGAGTCAGTTATAACGGACGTCTGCCAGAATTTCGGAGAGCTTTCCCCACTCGTCCATCAGTTTTTCCAGCTCCGCCAGAATCAACTGGTACGATTCGCCCAGCCGCTGCACTTCGGCGGGATCCTGGGGCGGGCGTTCCAATCGCCGTTCGATGGCAGCCTGGCGGCCTTCCAGCTCGATAATTTTCATTTCCACCAGGGTAAGTCGTTCACGGTGCTGTTTCACTTCCCACTTGCTGAGCGCCTGCGCGCTTTTTGGCTGTGAGGGCTTTCCGCCCCCACTCTGATGAGCGGGTAGAGCGTTTTTACCTGGTCGGGTAGTCTCGGCGGGCTGTGACACGGCAGGTTTTTCCTGTTCGGCCTGACGCTCGGCGCGGTATTCGCTGTACGTTCCGCCAAACACACGCAGTGATTTTGCCCCCGGTTCGATCTCCCAGATCACTGTAGCCAGCGCGTCGATTAAGAAGCGGTCATGCGAGACCAGCAGAATGGTGCCGCCAAATTCAGACAGCACTGTCTGCAAAATTTCCTGCGAGGTAATATCCAGGTTGTTGGTAGGCTCATCCAGCAGCAGCAGATTGGCTCCCTGAAGCGCCAATATAGCTAAAGCCAGCCGGCCGCGTTCGCCGCCCGAGAGCACATTCACCTCTTTAAACACATCATCTTCGGTGAAGAGGAAGCGCGCCAGGTAATTGCGGATCTCCGCCGGCAGCATGTTAGGCGCGGCGTTGCTGATCTCCTCCATGAGCGTCCAATCCAGGTGCAACCCTTCATGCGCCTGGGCAAAATAGCCGATCTTCAGGCTGGAACCCAGAATGGTTTCACCGGTCAGGGGCGGGATCTGTTCCAGAATAGTTTTCAGGAAGGTGGTTTTACCGGCCCCATTGGGACCAATCAACGCGGCGCAATCACCGCGTTTGAGCAGCAGGTCAGGCACATTAAAAAGCGGTTGCTGATCATCCTGATAGCCGATCACCAGATCACGGGTACGCAGAACCAGGTCACCGGAACGGGCGGCCTCGCCCAGGTTCAGGCTCAGGTGACGGGCGTTGATGTCCAGCGGGCGCACCACCAGCGAATCCTCCAGCATGCGTTCCAGCCGTTTACGGCGTCCCTGTGCCTGGCGGGTGTTCTGACCGGCGATGTTGCGCTTGATATACTCTTCTTCTTTGTCGATAAACTCCTGCTGGCGCTGATAATCGAGCAGGCGGCGTTTATAACGTTCGGTACGCTGCTGAGTATAGGCGCTGTAATTGCCGCGGTACACCTCGATGGCCGGTGTCATCTCCCACACCGTATCGACTACCTGGTTGAGGAAGTAACGGTCGTGCGAGACAATCAGCGTGGCCCCGGGCCAATCGCGGAAATAAGCTTCCAGCCACTCAATGGCGGAGATATCCAGATGGTTGGTGGGTTCATCCAGCAGCAACACATCCGGCTCGCTCAGCAACAACTTGACGAAATAGGCGCGGGTTCGCTCGCCGCCCGAAAGCTGTGACAACGGGCGGTGCATATCTTCGTCGTTGAAACCCATACCGTTCAGTGTGAAACGCATGCGGTTTTCAAAGGTATAGCCGCCCTGGTGCTCAAACTCGGATTGGAGTTTGCCGTAACTTTCCAGCATCGCCTCATCGTGGGATTCGGCCATTAATTTTTCCAGCCGGATCAGTTCGGCCTGCATATCCAGAAGGCTTGAAAAAACCGTGAGACTCTCATCCCACAGTGACTTATCGGAATTGAGGATGGCGTTTTGGGGCAGATATCCAATTTTCAGGTTACGCGCATAAGATACCGTGCCGCCGCTGGAGTCTTCCAGCCCCGCCAGAATGCGCATCAGTGTGGTTTTACCCACCCCGTTGGGGCCAACCAGCCCTACCCGCGCGCGGTGCGGCAAACTGAACGATATTCCACTGAAAATATCGTCCGGTCCGAATGATTTGGATAACGCTCCCGCGGTGATTAATGCCATGCGTCTGTTCCCTTACAGCAAGGGGTAGTATACCATTTTTGGCGGCCGGAATTTATGCCGTTGCTTCGGAAAATTTGTTCACCGGAACCCACCAATCCACCCTATATGAATAAATCGTCTCGATGGGTTTGGTAGGGTGGGTGGAGGGCGGAACAAATGCCGTTGCTTCCCAAAATCCGTCCGCCCGTAACCCACCAATACACCCGTACAATAAAATACTCCTCGGTGGGTTCCGGGGCAGGCAATTATTCTCACTTTTCTGTCATGTTGTGCCCCTTCACCCACCCTACGCGGGGTGCGTTTGAATCACCGATGGCTGACGGGTGTACATTCTACCGGTGATTTATGCCACGTTGCAGTCGGAAACAGGTTATACTATTCATTGCAGATGGGCGCTTGATCTGCCTGTCGCACTCCAAATGTATCTCACAGGGCAGGTGAAGAGATGGCATCAAAAACAAAAGCAGCTTTGTTTTGTTGCGGGATTTTTCTGTGTCTGGCTGTATTAACAGCCGGCTGCAATTACGGCCGGGTGCAGGTACCCACCCCTACCGTCAACGCGGAAGCCACCCGTGTGGAAGCGCTTGCCCAGACACAGGCTGCTGAGACCCTTTCGGCGGCTCTCACCCAATCGGCGCAAGGCGCCACGCTCACCGCATCCGCCCCCACCGCCACCAACACGGCTCCGCCTACCCGCACAGCCGCTGCCACAATCACCCCCACCCCCTTTCTGTTCACCGCCATCCCCACCGACGGCACACTGACCCCCGAAGCCAGCCGTATCATTCTGCCATCCGTTACCACCGCCGTTCCGATGTGGAGCTGCAACATCATCAGCACCGATCCCTATTACAAGACCTCCCTCAGAAAGGGACAGGCTTTTGAGGCGCGTTGGGAACTGCTGAACAGCGGGGAAAATACCTGGTTTGGTAAAAAAGTGCATATCCTGTATCGCAACGGATACCCCATGCATACTACTGACGGAAAATCCCATGTCTCAGGTTCGGTAGATACCGGAGAGATTTATGAGGTGGTGGTACCGATGAAGGCCCCGCTGGAGAGCGGAGCCTATTCAACGGTGTGGATTCTGACCAACGACAAGGATGAAGCCTTCTGCTGGTTCACCATCGATATCGTGGTGGAATAAACGCGCGCAGGAGATCAGCCCATCCGCATGGATTGATCCAGATCTGCCAAAATATCCTCTATATTTTCAATACCCACTGAAAAACGCACCAGACCGGGCGTGATGCCTGCCTTGGCTTTCACCTCCGGGGATACTTTGGAGTGGGTCATGCTGGCCGGGTGTTCGATGAGCGTATCCAGGTGCCCCAGGCTGACCGCCAGACGGCACAGGCGCACATGGTTCATCATGTACTCGCCAGCCTCATATCCGCCTTTCAGTTCAAAAGACATCATCCCGCCGTAAGCCAGCATTTGCTTCTTGGCGATTGGGTGGTACTCAAACGATTCCAGACCCGGGTAATTCACCTTTGCCACAGCCGGGTGCTCTTCCAGGAACTCGGCGATCTGCACGGCATTCTTGCAGTGCCGTTCCATGCGAATCTCAAAAGTCTTCAAACCATTGTTGAGCAGCCAGGTATCAAACGGGCTGGAGGTGGGTCCGAATGTCTGCTGAACCTCGTACACCTCGTTTTGCATAAATTCAGGATGCCGGCTGATGAGCGCCCCGCCGATCAGCAGACCGTGCCCGTTGAGGTATTTGGTGGTCGAATGCACCACCAGATCGGCGCCTAAAGTAAGCGGGCGCTGGCAGTACGGGGTGGCAAACGTGTTATCCACCATCACCCAGGCGTTATGGCGGTGGGCAATTTCCACCACGGCGGCGATATCCATCACCGCCATGCCGGGGTTGACGGGTGTTTCCACATACGCCAGGCAGGCAGTCGGTTCGGATGCGAAGGCGACTTCCCAATCCTCCAGGCCGGGGTTGGTCAGCCATACCACCCGGAACCCATACCGCTCCGCTTCGCGCAAAAAGGTATGCGTGCGTGAGTAGAGCGCTTCCTGGGCAATCACCACGCCGTCACGGGGCACCTTTGCCAGGATGGCGGTGGTGATGGCAGCCATGCCCGATGCAAATACGCGCCCGCGTACCACTTCCTCCACCGGCCGGTCAGGCGACTTGCGCAGCAGGTCGACGCCTTCCAGGACGGCCAGCTTACCGGCCACCTGATCAAGCGTTGGGTTGCTCAGACGGGTGTACACGTAACCGGGGTCTTCGCGCTGGAAAATGGCCGCTCCGGTGGCTACATCGGGGATACGATAAATGGCCGATTGGTAAATGGGGGTGACGTTGGTGTTATAGGGGTTATCGCCTTCGGTGGCGTGGATGGCCAGGGTGCCCAGACCGTGTGATGGATCAATTTTTTCCATGACA
>DAISXR010000090.1:11072-13585 GCA_036825755.1 Anaerolineaceae bacterium
ACATGGCATCCCAGAAGCGGACTTGCGTGTTCTTCCAGGTGAGTTGTTTGGCAATCAGCGAGGTATCATTGCCGCCCGACGACATGTATTCCGAGCTGGCTACCGTGTATGTGCGGTTCAGATCCAATGGGGTGCCGTCGCGCAGGGTGATGGCTTGTATCTTGTGAAAAGCAGGCTGGGTATGATCCGCGTGGATAACAAAGCCTGAGTACAGGATGCCGGCGTTGTTCCCATACCGTTCAGGTACAAATACCAGCTCGCACAAATCCCATAACTGTTTGCCGGTGATCTCCGAGGTATAGATGGGGTCATTGAACCCGCACACCGAGGTGAGATCTTCAGCGGTCACCGGTCCGGGCTCGATGGAACCGCCCGCGCTGGTGGCGTTCATGTAGGCCAGTTCGGTGCCGGCCGTGTCCAGCATGCAATCGGCCAGCCAGTTACCCAGTTTGGTCTCTTCGGAGAGATGTAAAACCCATTGTTCATCCGCCACGCCCAGCACCGTGTCAAACATCTCACGGAACGGCGCGGTGACCTTGTCGGCATAGACGCGGTAGACTTCCTTGACCTCGCCGCTCATCGGGGTAAGATGCACTCGGCATTCTTTGCGAACCACCTCATTGCGTTCGGGGTCGAACCACAAACGCGCGTGCGGCAAACTGACACCCGCGAACCCGCCCTTGAGCACCGCGGTGTTCAGAACCGTATCCGCATAATCGCCGGGGATATGCCCGCCGATCAGTACATCGACGTGAGGGATATTAGCCAGCACATCATACAGCTCGCCGCTGATATTGCCATCTTCATCAATATAGAACGGGAAGTGCGCCAGGACGATCACGATCTGCGCGCCGGCAGCCCGCATCTCGGGGATGTATTTTCGCGCCAGGGGCACACATTCATGCACCTGGTAGGGGGCAAACATCGGCGCAGTCACCATAAAAGGCGTGTACTCGGTGGTGAACCCCAGGATGCCGATCTTAATACCCCGCTTTTCCAGCATCACCCAAGGTTTGACGCCTTTCACCAGATTGCCGGTCGCTTTCTCGGTGATGTTGGCGCACAGAATGGGGTAATCGGCGTGTGCGATCCACTCTTCCAGCAACGCCTGTCCGTCGTCAAATTCGTGGTTACCCAGCGTCATCACATCCGTTTTCAGCACCGATAAAGCTTCCACCACGGGGATCCCGGGCCAATATTTGGCGGAAAACTCATCACCTGAATCAAGCAAAAGTGTCCCGTCAGGGTTCGCATCTCTGATCCGGTCGATCTGCGTGCCAAACTGGGCCATTCCGGGGCTGGTTCTGCTCCGGTTGAGGCGTCCACCGTAATCTGCATGGCCCAACACATCAATGGGAATCAAATTCGACATACTTTCAACCTCCAATTCGTTTTGCAGTAAGGATCATCCCGAAATCTCAGCCTTTGAGACCGCCGCGCGAAACACCGGTAACAATATTTTTGCGGAAAAGGATGAATAAAATGATCATCGGAATGATCACGATGGTGGCAGCGGCCATCAGCCGCTCATAACGGATCCCCGCGGATGTCATGAACGCGTACAAACCAAACGGCAGGGTGCGTGTCTCCGGGGTATTGGTGATCATCATGGTCCACAGGAAGGAGTTCCAGCAGATGATCGCGTTCAGCAGGGCGATGGTGGCCAGAGCCGGTTTGGCGATGGGCACCATGATTCTCCAGAGGTACTGCCAGTTTGAGGCTCCATCCACCCGCGCCGAATAATACAGGCTGTCTGGGATGGAAAGGAAGAAATTGCGCAGGACAAATGTGTAGAAAATGCTGGAGGTAAAGGGAATGATCAGCGCCCACATGTTGTCGATCAAATTCAGGTGCACCATGGTCTGGTAATTGGTGATGATCAACATCTCGAAGGGGATCATCATCAGGGCCAGCAAAGCCGAAAAGAACAAATCGCGGCCGGGAAACTTCAACCGTGAAAAGGCAAAAGCCGCCAGGATGGTGGTGAGCATGGTAAGGCTGACACAGGCCACTGTAATAATGACGGAGTTGCGGAAGTAAATGGGAAACGGGGTTTTTGAAAAGGCATACGTATAATTTTCAAAAACCGGGTTCGCCGGCAGAAAGGTGGGCGGCGTGGTATTCACCTCAGCAGGGGTCTTGAGCGATGAAATCAGCATCCAGAAAAACGGAAAAACCATGATAACCGCGCCAACAGCCAGAATCAGATAGGGGATGATTTGTTTGACAGTTTTCATGGCTTAATAATTCCTCCACTTGCGCTGCATAAACAACTGGATCGCTGTCAGTGTAAGCACAATGAGAAACAGAATCACCGCGCTGGCAGCCGCGATGCCCAGCTTCCATTTGACATAAAACGCGTCAAACAGATAGTACACCACGGTGTAGAGCGAATAGGCGGAACCCGGTTTTCCGTTGAAAAGTGGGAACAGTTCGGTGAACACCTGGGAGGCTGAGATCATATTAATGATCAGCGTGAGCCCAATGGTGGGCGCGAGCAGCGGCAGCGTGAT
>DAISXR010000091.1:0-13336 GCA_036825755.1 Anaerolineaceae bacterium
ACCCGGCGAATACAGAATCCACCCCAACGATCATGTCAACATGGCTCAATCGACCAATGACACCATCCCCACCGGCATACGGCTGGCGTGCCTCTTCAGGCTGGATGAGCTGTTGATGACCGTCCGGAGGCTGGCGGATGCGCTTGCTTCACGAGCTGCCGCTTTTGACGGCATTGTCAAATCCGGTCGAACCCATCTCCAGGATGCTGTGCCGATTCGCCTGGGGCAGGAGTTTTCTGGTTATGCCAGAGCCGTGGATCGGGATGCCGACCGTATCGAACGGTCTTCTGAAGGGCTGCGCCGCCTGGGGATTGGAGGTACCGCTGTCGGCACCGGTTTGAATGCCCACCCCGAATACCGTACCCATATGGTCAAAACGCTCGCGCACCTCACAGGGCTGCGGCTGTATGAATCAGACAACCTGTTTGAGAGCATGCAATCCATGGCAGATCTGGTTGATTTCTCGGCTGCCATGCGCACATTGGCAGGCACGATCACTCGCATTGCCAATGATTTGCGGCTGCTTTCTTCGGGTCCTGCCACCGGTCTGGATGAAATCAACCTTCCGGCCGTGCAGCCGGGCTCCAGTATCATGCCGGGCAAGGTCAACCCGGTGATGGCGGAAATGACCAACATGGCCATGTACCATGTCATCGGGTGTGATACAGCCGTCATGCTGGCTGCTCAGGCCGGGCAGCTTGAATTGAATGTGATGATGCCGGTGATCGCTCACAACCTGTTTGAGATGATGCAGATCCTCATCGGCTCGTTGACTGCTTTCACGCAACTATGTGTGATGGGAATCACCGCCAACCCCGACTCCGCCCGTCACTGGTTGGACCGCAACGCGGCCATCGTCACCGTGCTCAATCCGCTGATCGGGTACGCTGCCGGTGCGGCTCTCGTGAAAGAAGCCGCTCAAACTTCGCAAAGCATCCTTGAAATGGTCATGCAAAAAGCCCGGGCAGGTGAACTGATCCATATCCATCAGAAACGGCCTCTATCACCGGAGGAAGCGGAAGGCGCACTCTCGAATCTACGCAGACTAACCGAGGGCGGGTTACCAAAAGAGACATAACTCTCTAATCAGTCGACAGGCTTCCTTGACAGATGTACAGGAGTTTCATATAAATAGCCTATGATCCAAACATCACCCATCACCATCCAGCCTCTTCAGGCCGAAGATCTTCCGGCCTGCGTTCAGGTGCTGACACAAAACGAGCTGTGGAAGCAATACAGCATCACACAGGAACGCGCAGAACATATGTTGAACCAGGCACTCCAGGAAGGCGCCAGTATTCTGGTTGCCAAAATCGATGGACAAACTACCGGTTTTGCCTGGTATTCTCTACATGGCGCTTTCCACCGCAGCGCTTACCTGCGTTTAATCGGGGTTCTACCCGCCTGGCAGGGACACCATGTTGGTGAGGCTTTGCTCAAAGCAGCAGAAGATGCGTCAGCCGAACATGTGCAGGATATGTTCTTATTGGTGACTCACAGCAACCTTTCTGCGCAAAGGTTTTACCAGCGCATGGGTTACCAGCAGGTCGGCGCCATCCCTGATTACGTGGTCAAAGGGATCACGGAGTTGATATATCAAAAACGATTGTTTGAATAACCACGGCAGCCGGTGAAACAGCCGCCAAATATTCAGATCAAAAAGGCCCACATACCATGACAACGCAATTCTACGAAGCCGAACAAATCATCCAGAGCGCACTTGAGCGCATTCCAGCCATTCAGCTTTACATCATCCAAAACGGGAACCCCATCTACGACCGGTCCTTTGGATACATCGATTTTGACACAAAGCAGATCCCGGTACAGGATACCACCCGGTTCGACATGGCCTCGGTCACCAAGCTGTTCACCACCAGCGCCTTCATGAGCATGGCAGAAGAGGGCCTTCTCAACCTGGATATGCCTGTCTCTGCCCTGCTTCCGGCATTCAGTGGTTTGCGCCCCATCGCACCTTATGAAGCCCCGCTGGAAGAGGGCACTTTTTTGGATGTCAGCGATGGGAAAACGGCATACGTGGATGCCGGAAAAATTACCTTCAGGCAATTGCTCAGCCATTCAGCCGGGCTACCTGCCTGGCGTCCGTTGTATCTACTGGCCAATCGCACCGCGGCCAACTGGGGAACGCTTTCCACCTATTTTTCCTATCAGCCCGGTGACCGGGTGGTGTATTCAGATTTCGACCTGATCCTGGTTGGGCTGGCGCTGGAGGCGGCGGCCAGAAAACCGCTCGAGCAGGTGATCGATGAAAGGGTATGTCAACCGCTTGGGTTACGCTTGACCGGGTATCTTCCTTACCCGGACCCGGATGCTGCCGGTATGCCCCCTCAACCGGCAGCCAATACCTTCAACCCGGCGGAGGTGGCTCCTACAGAGATTTGCCGCTGGCGAAAACGCCGTCTGGTTGGCGAGGTGGATGATGAAAATGCGGGTCGTATGGGAGGAATTGCCGGGCATGCGGGCATCTTCTCTACCGCCCATGATATTACCGCCCTGGGCCAGTCCTATTTGCAGCCGGGCAGGCTGCTGAAGCCTGAAACCATTACCGAGATGACCCGCCAGCACTCACCTGAAGGCCAGCCGGTCCGGCGCGGGATCGGATTTGATTTATGGGTCGACAACCCGGATACCAGCGCGTATCCTTTCAGTCCGTCCAGTTTTGGACACACCGGGTTCACCGGTACCAGCCTGTGGGTCGACCCGCAGCGCGGCATGGTGACTGCCTTACTGACCAACGAGGTCTATCACGGTCGGGCAAACCGGGTCATCTTCGAATTGAGACAGGGCGTGCACCAGGCGGTGGTAAAAGCCGTTGATGCGGCCAATCCATCCTGATGATTTAGGCACCCCCCATGAATCAAAACAAAAAACGGGAGAACAGAGGAATTGTTCTCCCGTTTTTTGCGAAAACGATGAGTTCTATTTTGTCGCGGTGCGGGGGTCTAAAGCATCGCGCAAGCCGTCACCAAAGATGTTGGATGCCAAAACAAACAATGCAATCATCACACCGGGGAATACCATCAGCCACCAGGCCTGGCGCAGGTAAGGGCGTCCGTCTGAAAGCATGAGGCCCCATTCAGCAGTGGGTGGTTGAGCGCCCAAACCCAGGAAACTTAAGGTAGAGGCCGATAGGATGGAACCAGAGATGGAAAGGCTGGCCATGACAATAATAGGGGCAATTACGTTGGGCAACACGTGATTGAGCATCACCCGCATGGGATTGGCGCCTAAAGCCCGCGAAGCCTGGATGAAATCGATTTCCTTGATTGTCAGCACGCTTCCGCGCACAATACGAGAGAAACTGGGCAGATCCCAAAAAGCAATGGCGAAGATCACCTGGTTTACGCCAGGTCCCAGCATGGAAACCAGCCAGATGGCGAATATGATACCCGGGAAAGCCAGAATGAGATCCATGAACCTCATAATCAGGCCATCCACAAACCCACCGGTATACCCTGATAACAAACCCAGAGGAACACCGGTAATCAGGCTCAGGAAAACGGCTGCCAGGCCGATCCACAGACTTACCTTTCCGCCGTACATGATTCTGGTATAGACGTCTCGCCCCATGGCGTCAGTCCCAAACCAGTGATCGCTGGAAGGACCCTGCAAGCGTGACTTCGCATCCAGTTTGATCGGATCAAAGGTGGTGATTTGCTCTGCAAAAAAAGCGGTCAGGATGATTAAAATCATCACGCCTAGAGCCACCAGAGCGATCCGGTTATGGCTAAAGCGTGCCATGGCCAGTTGAAAGGGAGTCTTCTCCTTTGGCACGCCGGGATCTTTGTATTCGTTAGTTGTATCGGATACGAGGGTCAACGTAAGCATACATCACATCCACTAGGATATTTACACCGAGGTAAGTAAACGCGGTGAATAGAATGGTCCCTTGAATTACAGGGTAATCGCGGTTATTGATGGCATTGATGATCAAAGTTCCCATGCCAGGCAAACCAAAAATATTTTCGGTTACCACAGCTCCACCCAACAGGCCGCCGATCTGAAAACCGGCAACTGTGATGATGGGAACCAGCGCATTGCGCATGGCGTGTTTCAAAACGACCCCGGTCTCCAATAAACCTTTGGCACGGGCGGTTCGGATATATTCTGAGTTAAGCACTTCCAGCATGGAAGAGCGGACAAGCCTAGCCAGGGTGGAAGCTGAACCCAGCGAAAGCGTGATAGCAGGGAGAATCCAGCCGGTGGCGGTCTTCATGTTGCCCTGAACTGGCAGGATGTTCAACCAGACAGCGAACATCAAAATCAGCATCAGTCCCAACCAGAAGGTGGGCAGCGAGGCAAATGTAACGGTCAGAACACGGGTTACGTTATCGATCCATGTATCGTGGAAGTAGGAGGTGATCACCCCCACTGAAATGCCCAGTACCATGGATAAAATGAAACAGTAAAAGGTCAACCGGATGGTGACGGGATAGGCATCCACGACACGATCCGTCACAGGCAAACCGGTGAAGATCGAATTTCCCAAATCGCCTTTCATAGCGTTTTGGAGGAAAATAAAGAACTGCATGTAAAGCGGTTTATCCAACCCCTGGTTTTTTCGGAGGGCCTCAATGGTCTCCGGTGAAGCAAAATCACCTGCCAGTGTCTGGATAGGATCTCCGGGGACAATGGTACGCAGCATCAGGAAGACCACGCCAACCAGTACAACTGCCAGGATGATGGTTGTAAAAATGCGACGGATCAAAAAATTTATCATTCTCGTTCTACCCGGCCAAACAACTTGATCTATAGAATAACAGGTAGAGGTGTTGCCACCTCTACCTGTTTCTCATAGAAATTACTTAACTGGATACCAATCGGTCCAGTAGCAGCCGCCCTGGATGCTCCACTCGGTGCAGTCCACCATATCCGCGCGGTAGCCGTAGTAGTACATCGGGCTCAGCAACGGTACATGGAAGCGGTGATCGATCAAATACTTGCTGATTTCATCGGTAGCCTGCTGGCGCAGTACCGGATCCAGCTGCTGATCCTGGGCATCGAGCAAGGTGTCGAGGTAGGGATCATTCACATGGTTGCGGTTTGAAGCGCCGATGCGGGATGAACGGAAGATGTAGGTGGTGATATCGGGGGTGGTCATGGCATAACCCCAATAGATCATCTGATGTGAACCTTCAGCGGTCTTCTGGCGCATCAGGGTCGAATCCACGGTCATGATATGGGTTTCGATACCGATGGCAGCCAACTGGGACTGCAGGGTTTCAACCATGCGCTGATTGGTAGGATCAACGGGGGTCATCAGTTCATAGGCCATCTTCTTGTTGCCGTTCGGGCCGCTGGCAGGTTCTTCGCGGACGCCGTCGCCGTCGGAATCGACGAAGCCGAGTTCATCAAGCATAGCCATGGCCTTTGCGGGGTCATTGCTGGTCTGCTTGCCGTATTCGTCCATCTCGGGGTTCCAGCCAATGTTGCCTTTGCCCAGCGGTTGGTACAGTTCGATTGCTGCGCCTTCGAAGGCGATCAGGTTCAGTTCTTCACGGTTGACAGCGTAGGCAATAGCCTGGCGAACGCCTTCTTCGGTGAAGGGATAGAATTCGTTGTTCATGCCCAGGTACTGGGTATCGGTGCCCTCGGCCTCAATGATCTTGATATTGGGGTTGGAGCGGGCCTGCTCGAGGTACTGAGCAGGAATGGGAGCCCACTGGATTTCACCGGTTTCCAGAGCAGCATAAATCACGGCTTCGTCGTTCATGTACTTGAGAACAAGTTCGTCGAACTGCACGGGGCCGGCATTATGTGCGTATTGTGAGGCATAGGTGTAAGCCGGGTTCGCTGCGTAGGTGATTGAAACATCGGGGATGATTTCTTTCACGGTGTAGGGGCCGGCAGAGGTCAGAGCATTGGCGTATTCCACAGGGCCCATGGCTTCATAGGCGGTGGGGCTGGCAATTTCTTTGCCGGCGAGCTCATCCATGAACATAGCCCAAGGGGCCTTCAGGTTGACTTTGAAGGTCAAGTCGTCGATGATTTCAACATTGTCGATGAAATCGCGCATGGTTCCGCCGCCAGGAGAGGCCAGTTCGGGATCCAGGTATTTGTCGAAGTTCCATTTGATGGCTTCGGCATTGACCGGGGTACCGTCGGTGAAGGTCAGGCCCTCTTTCAGTTTGACGGTGGCGCTCATGTTGTCCTCAGCAAATTCCCAGCTCTCGGCCAGGACACCGCCAAAGTTCTTCAGATCCAGCGAGTAATCCCACAGGGTGGCGAAAACTGCGTAGGAAGGATTGGCGTGCCAGGCATTGGTGAAGGGATCCAGCGAGGTGTAGTTGCCGCTCTCAACCAGGACCAATTGGGTCGGGCCGGTTGATTCGGCAGCGGCTTCGGTGGCTGCAGGGGCTTCGGTAGCAGCAGCTTCGGTTGCTGCGGGAGCTTCGGTCGCTGCGGCTTCTTGAGCCGGGGCTTCGGTGGCTGCCGGTTCTTCAACGGCAGGGGCTTCGGTAGCTGCAGGGGCGCAAGCTGCAAAAAGCATACTTGCAATCATCAGCAGGCCGAACAGTACAAATAAACCTTTTTTCATTTCTCTTTCTCCTAACATAAATTGAACGAATGGTAGTCTACCCGATAACGATAAGATATGAAGATCATTATCTATCCTTGTGGGCCCACCTCCTCATGGATACAGACCCCGGCTTAACTATAAGCCTCGTACGCAGCCAGGGCAATTTCACCCATCGCGGTTTCCAGTTCAAACACCGATTGACGGGCCAGTTTCGCGTCCTGCAGCGGTTCCTTCAGAGCAAATTCGCTGAGGATCACGTGGGAATTATCGTTTACATAAATAATGCCGGCATCGTTCCGGGTGGCTCCAATGGTGCCTGTTTTATGCGCTACTAAAGTGCCGTTAGGCAGGAAGCGAGGAATCCGGTCATTCAACTGCTGGTGGAAGAGAACATCCAGCGCGTAATCGCTCCACTGGCGGTTGGGTGCTTTTCCGTCATAGATGAGCTGGAGCAGATTGGTCATGTCGATAGGGGTGCTGACATTATTTTCAGGAGAGAGTGCAGTAATGCGGCCGGTGCGGGGACCTTCGAACTCATCCATTTTCTCACGCATCAGGCGGTGCAGTTCTTTGATGTCTTTGTTGGGATTGGTATCCGGCATGATCTCAGCGAACAATTCGCGGATGTTCATGGTGATGTGGATATCTTTCAAGCCCAATGAACGCATCCGGTTGACGATATTCTCTTTCCCAAGCCGGTTGATCAGGATGTCGGTGGCGGTGTTATCAGAAATGATGATCATGAACATCATCAAATCGCGCACGGTGGGGGTCAAACCCTCTTCGAAGAACACCAGCACGCCGCTCGGGAAATTTTTGTCCGAATTGAGCAGAGTCCAACGATCAGACGGTTTGATCTGTCCTTCAGCCAAGCGATAACACATTTCAACCAGTACGGGGATTTTGACTACACTGGCCAGAGGAAAATACTGGTCCGCATTGACCAATACCTCTTCACCACTTTCAATATGACGAAGAGCAATCCCAAATTTTGCGCCGCTTTTATCAATAATTGAGTGAATTCTTTGTTCCAGATTCATACAGGTTCCCTTCCATGCCGATAGTATTGTAGAACGCTAAAGTGAAGCCAGAAAAATCGATGAATTTGGGTTGTTGTGAAATCGTTTACAGAACGTGCAGACGTAGTAAATTTACCATGAATCGGGAGAAATGCCAACCTTGAATTTAATATTGAATTTTTCCCTGCAAGAAATCTCGTTGAAGGTTGTTTTTCGTCTTTAAATGAAGAGAACGTGTATTATACTTTTCATCATCTCAATATCCATAATCTTGATAAATACAGGTGATTACTATGCGCGCAGCAATCTATGATCAGTTCCAAAAGCCGATTTCCGTGCAAAACGTTCCTGACCCTGAACCCAGCGAAGACGGCGTGGTGTTGCAGGTGATGGCAACCGGGTTGTGTCGTTCTGATTGGCACGGCTGGATGGGTCACGATTCTGATATCCATCTGCCGCACGTTCCGGGGCACGAACTGGCCGGAATTATCTCTGCCACCGGTAAAAAGGTGACTCGCTGGAAGGTGGGCGACCGGGTAACCCTGCCGTTTGTATGTGGCTGCGGTGTTTGCCCGCAGTGCATCTCGGGCAACCAGCAGGTCTGTGATCATCAGTTCCAGCCGGGCTTTACGCATTGGGGTTCTTTTGCCGAATACACTGCCATCCACTACGCCGATACTAATCTGGTCAGGCTGCCGGAATCCATCGATTTCACGACCGCCGCCAGCCTGGGCTGCCGGTTTGTCACCTCTTTTCGGGCAGTGGTGGATCAGGGGAAAGTGAAAGCCGGTGAATGGATGGCTGTTCACGGCTGCGGCGGGGTCGGTCTTTCGGCCATCATGATCGCAGCGGCGGCCGGCGCCAATGTGATTGCAGTGGATATCGGCGAGAATAAATTGCAGCTTGCCCGTGAGCTGGGCGCCGGTTGGACGGTGAACGCTCGCGTGAATTCGGATGTCCCGGCTGCCATCAAAGAAATCAGCCAGGGCGGCGCGCATGTGTCGATTGACGCGCTGGGCAGTCTGACCACCTGTTTCAACTCCATCGCCTGTTTGCGTAAACGCGGGCGTCATGTTCAGGTGGGGCTGATGACGGCCGATGAACACCATCCCCCCATCCCAATGGATAAAGTGGTGGCCCACGAGCTGGAAATCTACGGTTCGCATGGCATCCAGGCCTACCGCTATCCCGCCCTGATCGAGATGATAGAGAGCGGAAAGTTGCACCCCGAAAAGATGGTGAAACGCACTGTCAGTCTGGACGAGGCGGCGGTTGAACTCACCCTCATGGACAAATTTGCCGGAACCGGCGTGACGGTAATCACGCGCTTTTCGGCCTGATTTTTCGGCTCACGCAATAAAAAATCCATGCCCGCAAAAATGACGAAGTTGCGGGCATGGATATTTTTGTTTGAAGGCGAGGTTTTCTGCATAGAGGCCCCCGCTGACAGGGGCCCTGCTGACAGGGCTCCTTGACGTTCTCCCCAACCTAATGTAATATGACGTAGATGTACCTGAAGGGCAGTAAATGGTCAATGTTAAAAAAGCGTCGCCGTGCCAATCCTTGGCGGGTGATGACGCTTCTATTACTGGTTGGAGCAGCAGTGTACGTAAACCAGATCATCGTTCCGGCCACCCCGCCCCTTTTTGTTCCCACCCCAACGGCTACACGCTCACCTGAGTCTTTTGTGGCGGATGCGGAAGCTATGCTGGCTGATGGAAAAATTGCTCCCGCTATTGACGCGTATTATGAAGCCATCCGCGCCGATCCACGCAACGCCTCCAACTACATCGTCCTGTCACGCCTGTTGATCTACAACGCCAGGTATGATGAAGCCATTGAGAATGCGGCCAACGCCCTGCTGATCAATCCCAATAACTCCATGGCTCTGGCGCTGCAGGGGTGGGCAATGGGCTTCAATGGCGAGTATTTTGATGCAGCCTCCACGCTGAAAAAAGCCATTTCGGCGGATCCCAATAACTACGCGGCATTCGCTTACCTGGCCGAAGTGTATGCGCTGCAGATTCAAGCCGGCGAAGATGAACTGAGCACGCTCGATTATGCAGTGGAAGCTTCGCGGACAGCTCAAACTCTCAATCCCAATGCCCTCGAAACCCTGCGCTCCCGCGGAGTGATCCTGGAACTAACCGGTAATTATGAAGAAGCAGCCGTTCAATTTGAAGCAGCTGTGAATCAAAATCCAAACATCGCCGATCTTCATCTGGCGCTGGGAAGGAATTATCGCTATCTGACCGAATATGATAAATCGGTAGAAGAGTTCAACCGGGCCAATGCACTCAACCCATCTGACCCGCTGCCTGACCTGTACATCTCGCGGACCTACCTGACCGTGGGTGAAATTGCCAAGGCCATTCAGTATGCCGAGCAAGCCCTGAAAGATGATCCCACCGACCCGTTCCTGTACGGTAACCTGGGCAGCATGTACTATCGGAACGAACAATACAGCGAAGCCATCAAATACTTCCGGATCGGCATTCAGGGTGGGCTGAGTGAAAATGGAGAGGTGGTTGAAGGCCTGCCGCTTGATGCAGGTCGGGTCTCGGAGTACTATCAGTACTTTGGCCTCTCGCTGGCTCGCAATGCCGAGTGCGGCGATGCCATTCAGATTGCCCAGATCCTGAAAGAAGGGCAAAAAGACGACGAATACGCGGTTTATAACGCCGATGAAATGATCAACATCTGCCAGGGGTTTGTCGACAACCCGCCAACGCCCTCTCCCACCGTACTCGAGGTTCCCAGTCAGACCCCCACGCCATAAATGGGTAAGGCATGAATTTATCCGGAAAACAACTTGAGTTTCGAAAAACCGGCGCACGCTCCAATCCGGCACGGGTGATGGTGTTGCTCCTGCTGGTGGTGATCAGCATGTTTGCCATCCGTGCCAAACTGGATCAAAAGATCGTCTCACCGTATGCCCCTACTCCCACAGCCACGCGTGGTGCTTCATCTTATGTATTGGAAGGGGAGACGCATTTTTCGGCGGGAGATCTCGACAAAGCCATTCAATCCTACATCAATGCCATCGCCCTGGATGATCAAAACCATCAGTTATGGTATGAACTGGCGCGTATCCGCACCTACTCATCGCAATTACTCACCACCGATGAGCAGCAGCTTGCCCGTCTGCAGGAAGCTCTGGAAGCAGTGGATCGAGCGGTTGAACTGGCTCCCGAAGACAGCTCGGCGCACGCCATTCGCGCCTTTGTTCTGGATTGGTTGTCCAGCTCTTCATTGATCACTAAAGAAGAAGCCGGCGCGTATCTTACCCAGGCTGAACAGGAAGCCGTGCAGGCTTTGCAGTTGGATAACACCAATACACTGGCGCTGGCCTACTATGCGGAGATCTTAGTCGACCAGCAGAAATGGACGCAGGCCGAGCAGTACATCAACCAGGCCGTGGAACGAAACCCCGACTCGATGGATGTGCAGCGCATTGTGGCGTACACCAAAGAATCAATGGGGGATTATCTGGGCGCAATCGAATCCTATCAAAAGGCCGTCGAAATCATGCCCAACCTGACCTTTCTGTACATCCGCATCGGTCTGAACTACCGCGTGCTGGCCTTAAGAGATTCAGAAAGCTCACCTTACTACCCCATCGCCCTGGAGTATTTTGCCAAAGCCGCAGCCATTAATGAGGGCCTGGGGGTCAACGACCCCATCCCTTATATTGCCCTGGGAAAAACCTATGCGCAATTAGGTGGTTTCTATGCCGCCTCGTTGAATATGCTGCATGCGGTTCAAATTGACCCCTACAGCCCGGATGTCTACGGGCAACTGGGCATCGTTTACTTTAAGTCACGCAACTATGAAAGCGCCATCGAAGCGCTCAAATGCGCCATCCGCGGATGCACCGCCGAAGAAAGCTGCACCGTACGCCAGTGCAACGAGGAGACTGATCCGGAGATTGTGATTACCGGTATGCCGCTCACCGATACCACTGAAGTGTATTATTATTCCTATGGTTCTGTGCTGGCGGCCATGCACCGCCCCTATCAGGATTACTGCACCGAAGCGGTGGCCATTTTGGAGATGGTGCGGATCGCCTTTCCGGAAGATGTGAATGCCCAGGCGATTGTGCAGGATGGCTTCTCAATCTGCGCCTCTTATAATATCTATCCTTAGCCACTTGATCGTCTCGTAAAATATCAGAGAATTATTAGATTCCTGACCTTCCTCTTGACTTCTCTTTCAAAGGCAGGTATTATTCTGGTTGTTAGCACTCGGGTTATATGAGTGCTAAAATGTACAAATTCACAATCTTTCAAGGAGGTTTGATTTCCATGAACTTGAAACCATTAGGAAACCGGGTTGTCGTAGAGCCCATCGAGCAGGAAGAAGTAACCATTGGCGGTATTGTGCTTCCTGACACCGCAAAAGAAAAACCCCAAAAAGGCAAAGTGCTGTCCATTGGCCCTGGCGACCGCGATGAAGACGGCGACCGCATCCCGTTGGATGTGGCAGTGGGCGATGTTGTGTTGTTCGCAAAGTATTCCGGAACCGAAATCAAAATCGACGGCAAGAAAATCCTGATTCTGCGCGAAAACGATCTGCTCGCAATTGTTCAATAGTTCTCAGTAACACAAAGTAAACCAATCATCCAAAACACCAGGAGTAATAAATATGGCAGCAAAACAATTGGTCTTCTCTGAAGAAGCCCGCCGAAAGCTCAAGAATGGTATCGATATGGTCGCGACCTCCGTTGCCACCACCCTCGGCCCTAAAGGTCGCAACGTGGCAATCGACCGCAAATTTGGCTCCCCCACCATCACCCACGATGGCGTGACCGTTGCCAAGGAAATCGAACTGGAAGATCCGTTTGAAAATATGGGTGCCCAGCTTCTGAAAGAAGCAGCCACCAAAACCAATGACATTGCCGGTGATGGCACCACCACCTCCACCGTTCTGGCCCATGCAATCGTCTCTGAAGGCCTCAAAAACCTGTCTGCCGGCGCCAACCCCATGCTGCTGAAGCACGGTATTGAAGCCGCCACCAAACTGGTTTCTGATGCCATCAAAGCTCAGGCCATCGAAATCACCACCAAAGAAGATATCGCCAATGTGGCCTCCATCTCTGCCCAGGATCGCGCCATTGGTGAACTGATCGCCGAAGTGATGGACAAAGTCGGTAAAGACGGCGTCATCACCGTGGAAGAATCCAAGGGTCTGGAATTCGAGCAGGAATACGTTGAAGGTATGCAGTTTGACCGCGGTTACATCTCTGCTTATTTCGTCACCAACCCTGAATCCATGGAAGCAGTGATCGAAGATGCTTACATCCTCATCCATGACAAGAAGATCTCCGCTGCCACGGATATTGTTCCCATCCTCGAGAAAATGGTGCAAATCGGTAAACGCGATCTGGTCATCATCGCCGAAGATGTTGACGGCGAAGCACTGGCCACCCTGGTTCTGAACAAACTGCGCGGTATGGTGAACGTTCTGGCAGTCAAAGCCCCCGGCTTTGGTGATCGCCGCAAAGCCATGCTGGGCGACATCGCCATCCTGACCGGCGCCACTGTGATTTCGGAAGAGACCGGACAGAAACTCGACAGCGCTCGCCTGGAAGACCTGGGCCGCTGCGAGAAAGTTGTCTCCGATAAAGACAACACCACCATCATCGGCGGTCGCGGCAATGATGCCGATATCAAGGGCCGTATCGAGCAGATCCGCGTCGAGATCGACAAGACCACCAGCGATTATGACCGCGAAAAACTGCAGGAACGTCTGGCCAAACTGTCCGGCGGCGTTGCCATCA
>DAISXR010000092.1:0-2183 GCA_036825755.1 Anaerolineaceae bacterium
GCTTTGTCAATTTCAGCATTGACGCTGTCTTCAATTACCTGCACCAGCTCCTTGTGCAGATTTTCAAACTCAAAGTCCATGCGGGCATGCAGCGGTTCCATTTCACCGCCGGTTACCAGCGCGCCGAAATCACGGAAGATGGTGCCGCACAGCACGTGCATGGCGGTATGCGTGCGCATGTGCTGGTAGCGCAGATCCCAATCCAGCTCGCCGTGCACCACTGAACCCACGCGCGGCAGGGCGGCCTCAGGCGCGAGAATATGCCAGACACCCTCAACGCCGTACCGCGCGCGCACCAGCGGGAATGTTCCGGTCTCGGTGGTGAGTATCCCTTTGTCATACGGCTGACCGCCGCCGCCGGGAAAGAATGCGGTCCGGCTCAGTAAAATGGCATGTATCTCTTCATTGATCGCCTGAACTTCGGCGTCAAATTCTTTCAGATAACTGTCCGTATGGAAAAGCAAATCGGTCATGGCGCTGGTCTCCGTAAAATCAAAAAGTTTTCTGTGACTATCATATCGCGAAGATACCACATGGGCAAGCGTGTGCAGCCCCGTAAAAACTTCAAGCATGATAAAGGTATTATCAAGAAAATTGAAAAGAAACTTGACAATGCTTATAAATATGTTATGATAAATAAATAATATTGATATCTCTATTGAACAAATCAAGCATCGTTTTCAAATAATGCCAAGGAGTTCGAAATGTTATTTGGATTTGATTTCATACGCGGTTCAGGCAACGTTCAATCACGCAATTATGATCTGAAGGGCTTTCGTTCGGTGAAACTGGCGGGTGTGGGCGTTCTCAATTTTGAACAAACCGATCAGGAAAGCGTCCGGATCGAAGCCGATGACAACCTGTTTGACTACTTGCGGGTGGAAATGCGCGGCACCGAACTGCACCTGGGCCTTGAAAACCGGATCAATCTGCATTCGCCGTACACACTCCGGTTTTTTGTCACCGCCAAAGAGATTGAGGGGATCGCCCTCTCCGGCAGTGGAGACGTGTTCGCTTCCGCCATCAAAGGCGAGCGGCTGCACTACGACATCTCCGGCAGCGGCGATCTGGATGCCGGGCCGGTTTCTGTCACCAATGAATTCTCGCTCCGTATCAGCGGCAGCGGGGAAGCCGAGTTTACCACCATCCAGGCCGGGCAGGCCGATGTCACCATCACCGGCTCCGGCAAGGTGCGGGCCGATGAAATATCCGCCAAACAGATCAATTACCGCATCACCGGTTCAGGCGATATCCGGGTGCGCAATATTGACACGGAGAGCGTGGAAACACGGGTTTCAGGCTCCGGCGATCTGGAGATGCAGGGCAGGGCTGCGTATCAGCGGCTGTCGATCAGCTCGGCCGGTCATTACAAATGTGATCACCTGCAAAGCGACCGCGCGGATATTGAGATCAGCGGGGCGGGGTCTGCCCGGGTGGATGTAAAGGAAAAGCTGGATGCGCGTATTTCCGGCAGCGGTACCATCCACTATAAAGGAAAACCCATCGTGGTGATGTCTGTTTCAGGGGCAGGTAAGGTAAAATCAATGGAGTAATCCATTCGCTTTTTGCAATCGATCATTCATTGGAGGAATACATGGGAAAACGAAACAGTCTGGCAGGGGGGCTTATTTTAATCTTGCTGGGGCTATTTTTCCTTGTGTGGCAGATCGCACCCGCGAGCTTCACCGGCTGGTTTGACCAGTATTTTGACTGGCCTTTCTATGTGATCGGGGTTGGACTGATCTTTTTGCTGATCGCCATTGCCACCGGAGAAGGCGGTTTGGCGGTTCCTGGCAGTATCATCGGCGGTATCGGCGGGATCCTGTTTTATCAGAATCTCACCGGAGACTGGGTGAGCTGGGCCTACATCTGGGTGCTGATCCCCGGGTTGGTGGGGCTGGGTCTGTTCATCGGCAGCCTGATCTCTCGCGATATGCGGCATGACCGCCGCACCGGCCTGAACATGTTTGTGATCAGCGCCGTGGCTACTTTGGTTTTGTGGGCTGCTTTCCATTCCGGTGTAGTGGGATCCTCCACCATCTGGGCAGCGGCATTGATCTTGCTGGGCGGCTACCTGCTCATCAGCGCCTTTCTGCGGAAGAAATGAACCTGCAGGATTTCCGGGTACAGCCCGCATTATGCCTTGACTTTGACGGAACCATCCGGCACAGCAAGGAGGGCAC
>DAISXR010000092.1:2283-13313 GCA_036825755.1 Anaerolineaceae bacterium
TTGCTGCGCAAACCGGATATCGGGATGCTGGCCGTGAGTGAGGTACAGATGTTTCACCGCGGGGTGATGATCGATTGGGATCGCAGCATCTTTGTGGGCGACCGTCCGGAGGATGAAGAATGCGCCCAACGGGCAGGTATTCACTTCATCCACTCGGATGTCTTTTTCGGCCGCGTTTAGAACCCAAGATTTTCCCTACAAAGCGGCGTGAACGCCGTCCATCACATAATGGGTCAGTTCGCTCACGCTTAACCCCTGTATTCCCAGCTTTTGCAGTGTGCGGCCTCTGCGCCAGTAATCGGTATGGTGGATGATGCAGGCCAGCCGGATGATGCTGTCCATGCAGCGCACCGAAACGCCGTACTGCCTGCCCAACTCGGCGATTGGCACCAGGCTGAAGGGCACATCTTCAAAGATATAGCGGTGATTGAGCGTTTTGGGGGCGGTGATACCATAGTACCCGGTTTGGTTTTGAATGGCCTCGTACAAATTCTCGCCGTGGGCTGAGTAAGCCCGCTGCAACCATTCCATGGCTGTTTGGGCGCGGATACCCAGCGCGGAAGCCACCGTCACGCGCTCGCGATCCATGGCTTCCAGTACGCGCGCCACCGATGGGGTGGCTCCGTCAATGTAATACTGGTAGTCACCGCCGGTTGATTCGATGCGCCCGGCATTTAAAATGGTGAGCGCAGGGTGAAAAATAGAGCCCATATTGTTCAGGCTGGTATGCAGCACATTTTCGCCGCTGATAAACTGCGGGAAGGCCGGTTGAATGGCATCCAGCACTTCCTGCGTGCGGGTGGCGGGCAGTGCCGCTAAAGGCAGGCTGTCTTTGATGCGGAAGATTCGTGCCTGCGAGGGGCCATCGGAGCGGCTGGCGTACAAAAAAGTTTCCGCCTCAGCGATGATCACATCGGCGGAGCAGCCGTTTTCGCGAATGGTCTTGTCAAATTCGATGGCGCCCAACGTGCGGCCCGGGTTGAGCAGCACAATCTGACCATCCACCAGATAGGGGGCCGCGGACAAAGCGATATCGCGATGGGCGCTGGACGGTACCACCACCATGATCACCTGGCTGTCTTTCAGCGCTTCTTCCATATTGGAGGTAGCCAGAACCAGTTTGCCAAAACCGCATGGGCCGCCTTCGTAACTTTCCAGCTCAATACCGCCGCGTTTTTGGATGAACTCGATATTGGCATCGGTGCGGTTATACAGTTTTGTTGGAAAGCCCATCAGGGCCAGATGCGCTGCCATGGCTTTGCCGCCGTGACCGGCGCCAACAACGGTAAAGCGGGTGTTTGAACTGAAATCAAGTGGGTTCATGTCTGCCTCTTTTTATTTGGATAACCGGTAGTTTGCCAGCAGGGGTTCAAGCCGTTCCTGCTCACTCAACGGGGCGTGCGTGGCAGCATCCAACGCGATACATGCCCCACGCGAATCAATAATGGTTTTCACATTTCCGGGCGCGAATTTGCTGCCACGCAGGTGCGGGGCATCCATGATCCCCACGGCCGCTGCGCGCGTCAGCGTAACCGGGTCGGTGAGCGGGTCGGTGTCAGGATTTTCGTGGATACTGCGGATGGCCTCCAGTGTGAGAAAAGCCTCGCGCACCAGTTCTTCTTTGCGTTCCACCAGGCGCGCATCCGCCAGCAGATCGGGCTGGCCGTACAGGGCTTTTTCGATCGACCGGCGGACGATATTACTGGCCTCGATCACATCCGCGGCGGTGGCGGCGTGCTGTGCTTCAGTGTGCCCAACAATATGGACGATATGCGGCCGCAATGCCATTTGCACATAGACGCTGGTGGCCAGGTGTGAGCGGGCCGCGTCAACATCCAGCGGATGGCTGAGCAGACCGGTTCTCACCTGCCGGTAGATGTTAAATTCCGGCCCGGACAGGGGTTCGATCATCTCCAGAATGGCCGCCATTTTGGCCAGATCCATCACGTCAGAAAGCCCGGGCGGGCTATTGAACATCATTTGAGCAATATAATGCTTCACCCCAAACGCGCGCGCGTTGTAGGCGGATAGATACCCCGATACCACCGAGACCACATCGGGGGCGTCGCGCATGCCCCAGTGATGCGGCTCATTAAGCTCAAGCGGGAGGTCGTGTTCGCCGTACCAGCGAATGAGCTGCTGATGCTGATCGATGGCGCCCTGCAAATCCCACGGGCCGCGCCCGTCGATCTGGTTGAACCAGTACAGCGGGATGGCGCCCCAGGCGTTGTGCATGGTTTCCTGATACATCTCCGCCAGGCGGATGAAGTCATCGGTGCCCGAATAGACGCGCAGCAGCGGGTAGTTGCCGGTACGGCTGGCCTGGTACAAAGCGCGATAGTCGTCTTCAGTGCGGACCGGTACGCCGCCGGCGCCGGTTCTGCGCGGGTTTTGCCGCTCAGGATGATAAAAATTCTCCTGGGCATCCTGGTCGATCCCCAAAGAGATCACATCCAGGGCGCCTGCTTCGGCAATCTGGCGGATGCCGTCCAGCGTATCCTGCATGGTGGGCAGGCCAAAATGGTGCCTTAGCAGAGGGTAAGGCGCCTTAAAGCGGATGCGTTCTACAGCCGTCTGGGCGTACATCGATTCAAGATTGGGGCTTTCAATTTGGCCCTGCAAATAAGCCAGAATACTCTCCGGTGATTCACCACCCTCGTACACCCGGTCAAAATAACCCATTTCCTCAATGCGGCGGGCCAGCGGGGGAGTGCCTGCAAATAGAAATCGCACCCCGGCTTCGCGCAGATCGTCGGCGGCTTCAGCAAATTCGGATACCAGGCGTTCACCGGTTTCAGGGGTAAGGCGGTATGAGATGCCCACCACATCCGCGTTCTCTTCACGAGCGGCCCGGATTACCTGGTCCACCGGCACAGCCGGGCCCAGAAAGACGGTCCGCCAGCCGCTCTGTTCAGCCAGGCGCAGGAAATTCATAATACCGGCCACATGGACGCACTCGCCCAGCGCCGCAGCCACAATTGTTTTCATTGTTTTTCCTCGCAAAAATGGCTCTGTAATAACCCCATTGTCATCAGAGAACCGAGGTAAATATGCATAAATATTATATCAAAACGAATTTTGGCCTGCGATACCCCTTCAGAAATCAGAACACCTCTCCATGTGCTGAAGAGGTGTTATTTGGATTGAAGATTGGCTTTCTCAAAACGACAATACTAGAGGTTGATTACCTTTTCAGCTTTCCATTGAGCCTCAATGATATCGGGCATACCGCCTACAATACCCACCTGCACGCCGTCATGCAGGCCGTAGTAGTCCAGGCAGGTGCTACAGATTACAAGCCGGACACCTTGTTTTTCAAGAGCGCGCAGTTCTGCCAGTACCGGCGAACCTTCCACGGTCAGCTTCACGCCTTCGGTGTAAAAGGTAATCGCCATGGGCAGCGATCCGTTTTCCAGGATCAGTTGCAGGTATTTTTGCAGCAGCTTAAGCTGCAATTCCGGGTCGCCGTGCCCCATACCATATCGGTTGAACTGTAAAACCAGAGTTGATTTAGGCATATTTCCTTTGCAGATAATCATCAGCCTGTACACCCAGCATCAGGTGAAGCAGTAAGTCTTTCTCAGTGCGTACAAACGGTAAATTATACTGCTTTTCCAGCACCGGTTCCAGATAAGAAGCCGGGCGGTTGACGATCTGTTTTTCGCCGCCTTCCAGGGCGCGCTTGACCAGATCAGGGTTGAACGGCGCCGGCGGGCGGCCAAATTCGCCGCGCAGGAGCATTTTGGTCTCGTCGGACAGGATGCAATAGGGTTCGCCGGTGATTACGTTGAAGGCGGCCTGCGATCCGATGATCTGGCTGGTGGGCGTTACCAAAGTGACGTAGCCCAGATCGGCGCGCACACGCGGCACTTCCTCAATGACTTTGTCGAGGATGGCTTCCTGCCCCATTTGTTTGAGCTGGCTGACCAGATTGGTGATCATACCGCCCGGGATCTGTGAACTGAACATTCGGTCATCGTGCGGAGGGAAGTTCAGCCCGGCAACCAGTTCCCGCGCCAGCGGAATGGCCTGTTCGGCTGCTTCTTCGGTTTCCATCTCCACCAGGCGGATGATCTGGCGAACTTTGTCTCGATCAATATCGTTTTCTGAGAAAGGCCGATAAAACTTGCCGTGATAGGGTGAGCTTTTGGAAACCTCATCAAAAATTTTGAACAGTTCGGCCTGAATGCGCTGCAGCAGATTCTTATCCAGCCCATGCTGAATACCCATTTCTTCGGCAAACACGACCAGCAATTCAGCCGGGGGATGCGAAGGGCCGCCCGCGAAGGGCGTGATGGCGCAGTCAATATTGTCGATGCCGGTCTGCATGGCCAGTACTGCGTTGAGCAGCGCTACGCCGGTGGTGGTATGTCCGTGGAATGTCACCGGCACTTTCAACTCGGCTTTAAAGGCTTTGAACAGCTTCAGGGCGTCTGTGGGATACAAAAGACCGGCGATATCTTTAATGGTGATGCGATCCACGCCCTCGTCCTGCAACTTGCGGGCGGTCTGGAGGAAATAGTCCAGCGTGTGAACCGGGCTGGTGGTATAGCAGATGGCGCCATCCACCACCGCCCCGTAGGCTTTACTGGCAAGAATGGGGATCTGTAAATTGCGCCAGTCATTGAGGGCGTCAAAGATGCGCATGTTCCCCACCCCTGAACGGATGGCCTGCTTGACAAAGGCAATCACCAGATCATCCGGGTAAGGCTGGTAGGCAAACAGGTTTTGCCCGCGCAGCAGAGCGCGGATTTTTTCTCCACCGCCCAGTGTATCGCGGTAGGTTTCCAGTCTCTCCCAGGGATCTTCATTGAGGAAACGAATGCAACTGTCCGGAACTGCGCCCCCCCAGGCTTCAATCTCATAAAAACCGGCGTCTTTGATCATGGGTAAAACGCGCATCGCCTGAGGAGTGGTCATGCGGGTGGCCGCGATACTTTGCTGTCCATCTCGAAGGGTTACATCACTGAACTGAACTGAGCCTGGTCTCACGATACCTCCAATAAATAATGATTCAGTATGAGTATACTATGATAAAGGGGGATTAATGGCGTCAATAATTCAGACAATCTTCCTCATTGCTGTCACTCGTATATAAAATATCATATTTTTATACATATTTGACGATACCTTTTCTTAGCGATATTTGTATTAATAGAAAGGTACCTTGGAAATGCGGTCTGTCCCCCAGGAAAGAAGGTTATAATTGAAATCCGATGATCGGTTGCTATCCAGATTCTTTTCAGGAACAGGGATTTCTCTTTAGATTCACGAAGCGCCGTCGCATTATTGAACCTGCCTGCCATTCTTATCTACCGGCACCGTTTTGCCAGTACGCTGACTAAAAAGGTCGGCGCTTTCTTTTAAGGAATGAATTGCGGTAAGACTCGCAGGCAAATCGAGGATTGTTGTCACTATTGACGTTGATCATTCGAGATGATAATGAGATGGCCGGAGGATATGAGAACCCCCGGTTCCGGTTGCAGGATCAACCGGCGGTAAGAAACCAGGTATTTATTTTATCAAGGAGGTAATGAATGCCCCCGAAGGGAAGAATCGCTGTCGATGAATCATTCTGCAAGGGCTGCGGCCTGTGTGTCGATAACTGCCCTCAGAAAGTACTGGCCCTGGCGCCGGTGCGAATTAATGCCAGGGGTTATCACCCTGCTGAACAGGTGGGCGAAGGTTGTACCGCCTGCGCCATTTGCGCGACAGTCTGTCCTGATGCCGCCATCACCGTTTTCCGCTTTAAGAAGGAAGCGGCGCTGGGATAGGATCAAAACAGGAGATAATCATGGCTCGTGAACTGTTAAAAGGAAATCAGGCCCTGGCTGAAGCCGCGATCCGCGCCGGCCTGGAAGCCTATTTTGGCTATCCCATCACCCCACAGACGGAAGCCCTGGAGTGGATGGCACTGCGCATGCCGCAACTGGGACGCGCATTTGTACAGGCCGAAAGTGAACTGGCAGCCATCAACATGGTGTACGGTGCTGCCTGCACCGGCGTCCGTGTGATGACATCGTCATCCAGCCCGGGCATCAGTCTGATGATGGAAGGTCTTTCATATATTGCCGGTACCGAACTGCCCATGGTGCTGGTGGATGTGATGCGCGGCGGCCCTGGCCTGGGTAACATTGCCCCGGCGCAATCTGATTACAATCAGATCGTACACGGCGGTCCGCACGGTGATCTCCACCCCATCGTTCTGGCGCCCGCCACGGTGCAGGAACTCATCGACATGACCACCGAGGCCTTCGATCTGGCTGAGAAATACCGCTCCATCGTAGTGGTACTGCTGGACGGCAGCCTGGGTCAGATGATGGAACCCGCCGAACTGCCTGAAATGCAGCCGCTCAAGACCCAGTACCCCGACTGGGCCACCCGCGGCAACGAAGGACGCGAAAAACGCATTCATACCTCCATTTACATGGATCCTCCGCTGGAAGAAAAAGCCAACATCCGCATGCTGCGCCGCTGGCAGGAAGTGGAAAAGAACGAAACCCGCTGGCTGGAATACTTCATGGATGACGCCGAATATGTGGTGACCGGTTTTGGCACCGCCGGGCGTATTGCCCTCTCGGCTGTCCGCAGCGCCCGCGAAGCCGGCCTGAAAGTGGGTCTCATTCGCCCCACCGTGCTGAACCCCTTCCCATACGCTGTGTATGAAAAGTACAGCAAGCAGGTGAAGAACATGCTGGTGGTTGAGATGAACACCGGTCAGATGCTCGAAGACGTCCGCAAGGCCGCCCAGGGCAGAATCCCGGTTGAGTTCTACGGCCGCATGGGCGGCGTTATGCCGTTACCGGACGAGGTATTCGCTGAGATCAAACGGATGGTCAATGAACCGCAGACCACCGAGGGAAGCCCGCGTGACCGCTGGTTGGACCGCTTGAGCGCGAAGGTAAGTTAGGAGTGTATGATGACCACATATAACCCTCAGGTTGAAGAAATTGTTTACCAGAGACCGAAATCGCTCATCATGACCCCCTCATACTGCCCGGGCTGCACCCATGGTGTGGCGCACCGCCTGGTGGCTGAGGTGATCGACGAGATGGGTATTACCGGGAAGACCATTGGCGTCGCCCCGGTCGGCTGCTCTGTATTTGCTTATAACTACTTCGATTTCGATTTTGTGCAGGCTTCTCACGGACGCGCCCCTGCCATGGCGACCGGTATTAAACGTGTAATGCCGGACAAGTTTGTGTTCACCTACCAGGGTGACGGCGATTTGGCCTCTATTGGCGCCGCTGAAATCACTCACGCAGCTTTGCGCGGTGAGAACATTACCGTGATCTTCATCAACAACGCCATTTACGGTATGACCGGCGGACAGATGGCCCCCACCACGCTGCCCGGGCAGAAAACCGCCACCTCGCCGGTGGGGCGTGATGTGGAGATGCAGGGTTATCCCATCCGCGCCGCCGAGATGCTGGCGCAGTTGGAAGGCGCCAGCTATATTGTGCGCCGCAGCCTGCATGATTTCAAAAACATCCGCAAAGCCAAACAGGCCATCCGCACCGCCTTTGAAGTACAGGCTCATGGCCTGGGCTTCTCGATGGTAGAGCTGCTTTCCACCTGCCCGACCAACTGGGGCATGACCCCCTCGGCTGCCACCGAGTGGCTTGAACAAAACATGACGCCTTTCTATGAGATCGGCGATGTGAAGGTCAGACCCGAAGTGGCCGAGCTGAAGGTTAAATAGGAACTGGAGGATAAAAGCATGCAAAAAGAAGTATCAATCTCCGGATTTGGCGGACAGGGCATTCTTTTCGCCGGCCAGTTGTTAGCCTATGCGGCCATGGACAAGGGCATGAATGTGACCTGGTACCCTTCCTATGGTCCCGAAATGCGCGGCGGCACGGCCAACTGTATGGTCATCCTCTCGGATGAGCAGATCGGCGCCGCTCTGGTACGCCAGCCTTTCGCTGCCCTGGTGTTCAACTCGCCGTCACTAGACAAGTTTGAACCGCTCGTAAAAACCGGCGGGCTGCTGATCATTGACGACTCGCTGGTGGAAAAGAAAGCCACCCGCACCGATATCCAGGTGATTTATGTGCCTGCCACCCGTCTGGCCGAGGAACTGGGCAACCGCCGCATGGCCAACATGGTCATGTTGGGCGCCCTGCTGGGCAATATGCCCACTCTGAGCCTGGAGGATCTGGAAAAAGCGCTGAACGAACACCTGCCCGAGAAGCATCGCAAACTGCTTCCAGCCAATATGAAAGCCATTGAAACCGGCGCCTCTTTTAAGCCGGTGCCTGCGTAGGATTATTCTGGAATGGAAACAGGCTGTCCGCGGACAGCCTGTTTTTTTATTCCTCGGCGGGCAGCACACTCGGCGAAATACCGAGCCCGATCGCGACCCATTCTGCATCTTTGCGGGCAATGTAATTGGGGATAAAAAAGCTGGCTTTTTGCTTCCGGTAAAAACCGAGCACAAAATCGGTGAAGATCTTGGTCTGCATTTCACCTTCCACCTGGAAGTAAACATCACTGGCATGCTGCGCCAGTGCCTCGCGCAGCGCGGTGGTCAATTCATCGGCGGTGAAACCCCAGGGAACGAAGACCGGGTGTGATTGGATGAGCAAAACCTGGGCTCTCAGTTTGTTGACTGCCTGGCTGAAGCCCTCCGCTGTATACTCGGGTACAGTGCCAGAACCGTATTGATCGATGCCCCAGGCAGTGCAGAACCCACTGATGTAGCTGGACAGGGCGGCCCGAGCCTGCGCTTTACAGTTTTCGATATCATTGATGGAGGACAGAGCGGCGAACAGGCTGGCCACGGTCACAAACCCGCCCGCAATAAACCCGCCCGGGCCCAGCATAAAACTGGTGATACCGCGGAGCGCCGAGCTCATGATCACACGACCAAAGTTAGAGCCGCCCATTCTCCTGGCCCAGGTCATGATGCGCAGCCAGTTGGGCTTGACCTTCATCGCCACCCCAACCGGAGCCGTAAGGGTGAGCACCGCGCTGTCATTTTCCCATAGGACTTCATTGAGAAAATTGATGGTGTGTTTGATCTCCAGACTGGGCCCCGACATATCCAGACCGGCTTCTTTTTCAAAGAGCGTTGCGGTGAGTGTTTCGGTTTGGCCGTTTTTGAATTTCAGAACGATGGCGGTGGACATGCTGAAAGTGTCATTTCCACCCTCGCTTTCCCCTTTTTTCCCGCCTGAATCCCAATCGATCGAGTCCACCTCAAAGCCGCTGGTTTCGATTTTTTCGTAAGCAAGCTGAGCCAACCGGTCTCTGCCGCCGCTGGCGGCGGCTTCTCGAGAGTCATACAGGTTGACTGATACCGATGCAGAGCCGCCGCTTGGATTGGCGGTCGCATCTGCTGAAGAATTGGGGGCGTTTTTCGCCTTCAGCGTGGCAGAGGCCTTGACCGGTACGCTGAAAATAATATCCGCATAGGTTGATTTAATGGGCGGAGCCTGGATGGTACGCTCGAGGAAAACTGTGATGGAATCTGTCCCCATCCCCACACCGGGAGTTGGTCCGCCGCGTTGAATGGCTTTTGTCGTGGAGGTAGTATTTTGCAGCCGGGTAACAGCCCGATTTCCCGCCGTACGCTGAAGCTGGAGGATCGCATTTGGCGGAAGCTGGCGTGGCAGGGCTTTTTGTTTTGTGAAGATCTTCTGATTGATAGCGTCAGAATCCAAATCCTGCAAACCAGCCGGGTCTGCGGTGGGATCCGGTTTTTTGGTATTCTCTTTTGCTTCACTGGCGTGAGATTGATCGGCCATATCCTGCCTGCCTGTAATATCACGGACGCAGATCTGACACTACTTTGATTATACAAAATTCCAGATGCAAACGGGCAAATGAAGAAGGAAAAATTCTCGCTTATAGAAATATGACCACCCCGGCGCTGCGCGCCACCCCTCCTGGGAGGGGAATTTTATTAGCGTTGGGAGGTCGAAATTTACGTTTTCTGGCAGGAGCGGTTCATGAATCGCCCAGGAACCTCTCAATTGAGGCACTGTGCAGTCTTCTGCACAGTGCCTCAATTAAAATAATTCCCCCTTCCCTATTTTGGGGAAGGGGGCCAGGGGGTTAGGGAAATCAAAGCTGGCATTGGGAATTCGAAATCTTTTATGAAATCTTACGGATTGGATAATTAGCGGGTGTGCATTGGTTATTCACTCCTGCTTTTTGCGAGTAATTCGTTGTCCGCAGCGAATTGCTCACAAAAAAATATTTCCCCTCCCTGAGGGAGGGGTTGGGGTGGGTTAGTATAAAAAGTCACCACAAGGCAGGAGACCCTACCCGCCTGCCTTGTCAATTGTCTGCATCCCAGGCACCGGCGAAAAGATGATCCACAGCGCCGAGAGCAAGCTGCCGATTGCCGCCAGGGCGATGGTGGTGCGCAAACCGAGCGCCTCACCTAGTAAGCCACCCAGCAACGCCCCCACCGGAAGCATGCCAGCGGTGATGAAACCCATGGTGGCATTCACCCGGCCGATCATCGAGGGAGGCACGATGGCCTGGCGCACACTGATCGCGTTGATGTTGTACACCACCCAGCCGAAGTTGCCCAGCAGGCTGGAAAGGATGAGTAAAACCACCGCGTTTTCCGGCATCGCAAAGACGGCCGGCAGCACTTCCGCGGCCCCCAGCAGCGCGCCAATCAGCAGAGTGCGTCCAACACCCCAGCGGGCCATCATACGTGGGGCGGTAAACGCAGCCAGCATGGACCCGGCCGCGCCAATACCGTATACCAGACCAAGCTGGCCGGCGGTGAGGTGCAGTTCGCGCGTACCGAACAGAATATACAGGGCAAAGAAGGCCGTAGAAGCCAGGTTGCTGACGGCCATACATCCGGCAAAGGCACGCAGACGGGCGTCCTTCACCGTCCAGGCCAACCCATCGCGTACCTGGCTTAGCAGCGGCTCGGCAGAGGGATTCGGTTTCTCTTCACGGTGGCCGATGAGCACAATGCACGCCCCGGAAAAGAGAAACGTGAATGCATCCAACAGAATCGCGAATGGCGCCGTGACCGCGTCGATGATCACACCCGCCAGGCT
>DAISXR010000093.1:0-13290 GCA_036825755.1 Anaerolineaceae bacterium
CGCAAGCCGCCGCAGCAGTTGAAACACTGGCGGCCCGCGCCCCCCGTGCAGCCCAATGGTGCCGGTGAACCGTTTGCCAAAGACGTGAGCGCTGCCGGGTATGTGCCCGTGATCACAGAAGCAGTGAGCGAATTGCCTGACGCAGAGGCGTGGCCGGCCTTCGAAGCCGAAGAGGTGGAACCGGGTCTCTCCACTGAAACCCCGCCTGCTGCTGAACGGATTGAAATTGCCCCGGCGGAAGAAGAAAACGTTGAAATACCACCCCAAATTACGGAACCGGTTGATCTGACGCCGCCTGAGACCCTGGAGGGGATCGATTTGAGCGCAGGTCTGGCAGCCCTCGACGATATGGAAGTGGTTGACGAAGCAGAAATCGAGGCTGAACCCTCTGCTAAAATCACCGATGAACTGCTCGCAGAGCTGGAACCCGCCGAGAGCCTGGATACCCCGGATACCATTCTTGCCGAAGAACCGGCTGACCTTCAGACCTGGGATGTGGAGGAGGATAAGGTATTTGTCGATGAAAGCTCTGACTTCCTGAAAGAACTCTCCAACGGTGGCTCGCTGGACAGCTTGGATCAGGATCAGGACGCGACAGCCTTTTTTGAAGAGTATTTCAACCGTTCAGGCGAGTTGATTGAAACGGAAGAGCCTGATCAGACCGGTCAAACCGGCCCGGTGATCGAAGAATTCATCCCCATGGAAGGGGTGACACCCACCCTCACAGACGCTGCAATGGACGAAGAGGGTGAACTGACCGCACCGGAAGACCTTGAGCCAGCCGCGGATGAAGAACCTCTACCCGATTTTACCTTCAACCTGGAAGATCGCCTGCATCTGAATTCTGCGCCGGAAACCGGTGAACTGGAAATGAAAGCGCTTTCCGATGCGGCCGAAGAGATCTTCACCCGCTCACCCGATGATGGTGAGACTGCTTTGCCTGAAGCGCAGGTGGAAACGCCCGCGGAAGAAACCCCGGCGGGAACCCTGGCTGACTTTGATTTCGAGGTGGAAGACCTGGAAGAGAAAACCGCGGCACCCGAGCTGGAAATCACCTCGGAAAAAGTCGCGGAAGAAGCAAGCCCTGACCTGCCCGTGGCCGAAATCACCCAGGCGACCGAGGTGATAGAGGATTCATCCGTCAACCCGGAACAGGCTGAAGCGCCGCTTGATTTCTTCACCTCGGAGAGCGCCGAACCTGTTTCACCGCAGGCTGAATTGGAGGAGGACAATCTGCTCGGTGATTTGAACCTGGAGGCAGAGGATGACGCGGTAGTTGAACCGCAAAGCTTTCAGACAACTCCTCCGCCCCCGGAGACCATCAAAACCTTTGACATCGATCAGGATTACAACCAGATGATCATTGCCATGCAGCAGCGCATGTCGGCTTTCGACCGCGCGGTGCAGTTTCGCGCCGAAGAAGAGGGCGAGAAGGCCTCCACCCACGAAACGGAAAAGGGCGAACCGGCCTCGGATGATTTTGCCGCCTTCGCAAAGTCGGCCGCCGAACCGGCCGCCGAACCGGAAGCAGACAACTTGTTTGACACCGCCCTCCCGGACGATCAATCGAACCTGGATATTCAGGCGGTCATCTCCAACGCACTGTCCGAACCCGGGCAGGAAACCTCAATCCCGGAGCAGACACCCTCCAGTGATGTGCCCGCCGAGCCGGACAAAGAGACGCTCGATCTCGGCTCTTTGTTCAACGACGATGTATTCCCCTGGGAAGTGGAAGGCGACTCCAAAGACATGTTGGAAGCCACACCCACCCCTCAGGCGCTGGCAGCCGGGCAGGCCGGTGAGGGGCTGGTGGATCTGCTGTCTGACACCAACCTGGATCCCGTTCACCTGGGGTTTGACCAGCCCATGTACACCTGCATTCTGGTGCCGGAATTGAGCGAATACAGCCTCACCAACGAGATTTCCGCCAAAATCCGGGAATGGCTCCCGCGTCTTTCCCGTGTATTTGGCTGGCAGTTTGAAAACATATTTATACAACCCGCCTATCTGCAGTGGACCGTGCGGGTACCCACCGGTACCTCGCAGGGATCCATCGTACGCAAGGTGCGTCAACAAACGTCACTGCGTATTTTTGAAACGTTCCCCGAGCTGAAGCGCTTCAGCTCGGATGGTAATTTTTGGGCAAAGGGATACCTGGTAGTGGCCGGCAGCAATCCGCCGCCCACCGAGTTTCTGGAAGACTTCATCCAGAAGAACCGCAGACCGGCCGATTTTTCGGGGTAAACCCGCATTACCGGATTGCTGCAAATTGCCTCTGCCCATAGCTGGAAAGACAGGAGATCATTGCTTATGCCTCCGATACTGTATCTGATCGACGGCCACGCGCTGGCATATCGCACCTATTTTGCACTCACCTCCGGCAGCGGCGCCGGCTTCAGCACCAGTACGGGTATCCCCACAGCCGGTACGTTTGGCTTTACCAGTTCTTTACTACGGTTGATGGAACAGGAACGGCCCGAATATCTGGCGGTGACCTTTGATACCGGGCGCACCTTTCGCAATGACCTGTTTGCCGATTACAAAGCCACTCGCGCCAAGATGCCCGACGATCTTCGAACGCAGATCCAATGGATCAAAAAGCTGATCGATGCCTTCAAAATCCCCCGTATCGAGGTGGAGGGTTACGAAGCCGATGATGTGCTGGGCAGCATCGCCGCCTCGGCCGTGCTGCAGGGCTTTGGCGTGAAGATCATCACCGGAGACCGCGATCTGCTGCAACTGGTGGATGAGCGCGTCACTGTCAGTCTGCCGGGAAAATCGCTGGCCGAATCCAAGGATTATTCCCCCGCCGACGTGAAAGCTTATCTGGGCGTACGTCCGGACCAGGTGGTCGATTACAAAGCGCTGGTGGGCGACACCTCCGACAACATCCCCGGAGTGGCCGGCATTGGTCAGAAGACCGCCGAAAACCTGTATGAAAAGTACAACACGCTCGATGAAGTCTACGCGCATTTGGATGACCTGCCCAAAGGGGTAAAAGCCAAGCTGGAAAGCGGCCGTGAGAGCGCCTTATTAAGCCGCGAACTGGCCCGCATCCACACGGATGTGAAGGTGATTCTCAATCTAGAAGAAGCCCGCACCGACGACGTGGATGTGCCGGCTGTGGAAACGCTTTTCAAGGAGCTGGAATTCAACACATTGCTCAAACGCTTCCACGCACTGACCGATAAAAAGGAAGAGATTCCTTCCATCCTGCCCAATACCCAGCCATCGCTGTTTGGCGAAGAAATCCGCCAGATCGGCGCTGCCCCAAAGAGCAATCTTACTTTTGGGGTGATCGACGACACCGCGAAGCTGGAGACCCTGCTGGAAAAGCTGTCGGGGGCATCGGTCATCAGTTTTGACACAGAAACCACCTCCACCGATCCCATGCGGGCCGATCTGGTGGGTATCTCGCTGGCAGTGGACGACCAGGAAGGCTTTTATATCCCGGTGGGGCACCGCACTGATACGCAGCAGCTCAACCTGGCCCAGGTGATTAATGCCCTCAAGCCGGTATTTGCCGACCGGCAAAAGCAGTTTGTGGGACACAACATGAAGTATGACGCCCTGGTGCTGGCTCGCAATGGGCTGCCGCTGGATCATTTCTCGTTTGATACCATGATCGCGGAATGGCTGGCCGATCCCGCTTCGCATCACCTGGGTTTAAAGGATATGGCTCTCTCCCATCTGGGCATTGAGATGACCCATATTGAAGAGTTGATCGGCCGGGGAAAGGCGCAGCTCAACATGGCCGATGTACCGGTGGCCAACGTGGCTCCGTATGCATCCGCGGACGCGCAAATCCCTGTCATGCTCATGTCCATTTTGGAAAAACGCCTGAAGAGTTGCAACGCGCAAAACCTGTTCAGCGATCTGGAAATGCCGCTGGTGCCAGTGCTGATGGAGATGGAAAAAGAGGGCGTGAGCTTGGATATCCCCTTCTATAAAAAGATGGCCTCCGAGCTTTCCACCCGCCTGTTTGACATAGAGAAACAGGTCTACGGATCGGTTGGCTACAAGTTCAACCTCAATTCCACCCAGCAGCTCTCAAAAGTTTTGTTTGAAACTTTGGGGCTGGCCACCCCCGGCATGCAGCGCAAAACCGCCAGCGGGCACTTCTCCACCTCAGCAGCCGTACTGGATGATTTGAAGGGCAAACATCCTGTTGTGGATCTGCTGCTGGAGTACCGCGAACTGGCCAAAATCAAGTCCACCTATGTGGATTCGCTGCCGCTGCAGGTCAATCCGATCACCAACCGGGTACACACCTCGTTCAACCAGACCGGTTCGGTCACCGGGCGGCTGGCTTCTTCCAACCCCAACCTGCAAAACATTCCCATCCGCTCCGAGATCGGACAACAGGTACGCCACGGTTTCATCGCCGAAGGCGACTGCCTGCTGCTGTCGGTGGATTATTCGCAGATTGAACTGCGGATTGTAGCGCACATGTCAGGCGATGAAACCATGCTGGAGGCCTTCCGCAAGAACCAGGATATCCACGCCACCACCGCGGCAGCCATTTACGCCATCCCGCTCAAAGAAGTGACAAAAGAGCAGCGCCGCCACGCCAAAGCCATCAACTTTGGATTAATCTACGGGATGAGCGCCTTCGGGTTGAGCAACTCCACCGGGCTCACGCTGGCGGAAGCCGAAGACTTTGTAAAAGCGTATTTCCAGGAATTCCCGGGTGTGAAAAAATACCTCGATGGCATCAAGCAACTGGCCAACCAGCAAGGGTATGTAGAAACGCTGCTCGGGCGCAGACGCTACTTTCCCAATTTGCAATCTCAGAGCAATTTCAATATGCGCCGGCGCGAAGAACGCGAGGCGATCAACGCCCCCATTCAAGGCACCGCTGCCGATATCATGAAACTGGCCATGCTTCACCTGCCGCCCGCACTGAAAAAAGCCGGTCTGCACTGCCGCCTGCTGCTGCAGGTGCATGATGAGCTGATTTTGGAGTGCGCGCCTGAAGAACTGAACGAGGCAGCACGGGTGGTGCAAAACACCATGGAAAGCGCCTATCAAATTGGGATCCCCCTCAGCACCGAAGCCCGCTCCGGTAAAAACTGGGGCATCATGAACGTGCTGAAAACGGAGTAGCCCGCAGGCGGTCACCCCCTTATGACCGAGAACCCCGCTTTTACCCCCGTCAATATCCAGGCCGCCCATCTGGCTGCCTGGGATGGGCGCTGGGATCTGGCGGTCAGCGGGTACCGTCAGTGGACCGAGCAGCAGCCGGACCATCCCAGAGCGCTGCAGTATCTGGCTCACTCGCTGCTGGAAAAAGGGGATCTGCAAAGATCGCTGCATTATTTTGAGCTGGCCTGGCGTCGATCACCACAGGAGCCGGTGATCGCTGAAAAAATCGGCCTGATCTATGAGCAGCAGGGTAAAGACCAGGAGAGCCAGTCATTTTACCAGAAAGCAGCCGATTTATTCGAGCAGAAGGGGAATACAGCCAGGGCAGCAGAATGTCTGCAGCATATCCTGCAGAAAAACCCTCAGGACAGGGCTGCTCTGAACCGGTTCTCAAATCTCTCTCAGAACAGCGATATCGTGCTGTCCGATTTATCCAGACTGGTGGAAGACCAGAATGGAAAAACGTCCGACGGGCAGGGTCAGGATTACCAAAAAGCGCAGGCTCCGCTGGAGAAAGCGTACGAAGCAGCTCAATCGCATCTGGCAGCGCTGTTTTTTGAGTTTGCCGCCACACTCCAGATGAGTAAACCTGAGGCTCAGACCACTGCCCCTGAGGGGGTCAGAGACCTTTCCGCCGACCCGGAATGTCTGGCGTTGTTGGGCCACATCAACCGCGCGGTGGAGTATCTGGCGCGCGGCATGGAAAATTGGTGCCTCACCGAGTTGCAATCCTTGCTTCAGGGGGGGATTAACAACCCGGCCATCCACTTCCTGATCGGATCCATCCTGTCGGAAGACAAGGTGATCCAGGCTATATCCCATTTAAAACAGACCCGCTCTTTCCCTGACTACGCCCTGGCTTCGTTTCTGTTGCTGGGCAAGATATATTATGCGGAAGAGAACTATCCTGATGCGGCAGCGGCTTATCTGCAGGCGCTGGCCGTAGCAGACAGCAGCGCTTCGTCACCCGATTTGCTGCACGCGCAATCGGGGATGTTTAAGCCATTCATTCAATCCTATTCCAGAGAGAAAAACCCCGCCTTCCTGAAAAACCTGTGCGAAACGATTGAGCAGGAAGTGAACTGTCCCAACTGGCACGATCGGCTGGCCGGGTTGCACTCGCAAATCGCATCGGGGCAATCGGGCAGCACCCTGCTGGCTGAATTGCTGGCCGCCGGGGGGAGCCCGCTGGTAGAGCGTTTCACCGACGTAAAAGAGCTGGAAAAAGAAAACCATACCCGCAGCGCCATGGAAGAAATCTTCTACATGATCGAAGACGGCCCCGTGCTGCTGCCCGCCCAGATACTAATCGCCGAGAGCCTGGCAAAGCAGGGACGTACGGAAGAAGCGGTTGAAAAATTCAAGTTGATCGCCACCCTGTACAGTCTGCGCGGGCAGACAGAGCAGGCTGTTCAGACCTTAGAACAGGGTGTTCAGGCTGCTCCGCTCGATGAATCGATACGCACCAAACTGGTGGAGATGCTCAAACGGCAGGGGAAAATCAAACCGGCTGTCGAGCAATTGTGCCAATTGTCGGAAATATTCTTCCAGTCGGCTGAACCGGCCAGGGCGCATCAGGTGCTCACCGAAGCCATCAATATGACACTGCCGTTTCCGGCTCACAGAGCGCTTTCCATATCGCTGCTGCATCAAAAGGCTTCGCTGCACATCCAGGAGGTTGAATTCCAGCAGGCGGTTCTGGTCTATGAAAAGATCCTGGCTATGGATCCGTTGGATATCGTCGCGAGCGTTCGCACTGCTTCACTTCATTACCGCATGGGCAACCGCGACGCTTCCAGACAGAAGATGAATAATTTTGTCGTGTTTCTGATGGGCAGCCAGAAAATCGATCTGGTGGAGCTGTATCTCAAAGGTCTGGCGGATGAACTGCCGGATGCGCTGGAGATCCGCAAAACCCTGGCGGACTGGTATCACAAACGCGGCAACAAGGCTCAGGCTATCGAGCAACTGGATATCATCCTGGAGCAGTTGACGAAAAAAGGCAAATACGATGCGGCTTTGACGGTCCTCAAAACCATCCTGGCGCTGAATCCCCCCGATCTTGTAAAATACAAACAGGTGTATAACCAGTTAACCGGCAGGTCTTGAAAAAGACCTGAAAGCCCGTATTATAATGGTGGGGGGGTTGATCAATTGTTACGTATTGGAAACAGGGAACAAACTTACATGGACGAAATTGAGCTGGCAGTTGCAGCAAGAGAAGGAGACTTGACCGCGTTCAACCGGTTGGTGCTTCTGCATCAGGAGCTGGCCTACAACGTTGCCTACCGTATCCTATCCGATCCGGACATGGCCGAAGATGCCACCCAGCTTGCCATGATTGCTGCATACAACAATATTAAGGGATTCCGGGGCGGTTCATTCAAAGCCTGGCTGATGCGAATTGTGACCAACCAGTGCTATGATGAGCTGCGCCGCCAGAAAAGACAGCCTCACGTCCCCCTCGAGCCGGTGAACCAGGAGGATGAGGAGGAAATCGAATCGCCGCAATGGATGGCGGATGATAAACCGCAGCCGGAAAAAGCGCTTGAGGATACCGAACTGGAGGCTGCTATCACGCACTGTCTCGATGATCTGCCGGATGAATTCAAGGTCATCGTGGTGATGGTGGATATGGAGGGTCTGGACTACAAGGACGTTTCCAGCGCCATCAACCGCCCGTTGGGTACGGTAAAATCCAGACTGGCCCGGGCTCGTGTGCGTCTGCAGGATTGTCTGCGCGGTTTTCAGGAACTTTTACCCGAAAAATTTCGTCTAAATGACGAGGCAGCGATATGAGAATGAATGAGCGATCCAGGGATTGGCTTGATCTCTCCGCATATATAGACGGAGAACTCAATCCCCGAGAAAAAGAAAAATTCGAGAGGCGTTTACAGAGCGACCCACAATTGCGCAGCGAACTGAACCAACTAAAGGTCACCCGCTCGATGATTCGCTCACTGCCCCGCCGCAAAGTTCCCCGCAACTTCACCCTCACCCCTGACATGGTTCCCGCCCCGCGAAAAAGCCTCTGGCTGCCGGTTTTCAGCTATGCATCTGCCGCTTCGGCAGTGATCGTGCTTGTGCTGCTGCTGGTACAGTTTTTACCGGGCGGCTTTTTGGGTAAAGAGGCGCCGACCGCGAACCAGATCGCCATGAGCGCTGAGATGGATGGGTATACAGAAACTGCCGCCGAGCAGCCGCAGATCATCTACTGGGGCGGGGTGGCTCCGCAGGTGATGGCTGAAGGAAAGGGCGGCGGAGGCCCAAGTGCGCCGGTGTACACACAGGATAATGCCACGACCATGATGCTGCCGCCTGATCAGACCATCACCAGCGAACAGGAGACTCTGACGGGTGAAAGCGCACCAGAAACCGCGGCGGATGCGCCCTCCGAGGAAATGCCTGCTGAACCCTTGCAAGCACAGGCTACCCCTACCGCTGAAAGCGGATTGACTTCACCTGATAGCACCGACACGCTGAGACAGCAGCCCAGCCCGGCAGCCGAAGAAGCTGCCCCCCAGGCCGGTGATGAAGCCGTCACACAGGCATACGGCGGTGAAACCCAGGATAACGGCCCCATTCTGGGCGTCAAACCGGATGATCAGGCCAACCAGATGACCATCCCTGAGTCCTCCATACAGCCTACAAGCGGGCAGACCAAAACCGGTGAGATACCGCCCTGGGTGACCTACCTGTTTTCAGCGTTCGCTGTGGTTACAGCCGCTGCTGCCTTGTACCTCTGGCGGAAGACCCACTGATCACCTCGACCATCATCCACCAAAACCATTCGGGCTGACCTGCATCACAACATAGGGTCAGCCCGGTTTTGTTGATGAAAACTGGCAATGATTATGCATGGTACAGCAGGGATGTCGGTTCAAACCGGCAAATAAATGGATATGCTATAATCCCGGCAAGTTTTTACCAGTGTCAGTTCGGTTTCAAACATTTTCAACAAGGGAACTAACCCAGGTGCCTAAAACAACCACTCCAGGACTGAAAAGTAAACCCGTCAGCAACCGTTCCGTCAAAAAAACACCGGTACGGCAAAAACCGGTCAGCCGGTCCAAATCATATTCGGGCCGGTCGCAGACCTCCCGTTCCTCCATAACCGGGCGCAGGAGCAGCCGCGCAAAGGCAACCCCGGCCTGGGACGGCCTGACCCGCGAGCAGAAGCTTGACTTCTTCGGGGCTTTTATCGCCATGCTGGGGCTGATCAGTTTTCTAACGCTCTTCAGCAAAGAGGCTACCGTGGCGGTGTGGTGGTCTGGTCTGTGGTTCAAGCTGGTGGGCTGGGGCGCCTACTATTTCAGTCTGGCTTTTGTTGTATTGGGTTTGTGGTTGCTGATCAGCCGCAGCGAGGTGGTTCCGCCGCTCACCTTTGAGCGTCTGGCGGGCATCACCCTGCTGCTGCTCAACGTCTTGCTATGGATCAGCCTGGTGGTATCCGGGTTGCCCTCTGAGGCGGTCTCCACATCAGGCGGGATCCTGGGGCATTTTCTGCGCCAGTTGTTCGTCGACAGTCTGGGCATGGCCGCCACGGTGGTGGTTCTGATTGCCTGGCTGCTGATCGCGATTACATTCGCCTTTGATATCTCGCTGCGAGATCTGTATCACGGGGTGCTGCCGGCCATCGACAAACTGCGCCAATTTATTGAAGAAATCATCCGCCGCTGGCAGCAGGAAAACCGTGAAGTACAGGGTGAAGTCAAAATGATCCCGCCGGATGCCCCGGTACAGTTGCCTGATACGTTTCAGCCCCTGAGGGATCTTAACCAGCCGGTCACATCGTCGACCGCGCCGGCCAGGTTACGCCCATCCGAGAAAACACCCGCCGAACCGGTACGTGAACCGGCGGATAAACCGGCCAGACCCGGTGATGTTCCTACCCAGCCTGTCATCCAACCGGTTGTGGTGCGCAGCCGCCCGGCTGCCGTGTGGAAACTACCCGTCCTGAAAGACATCCTCGACCCCGCCACCCCGGCAGCTCAGCAGGAAAGCTCTGATATGGAGATTGCCAGGCTGCTGGAAGATACGCTGGCCTCGTTTGGGGCGCCCGGGCATGTGGTGGATATCAAGCACGGCCCCACCGTCACCCAGTACGGCATTGAGCCTGATTTCCTGGAGACTCGCCAGGGCCGTACCCGCGTGCGGGTGGCAAAAATCTCCTCACTGGCTGATGACCTTGCGCTGGCGCTGGCCGCTCCCAGCATCCGCATCCAGGCGCCGGTGCCCGGCAAGAGCTATGTGGGTGTGGAAGTACCCAACCGTGAAACCAGCCGGGTAACGCTGATGGAAGTGATCGACAACAACCAGTTCAAGCGCATCCAATCCCCCCTGCGCTTCGCATTGGGGAAGGATGTGTCCGGCAAACCCTACACAGTGGATCTGGCGCGCATGCCGCATCTGCTGATCGCCGGAACCACCGGCTCCGGTAAATCGGTGTGCGTCAACGGCATCCTGGCCAGCCTGCTGCTTTTCAACTCGCCGACTGATCTGCGGCTGATTCTGGTGGATCCCAAACGGGTGGAGCTGACCGGCTACAACGGCATCCCGCATTTGCTGGACAAGGTGGTGACCGAAGCGGATATGGTGATCAACGCTTTGCAGTGGATCACACAGCAGATGGACAGCCGTTACCACAAGTTCAATAAGGTCGGCGTGCGGAATATCGAAGAATACAACACCAAATTCCCGGCCGAGAAATACCACTATATCGTGGTGGTGATCGACGAACTGGCTGATTTGATGATGCTGGCGCCGGATGAAACCGAACGCGCCATCACCCGCCTGGCACAACTGGCGCGCGCAACCGGTATTCACCTGGTGTTGGCCACCCAGCGCCCCTCCACCGATGTGATCACCGGCCTGATCAAGGCCAACTTCCCGGCCCGTATCGCGTTTGCTGTGGCATCCGGGGTTGACAGCCGTGTGATTCTCGACCAGCCCGGCGCCGAACGGCTGCTGGGGCGTGGTGATATGCTCTTCCAGGCCCCCGACGCCCCCGCGCCGGTACGTCTGCAGGGTGTCTATGTATCAGACGGAGAAAACCAGCGCCTTGTCAGATACTGGAAAGATGCCGGGTATAACCAGCCTGCTCAAACAGCGTCCGTCGATGAGAATACTTCCATCCCCGAAGAACTGCCGCAGGGAGTACCACTGCAGCAGAACTCGCTCTGGGAAGAAGCCGCCGAGGAAAGCGACCCGGTGTATGACGAAGCGGTGGATCTGGTGCGGCGCGAAGGCCGCGCCTCGGTGACCATGCTGCAGCGCCGAATGCGAATTGGATACACTCGCGCAGCCCGCCTGGTTGACCGCATGGAAGAGAAAGGCATCATCAGCGGTCGCCTGCCCAACACACAAACCCGCGAAGTGCTGGATTATGGCCCCACCGCACCGCCGGAGGATGACGGAGCCTAAAAAAAGCTGTCTCAAAAGCCTTGTTGCTTTTGAGACAGCCTGTACACGGGAATGGAATTACTTAATCCATTTCGCCAAACGAAAACAACGCCAATGCCGCCGCGACTACCGCGGCGGTTTCCATTCGCAGGATACGCTTTCCCATGCTCACCGGCTGGATCCCCGCCTGATGGGCCATTTCAACCTCTTCATCGGAATAACCCCCCTCCGGCCCAATAAACAAACCCAGCGTCCTTTTGTCAGGCGGTTGGATCTGCGCCTGCTCACTCAACCAGGTACGATAAGCGGTTTGCGAGGGGCCTTCCCATAAAAACGCGGATGGAAGATTATTTTCCCTGGCCTGCGCCAACGCATCGCTCAAGGTGACCGGCGGGAGAATGGCGGGAATCAACCCGCGCCCCGATTGTTCGGCGGCCTCTTTGAGAATGCGAACCCACCGGTCGGTTTTCTGCAGGGCCTGTTCTTTATCCCGGGCCAGGGTGCGGCTGGAGATGACCGGTACGAAACAGCTCACCCCCACCTCGGTACATTTTTGGAGCGCCCACTCAAATTTCTCGCGCTGGGTCAGGCTGAGATACAACCTTACCTGCACAGCAGGTTCACCGGCCGAAGGGTTCTGGCCCATCAGCCTGCCCCACACCTTCTCGTTGGAGACCGTTTCAAGCTCGACGCTGTACTCCATGCCCTGACCATCCAGTGCCATCACCGTCTCACCGGGGCGCAGCCGCAGCACCTGCCGAATCTGTCGGGCGGTCTCCTCAGGAAAGAGTACACCCACCTTCCCAATCTGACCCGGCTGCACGAAAAAGCGGTGCTTCATTCCTCATCCTCGTCATGCGCAGACTTTTTCGCATCGCGTTCACCGGCAATCACCACGCAGTACTCGCCGCGCGGTTCATTGGCGGTCACCTGTTCGATCAACTCAGACAGGCTACCGCGCAGCACCGTTTCAAACAGTTTGGTCAGGTCGTTGGCGATAGCCGCCTGGCGGTCACCATACACAAACAGGGCATCCTCCAGAAAAGCCTTCAGGCGGTACGGGCTCTCGTAAAAAATCAGGGTATGCGGTGCATGTTCATCCACCTGGAAAAACCGCCGGCGCGCGCCGGGTTTTCGAGGTGGAAATCCGCGGAACGTAAAACTGTGCAGCGGAAGGCCTGACAGAACGGCAGCCATGATGACCGCTGTGGGACCCGGCAGCACGGTGAGCGGAATGCCACCTTCAATTGCGGCCCGCACCAGCAGATACCCCGGGTCTGAGATGGCCGGCATCCCGGCATCGGTGACCAGTGCTACGTTCTTCCCCTCATTCAATAACTCCACGATACGGGCCACCTGGCGGTCTTCGTTGTATTCGTGAAACGAGATCTGTGGTTTTTTAATCTCAAAGTGTTTCAGCAGGAATCCAGTCTTGCGTGTATCCTCGCTGACCACATAATCAGCCGCTTTGAGTGTTTCCAAAGCCCGCAGGGTGATATCCCCCATATTTCCAATTGGTGTTGCGACTACATACAGCATGGTAAATGATTGTACCTGTTTCCTAACCCAATGCCACGTCCAGTGCCATCATCACCACGAACCCGAGCATCAACCCGATGGTGGAAATATTGGAATGCTCGCCACGTTGTGATTCGGGAATCAATTCCTCCACCACCACGTAAATCATGGCTCCGGCCGCGAAGGCCAGCGCATACGGCAGCAGCGGACGCATCAACAGCACCG
>DAISXR010000094.1:0-3563 GCA_036825755.1 Anaerolineaceae bacterium
GATATGGGCAAGGTGGAAGCGCTGGAAGAGGCTTTCCGCTCGGCCGGTATGCGTATCCAGGCGCACAGCAAGGTGAAGACGGGCGACGAGATCACCTGCTTCTGGCGCGTTTCCGGTTCGCCGGAATTGCACCGGCATTTGGAAAAATCACTGATCGAAAACCCGGAGATCCGGGAGCTAAAGTGTTAGGATCGTAATCACAGGACGGCGGTATGGAAGATTACCTGGCTTTGCTGGCAGAGAATGAAAAACCGGTCATTCTGGCTCTGGCTGATGAGGCTATTAAGTTGGGATACCGGGTCAAACGGGATAAAACCAAAGATTTGAGCTACGGCCTTGTGCATCCAAAGATCTCCAAACGGATTCTGCGTTTTACCCTGAACAAAGGCAAGCCGATGGTGAGGCTTAAATACTTTGCCGCGCCGACGTATTCCGATTATTTCCACGAGGCCATTCGCCGCACCATTGAGGAGCATGATTACCGCTATACCGGCTGTTACGGCTGCGGGTCGTGCGACGGTACGCAGGGATACACCTACCGGTATGCTGATGGCAGGGAATACTACCGCTGCGGCACGGAACTGATTGAATTGCCGGATGTGGGCAGCATCCCGCTGGATGAAATACTGGCGTTATTCAGGATCCAGCACGCTTTTTACCTTGATCAGATTTAAAGAGAAGGTTTGAGGAGACCATGACAGAGCACATTGAACTCACTTACCCTGATTTGCATACCGGGCGGTTGTTTCTGCGCGCATTGAGTATGGAGGATCTTGATTTTGCGTATCAGCACTTTGGCGATGCGCGCGTGGCGCAGTACCTGCTGGATGAACCCCCGGTGGCCAGCCGCGAGGAAGCGGAGGCCATCATCCAGTTCTATCTCAACCCGGAAGGCAAGAACCACAACCGCTGGGCCCTGGTGCGCAAGGCGGATGGGCGGGTGATCGGCACCTGTGGCTTCCACAAGTGGGATCGGGCGCATATGCGCGCCGAGGTGGGCTATGACCTGTCACCGGACTGCTGGGGACAGGGCTACATGACCGAGGCTCTACGCGCGGCGCTGAACAATGGCTTTACGCGTATGAACCTGCACCGCATCGACGCGGTGGTGCATGTGGATAATGCTGGATCCAACCGCCTGTTACAAAAGCTGGGGTTCAAGCTGGAGGGTGTGCTGCGGGACTATTATTACTGGGACGGCGCGTTTCATGACCATAACTTCTATGGATTGCTCAGGGATGAGTGGGGCGGTCTTTGATGAGCTAGGAAGGAGGAAACATGGAAACCCTGTCCGAATCGATGAAGGAATACCGGTGTCAGCTTGAAAAAGGCTCCATTCAGCAGGCCTACCGGGGTCTGATGGAATTTATGTCAGGGCTGAAGACCCGCTTCAAGGAAACCTATCCGGATTGCCGTGTATCCGGCAGCCTGTACAGCGGCTTTATGGATATGACGTACTTTTCGTGCATCCCGCCGTGGCTGGAACCGCGCGGATTGAAGATCGCGGTGGTATTTCTGCATGAGCAGTTTCGCTTTGAGGTGTGGCTGTCAGGGGTCAACCGGCAGGTGCAGGCGGATTATTGGCAGGTGATCAGGCAAAGCAACTGGGAGAAGTACCGGCTGGTGGAGAACCCCAAGACCGCTGATTCCATCCTGGAGCATATTGCGGCGGATGAGCCGGATTTTGGCGATCAGGCGGCGCTCTCGGACCGGATAATGCGGGAGACGGCGGCCTTTATGCAGGAAGTAAAAGCCTATCTGGCAGCGCATTGAACTCGCCCCGGCCGGTATTTGGTGCGGGTTTGGAGCCTTCCATTTATGGAGGGCTTATTTTTCGGCGCTGGGCAAACCCGCTTCAGCCGGTATAATCATTACTTATGCGCGTATCTCAGACTTTACAGGGTTGGATCCATGGAAGATGTTGACCGGTTGGGGAAGAAGCTGACCATCAATTATTCGATACTCCAGGCGGTCAGCATTGCCGGGTATTGTTGTGTGTTTTCATTTGCGCCGGTGTTTTTGCTGGCGCATGGTTTTAGCAACTCGGAACTGGGGATCACTTTTACGGTGGGTAACACCTTTGGGCTGTTGTTTGGCCCGGTGGTGGCGGCTTTCGCCGACCGTACAACCCGTTATTCGGTGCGCACGCTGGCCGCGGTGATGTTCGCGCTGTGCGCGCTGTTTTCCTTCTTTCTGCTGCTGCTCCCGCCACAGGTACTGCCCATCGCGGTGGTTTTCATCCTCCTGCTGGGGTTCTTCACCACTGAGGTATCACTGGTCACCTCCATGGCGATGGAGCACATCAACCGCGGCGTGCCCCTCAACTATAGCCTGGCGCGCGGGATCGGGTCGTTTGCCTATGCCTCGCTGTCACTTGGAATGGGTTTTCTGGTGCAGCGCTTTGGTCCGCAGATCGTCATGGTCACCAACATCGGGCTGGGATTGATCGGCATGGTGCTGGTGTATACCTTCCGCACTGCTGCAAAATCCGCCGCCCCCGCCGGCAGAGACGAACCCAAAGCAGCCGGGCTGTTGGAATTTGCGCTCAAAAACAGGCGTTTTATGGCGGTGGTTGCCGGGGGCGCACTGCTATTCTTCTCGCATATTGTCATCAACACCTATACCATTCAGATCATTCGGCGCGTAGGCGGCGACAGCTCGCAGCTTGGCATCGCCATTGCCATCGCCGGGTTTTTGGAGCTGCCGGCTATGGCCCTGTTCCCGTGGTTTCATCGCAAAATGCGCAGCCCGGGGGCTATTCTCAAGTTATCCGGGGTGTTTGTGGTACTCAAGGCGATACTCACGCTGCTGGCACCCAACGTATTGTGGATCTATGTCGCCCAGTCTTTGCAGTTCTTCGCCTATGCACTTTTCCTGCCGGCTTCGGTATATTACGTCAACCAGGTGATCGGCCAGGCGGATAAGGTAAAGGGGCAGACCATCATGGCCATGTCGATGGGCATCAGCGGCATCATCGGCAACTTCCTGGGTGGATTTATGCTGGATTCACGCGGCGGGGTGCCGTTTATGCTGACGGTGGGCATCCTCATTTCAGCGGCCGGGCTGGTTTTGCTGCTGGCGGTGGTGAAGCGCACCGGTAACCAGCCGGCTCGTGAAATGCACGAAACAGTATAGGGCAGCTAAGGGAACCGGTAAACGGGGAGGACAACCATGTTCAATGATCAGCGCAGCAAACGGGTGATTCTGGCGGCGCACTGCGTTTTGAACCAGAATGCCAAAATCGACCGGTGCGCCTTTTATCCCGGCGCGATGACCGAAGCGACCCTGGCCATTTTACAGGCGGGTGTGGGATTTGTGCAGATGCTTTGCCCTGAACTGATGTGCCTGGGGTTGGATCGCCAGGCGCAGGCGGATCAACCCGGCACGGTGGCATCCGAAGATACTCGCGTGGCGGTGTGCATGGCGGGCGGCGCGGAGCAGTCCATGTGCCGGCGGTTGGCCGCTGACCTGGTTTTTCAGATAGAACAGTACCGGCGAAACGGGTTTGAGGTGGCGGGTGTGCTGGGCATCAACGGATCACCCACCTGCGGGGTTGAGATTTC
>DAISXR010000094.1:3663-13166 GCA_036825755.1 Anaerolineaceae bacterium
TTCGTTCAGGGAGGATTTTATGAACGTAGAATCAAAAGTGATTGTGGTAACAGGCGCCGGCAGCGGGATTGGCCGGGCATTGGTGGGTGTGCTGCTCGAAAAAGGCGCCCGTGTGGCTGCTGTGGATTTGAGCGCGCCCACGTTACAGGAAACCAGAGAACTGGCCGGCAGCCGGAAGGAGCGTGTTTCCACGCATGTGCTCAATATCACCGACCGGACGACGGTGGAAGCCCTGCCGCAGGCGGTGATTGATGCGCACGGAGTGGTGGATGGGTTAATCAACAACGCCGGCATCATCCAACAGTTTGTGCGCTTCAACGATCTGGACTACACTGATATCGAGCGCATGATCAACGTGAACTTTTACGGTACCATCAATATGACCAAGGCGTTCCTGCCGTATCTGCTTAAGCGGCCGGAGGCGCATGTGGTGAATGTGGCCAGTATGGGCTCATTTCTGCCGGTACCCGGCCAGACGCTGTACGGGGCTTCCAAGGCGGCCACCAAGCTGTTTACCGAGGGGCTGTACACCGAATTGCTGGATACCAACGTGCATGTGACAGTGGTTTTTCCGGGCGCCATCGCCACCAACATCAGCACCAATTCCGGCGTATCTTTCGAGGCGCCTGCCCCCGAGAACGCGAAACCGCAGAAGCAGATGAAAACCACGCCGGCGCGCGATGCTGCCGGGATCATTGTGGCGGCCATGGAGCAGAACAAGTACCGTGTGCTGGTGGGAAGCGACGCGAAGATGATGGACTTCATGGCACGGCTGGCGCCCAAACGCGCCGCGCATCTGATCTACAGCCGCATGGGCTCACTGCTCAAACGATAGGGATACACATGTGAAACGAAGAACGCTCTCCACCCCGGAGGGCGTTGTTTCATTAAACCCGCATGAGTGTTTTGGTTGAACTGTAACCATTTTGGGGCCGGGCGATCCAATGAAGTAGTAACAACGAAACGAAGCAATTATTTGGAAACAGGTAGCAGGAGAGATATGACCGAAAAAACGAAACAATCAGTGGGTGAAATTATTCGTCTGGATACAGACTTTGTGAGCGCTTATGCGCGTACCATAGAAGCTTTGAAAGCGGAGGGCTTTGGCGTTCTGACCGAAATTGATACCCGACAGGTGTTCAAAGAGAAACTGGGGGTTGAGTTTCCGCCTTATAAGATTTTAGGCGCCTGTAACCCGCAGCTCTCGCACCGGGCGCTCTCGGCTGACCCGGCCGCCGGCTGGCTGCTGCCCTGTAATGTGACCATCCGCCAGGCGGAAGACGGCCGCATTGAGGTGGGGCTGGTGGACGCGGTGGCCCGCCTGAGCGTGTTTGACAACCCGGAGGTGAAGGCCGTGGCGGAAGATGCGAAGGCCAGACTGGCGAGGGTGAAAAAATCTCTCGAGGGGTAGAGGGGATCATCCATCGAGACATGAAATGAACCGGTTTTTTCATGGGGATGTCAGCTTGACATCCCCAGTCGATTCACTAAAATGAGATTGCGGAAGCGCAGCCGAATACTGCCTGTACAGGTGGGTTCTCCGGATAGGAGATAGGCCAACCTGCTAGCCATGCAGGCATCAAATTCCATTTGGTATTGAAAATTCATCGGTTGTCTGAATTGTGTTGGGTTTCGCTGCTTCATGTTTTGCTAGAAACCGGTGACACGATCAACCCAACCCGCAAAACCGTAGCGGCGCAGCTTGCATAATCGAATTTCTAAAGCAGATGCTGTCTCGAAAGGCCAGGGTGATTTTAATGATGAGAAAGCAACTCGGTCGCGTATTCCAGCCCATTATGTCATCTCGGAGTGAAGGCAAAGGCTTCACGTAGAGATCCGCCCGAGGATCAGCGATCCGAGTTCCAGATATGGAACCGTTCGAAGAGAGGCTCATGGGCGGATTTCTGTGCGTCTGGCAAAGCCCGACGTTACAAATGACACTTGAGAGAGCCCTCTGGCTCGTGAATGGCAATCCTGAGGATGATCTTTTTTGTCATCCCGAGTGAGCGGTGTCTGCACCGCGACGAGGGATCAGATAGGGGATAATCCATCACGGTCCCAGATATGGAAACGAAAATGATGGGCCTCTATGGCGGATTTCTGTGCGTCTGGCAAAGCCCGACGTTACGAAATGACACTTGAGAGAGCCCTCTGGCTCGTGAATGGCAATCCTGAGGATGTTCTTTTTTGTCATCCCGAGTGAGCGGTGTCTGCACCGCGACGAGGGATCGGATAGGGGATGATCTATCACGGTCCCAGATATGGAATCGTGACTTTCCATTACACAGGAATCGTTTGATCGGATGAGGTGATTATCCTCCGGGAGGGTTTACCACCAGGAATATTTGACGATCTCTGCCAATCCGCGGGATACCTCTCTGCCAAGCTGCCGTCCGTTTTCGCCGTTGGTCATCCAGATGATGCCCTGTCCGGTCTCCGGGCAGGCGATCATCATATTGTGAATACCTTCGTTCCAACCCGGATGCCCAAAGCGGGTCAGCCCGTCCTGGATGACGATATTGAAACCCAGCCTGCCCATGCTGATTTGCGGAACCAACATCCGGCGGGTCATCTCTGCCGAAAGCACCCGGTTGGACTCACTTTTCAGCGATTTAAGCACTTCCACAATCAGGCAAGCCAGATCGGACGGCGTAGTCCACATGCTGGCAGCGGCCTGTTCAGGATAAGTATGCCATTTACCGGGCAGCGGCTCGCCGGTTTTCAGGTGAGCACTGGCTGCTTGCGATGTGAAATCCTGCGGCGGTGTGGAATCGAAAGTGCTGTGTGTCATCCCCAGCTTATCGAAGAGAATCGCTTTCGCCAGGACTGCCAGCGGTATACCGGTCACATCCTCCATCATCTGCTGGATCACCAGATACCCGCCGCCTGAATACAGAAATCCCTTCCCCGGTTCCTGCGCCATCCTCACGGGCTTCGAGTTGGCTAGCGGCTGTCCATCGAGGATTTGCAGCAGGTTGGGCAGCGAACTGCCGGCGGGGTATCCTTGGTAGCCGTGCGAACCCATCCCCGAGGTATGTGAGAGCAATCCCCGCAGGGTGACCAGCGGCCGCGTACCATCCGGGCGCACCCTGAGGTATTTGCTGGCGGGAATCTTCCAGGAACGCAGAAAGTCGTTGGCGTCGGCGTCCAGATCCAGCAGCCCGGCTTCCACCAGATGCAGCGCCACCATACCAATGACCGGTTTGCTGATGGAAGCAGCCTGAAAGATGGTCTCAGAGGTGATGGGCCTGTCACTGCCGGCTTCCATCAGGCCATATCCCTTTGCCCAGGCCAGGTGCTCCTGATCGATCAGAGCCAGACTGATGCCGGGCACCTTGTAATACGCCATCCGCTGGATCAGCTCCATTTTCTTCGTCGGGTGTTCAGTGCTGCGGGAGGCATTCAGCAAACCGTGTTCGATTGCTTGAATTTGTCGTTCAAGATCCGTCATGGTGTCTTCTCCGGGTGAGTCGCCTGGGATCATTTTACTGGACACCCAGGAAAAATATGGCACAGGGATATGTATTTTTTTAAAAAGATTGTAGCGGGGAAATCCCAATTGGTTTCCAAAATTTACCCTGGCAGCTCACATTTCCAGACAGTATATACCGTGATGCAATCCCGCGCCTGAAGTTGAACGCACCGCATGGGATTGAGATGACCATTTCTGCCGGCGTTGTGTTGGGTTGAGCGTGTTTGGCTATGCCAAACACGCTCAACCCAAACTACCAAACCGTAACGGCGCAGCTTGCCTAGCGGATTTCTAAAGCAGATGTTGTCTTGAAAGGCCAGGGTGATTTTATTGATGAGAAAGCAACACGGTCGCGCATTCCAGCCCATTGTGTCATCTCGGAGTGAAGGCTAAGCCTTCACGGAGAGATCCGCTGGCGGCAGTCCACCCAGGGGCCGGCCATGACCGGTTCCATATCTGGAAACGTGCGAAGATGGGTTCATGGGCGGATTTCTCCGAGTCAGACAGCCAAAAACGCTGTCTGACTCTCCGAAATGACAAAATGAATCCAATTGACAAATCCTGTAGATTTTTTATAATGAAATCGCGGAAGCGCAGCCGAATACTGCCTGTACAGGTGGGTTCTCCGGATAGGAGATAGGCCAACCTGCTATCCATGCAGGCATCAAATCCCTTTTTGGATTGTCAATTCAGAAGAAAAAGCCGTTGTGTAACGGGTGAGTTTTGGAATTAGTGACATATGCGTATCGTACAAAAAACCTGAGGCTGTATATCCATCACGTTTTTCCCCTGCTGTTGGGGGAATTTTTTTCAATTTTGACAAATGACATGGTAATAACATGATTAATTGATGCGCCCTTACCATTGGCGATTCAAAACTGGCAACATATAATGAAATGAGAATAATCAGAATTTTTCTTCAAAATAACTAAGTGTGCCTGAAACGTTTGACCCCAATTCAGGTAATAACCGCCCGATTATATCAGGGCGGTTTTATTTCCAATATTTGCCAACATATCAAAATTTTTTCTGTATAATACGAATATCCCTTTTCGAGGAAATTCACAATGCAGCCCAACACCCTCTACTACGGCGACAATCTGTCTATTCTGCGCGATTACATCCCGGATGAAAGCGTGGATTTGATTTACCTGGACCCGCCTTTCAACAGCAACCGGTCGTACAACGTGCTTTTCAAAGACGAGAGCGGTCACGATTCCGAGGCTCAAATTACTGCATTTGACGATACCTGGCACTGGAACATGGAAACCGAGCGGATTTACACCGAGTTGGTGACCGAAGGCACACAGCGGGTATCCTCGATGATTGGCGCGCTGAGGCAGTTTATTGGCATGAACCAGATGGGGGCTTACCTGGTGATGATGGCAGCCCGGTTGGTGGAGCTGCACCGGGTGCTGAAGCCGACAGGGAGTTTATATTTACATTGTGATCCAACAGCGAGCCATTACCTGAAAATTGTTTTGGATACGATATTTGGACCAGAAAATTTCCGTAATGATATCACTTGGAAACGTTCGGACACTCATAATGATGCCAAAAACAGATTTTCCGCGATTTCTGATCATCTGCTTTTTTATGTAAAAACACGTGACTATAGCTTTTTTGTTAATCGTGTGCCTCATCATGAGGGACATTTAACAAATTGGTTTAACAATATCGAAATGACAGACGGAACAATTCGAAAAATGACCACTGAAGAACTAAAGACAGGGATTGTTCCTGAAGGAGCTAGGCGGTTCAGTATATCTGATCTATCCAGCCCTAATCCACGCCCAAACCTCATGTATTCGTTCATGGGTTATCCTTATCCTGCTAAAGGATGGAGAATAACAAAGGAGAAAATGGATTTGCTCCATAAAGAGGGTAGGTTGTTATTCCCGAATAAACAAGAGGGCAGGATCGTTAAGAAGAAATATTTGGATGAGCAAGAAGGGATAGTCGTTGGCGATATTTGGACAGATATTACACAATTACGAGCCCAGGATGCCGAACGTCTCGGTTATCCGACCCAAAAGCCCCAGGCACTGCTGGAACGTATCATCCAGGCATCTTCCAATCCCGGCGACCTTGTGCTGGATCCTTTCTGCGGCTGTGGAACCGCTGTGGCGGCAGCGGAAGCGTTGGGGCGGCGCTGGATTGGAATTGACATCACCCACCTGGCTATTTCATTGATTAAATACCGCATGGAAACCGCATTCCCCAGTATCAAAGTCAATGTTGTGGGTGAACCAGAGACCATCAGCTCGGCCCGGCATCTGGCGATGACAGACCGCTATCAATTCCAGTGGTGGGCGCTGTCGCTCATCCGCGCCCGGCCGGTGGCCGAAACAACCGGGAAAACCGGCAAGAAAGGCGCGGATCGAGGTATTGACGGGGTGATCAACTTCATCGACGACCGGAAAGGGACCGCCAAACAGGTGATTGTGCAGGTGAAAAGCGGCAAGGTGCAGAGTTCTCACATTCGTGATTTGATCGGCACATTGGATCGGGAAAAATCGCCCATCGGGGTGTTCCTGACGCTGGAAGAACCATCGCGCGAGATGGTCAAAGAGGCTGCCGGAGCGGGCTTTTACCGCTCTGAGCTGTGGAACGAGGAATATCCCCGTGTACAAATTTTGACCATCGAACAACTGCTGAACGGGGCCAGGGTACAGATGCCGCCCCAGTATGGCACGTTCAAAGGGGCCAAACGGCAGCAAAGGGATGACGGCTCGCAGCAGCTGGGGCTGCTGGATACTGAGTAAAAGCTAACCGTTTGTAAAAGGATCACTTGGCTAAAGTGTTTATCCATTATTGAAACCCTCTTGATGGCTGAGTCACTTGTACACTCGGAGTTTTTTCTTTATTACTTGTGAAAATTCAGCTATTTATCAAGACTTTCACAAACGCGGATTCACCTTTCTACATCCCCCTCCATCGCCATTTTTTGCTATGATAGGGTTGTTTCCCAATTCCAACCCCATTTGAAAGCCAATCTCCCATGACCCCACCCCCCATTATCCTTACCAAAGTCTCCTCGGCGGAGGAAAAACCGTACACCCGCCTGATGATTGAAAGCCTGCAGACCTTTGGCGGAAGCCTGAGCCGCTGCCCGGTGTGGGTCTTCGCCACGGACGGCCTGGCCCCCGATTGCGCCGACGTGGCCGGCGGACAGGTGCGGGTGATCCCGCTCTCCATTCCGGCGGATCTGCGGGGTTACCCGTTCAGCAGCAAGGTGCTGGCCTGCGCGCGCGCCGAAGAGCTGGCTCCGGCCGGAACCGGCTCGCTGATCTGGCTGGACAGCGGCTGCCTGGTGGTTCAACCGCCCGAGCTGTTTGACCTGAGCGAGGATTTTGACGCGGCCTTCCGGCCGGTGCACATCCGTAACGTAGGCTCGCCTGTGCATGAGCCGATGGATGCCTTCTGGCAGGGGGTCTATCGCAGCGTGGGGGTGCGTGAGACCGGTTTCACCGTGCAGCCGTTCATCGGCGAGGATACTCTGCGGGCGTATTTCAATTCACACGGGTTCAGCGTGCGGACCGGGCTGGGCCTCTTTACCCGCTGGGCTGAGCTGTACGCCGGCCTGGTGCGCGATGCCGCCTTTCAAACGGCCGCGTGCCAGGAAGAGCCCCACCGTATCTTCCTGTTCCAGGCGGTGCTGAGCACGCTGGCTGCCGCGCTGATCCCGGCGCAGCGCATCCGCATACTGCCGCCCAACTACAACTACCCCTATCACTTGCAGGAACAGGTGCCCGCTGACCGGCGGGCGCAGGCACTCAACGAACTGGTCACGTTCGCCTTTGAGGAAAGCCTGATTGTGCCTGACCGGGTGAGGGATATTCGCATTCTTGAGCCGCTGCGCTCTTTCCTGCTGAGTCGAGCAGCGGTTTTTCAAACGTAAACCTTCTCCCGCTCTTCCCTTCTCCGGTGTGCAAAACCTGCTTTGCGCACTTATTTTTTATGCGTTTTTTCCTTTCTTCATCCCCCCTTTTCCTGTAGAATGAGAAGGTCTGTATTGGCTCTGCCCTGCACGCATATCATATTAACCGAATAGGTGGATTCTAATGAGAAAGTTTGGCCGGAAGACTTTATCGTTGCTTGTTGTCCTTTTTCTCTTCATCAGTCCTGCATTTTATTCCCCGGTACAGGCTCAGGCGGTAACAGAAATATCCAGCGCTGCTCAATTGCAGGGCATCAGCATGAACGGCAGTTATCGTCTGACAGCCGATATTGTTTTGACCTCCTCCTGGACGCCCCTGGGCAGCGAAGCGGCTCCTTTCACCGGTACACTGGACGGCGGCGGGCACAAAATCCGCAACCTGACCATCTCGAATACCCAGCAAAGCAACCAGGGTTTGTTTGGTTTCATCGGACCCACCGGCAAGGTGATCAACTTGCGCGTTGAAAACGCTTTTGTCACCGCGGATGACAGCGCCGGTATTCTGGCCGGCGTGAACCAGGGAACCATCAGCCGCGTTTCGGTGCAGGGCACCATCACGGGCGGCAGCTCGGTGGGCGGATTGGTGGGTACCAACAGCGGCCCGATCAGCAACTCATACGCGAACGCCACGGTGACCGGTGAAAACTATAACGGCGGGCTGGTGGGCAGCAACTCCGGCACCCTGACCAATACCTACGCCGCCGGCAAGGTCTCAAAGGCGCTCACCAACACCTATCTTGGATTTGACGGCGTGGATGACTATGTATCCATCCCGCACAACGATGCGTATGTGGCCACCGGCAGCTACACGCTGGAGGCGTGGTTCAACTGGACTTCGGTTGACCGGCTGGCGGTTGAGTTTATAGTGGGCATGGGGCTGGAAGAGTTGGAGATCCACACCGGCGGGTTTGAGCCCATTAAAACCAACGGCATCCGCTTTATTCCCATCAACCGCATGGATGATGTGCAGAACCAGAGCGCGCTCGCGTATAACGATGCTCATAATGTATTGCAGCCCGGCTGGAACCACGTGGCAGTTATCTGGGATCTGGCCCATCAGCAGGCCCGTATCTTCCTCAACGGCATCCCGCAGGATATCTTCCAGAATAACGTGAACGTGGGCACCACCGCCACCATTCCGGTGCGCGATGGCGTGACCAATCCGCTGGCTGACAATATGGAAGAATTTTATATCGGCGCACGCAACGACCACATATACGGCTTGCCGGGGTATTTTTTCCACGGCAATATCGCGGATGTGCGGTTATGGAACCGCGTACGCACCCCTGAGGAAATCTCGGCCGATAAAAACGCCCGCCTGACCGGTTTTGAGCCCGGGCTGGTAGGCTATTGGCCAATGGATGAAACCTCAGGCTCCACCATCTTTGACCATTCGGTGTATGGCAACAGCGGTTTCCTGCATACCAATGATGACGGTTCGTTTACCGAAGAGAACGCGACGCGTGTTCAGGTGAATGGTACCAGCGGCGGGCTGGTGGGCAGCAACACCTACCCGGGGACGCTGGTCAACTGCTATTATGACTCAACGCTTTACGGGGTGACGGATCCTGTCCCCTTTGGTACGCCCCTGAACACCCTGGATATGAAGAAGCAGTCTTCGTATGCCGGATGGGATTTCGATTACACCTGGGATATCGTTGAGGGCAGTTCCTACCCCACCCTGACCGGTTATAGTGTCACGCTCAACCAGGCTTCAGGGCAGTCTGATCCCACCAACGTGAGCCCGGTACACTTCCTCGCCGTTTTCAGCAAGCCCATTAACGCCTCCAGCTTTACCGCCGAAGATGTCTCCATCTCTGCCGGCGCCTGCACCCCCAGCGTGGATGTGACCCCTGTAGCGCCGTATGACAACACCAAGTTTGACATTATCGTCAGCGGCCTGTCAGGAAGTTGCACGGTGAACGCCTCCATCCCGGTGGATACCGTGCAGAACCCGGAGGGTACCTTTTTCAACGCCAGTACAAGCACCGATAACCAGGTGGTTTTTGACGGAGCGGTGCCTGAGGTGACCATCAACCAGGCTGCAGATCAGGCCGACCCAACCAACACATCCCCGGTTTACTTCACAGC
>DAISXR010000095.1:0-13088 GCA_036825755.1 Anaerolineaceae bacterium
AAATTGGGTCAGCAAAAAACTGCAACTGCCTCTTGACTTTTTACACAGTTGCTACTAAAACGACAAGAAGGAAAATCTGCCGGTATAAATTTCTTTTCTGGCAATTTGATGGGATTGACCTGTCTTCAGATCAATCCCATCAAAAAAAAATTCCCGCCTCTTGAGGGGCGGGGAAAAAGGGGTGGGGTGCAATAAGAATACATATCAAAACCACCTGTCAAGCCGTTGGTTTTGATTATCCGCGTCAGACGTGCTTGCTATCCTTCTGAACCTGCCGTTTGGCCGAGGCCACCATACTGTCCATCACCGGGTAGACCAGCTTTCCGGCCAGACCTACCAGGGCATAGATCAGTTTGTTCATGATCCCGCTCAGAATCAGGTATTGATTTTTACGGATACCCTTCACAATTGACTCGGCTACCTGTTCCGGCGAAGCCAGACCGCCGGCGTTGGAGACAATGCGGGTGACCTCGGGTTTGACCTGGTTCTCGGTTTTCAGGCCGGGGGTATCGGTATCGGGCGGAAAGCACAGCGAAATCTCCACACCGGTGCCCTTGATTTCAGAGCGAAGAGCGTCAGTAAACCCGCGCAGGGCAAATTTGGAGGCGCTGTACGCCGTAAAGCCGTAAAAGGTGAGCAAACCGGCGGTGCTGCAGATGTTGACGATATGCCCGCTACCGCGTTCCAGCATAGCCGGCAGAACCGCCCGGATGATGTTGACCGTGCCGAAATAGTTTACATCCATCTGGTCGACAAAGATTTCAGGCGGAATGTTGAGGAACGTCTGGGGGTAAGAGTACCCGGCTGAGTTCACCACCAGATCAGGCACGCCCTGTTCGGACAGGAAGTGTTGCAGGGTTTCCTCTACCTGGTGAACCTGGGTGATGTCGCAAGCAAGAAAGCCCAAGTTTTGTCCGGGGTGGGCAGCCGCCTGCCGGATTTCCGCTGCGGCAATCTCAAGCCGCGAGGCGCTGCGGGAGAGGATCCACACGTGGGCGCCGAGCGCAGATAATTTTTTGGCCAGTGCGAACCCGATGCCGCTGGAACCGCCGGTGATCAGGATCAATTTTCCGTCGAAATCTTTCACCTACCCGCTCCGTGATTTGTCCCTGAATAATGGATACAGAAAATCAAATTCCACCTATTCTAACCCGAATCTGTAAACTGACTGAATTACATTGCCGATGGAATGTTCTATCTGTGAATAATAACCCTTTGGGTGCGAGTTTCGTTGCTGACATGCTATCGAATAAACTCAAAGCCCGCCGGAGCAATCCGGTTGGCCCGCTTCTGATACAATTGATCCATGCAGTCTCCCTCCCGCCCGCGTTGGGCCACGCATACCAAAGTGATCGTAGTTTTGCTGATACTGGCTGGTGCGATTTACCTGCTGGTTCAGTTCAAGTCAGTCATCCCGCCTATCATCCTTTCGGTCATCCTGGCCTACATTCTTTACCCGCTGGTTACCCGAATTCAGGATACGCTCCATCTCCCGCGGGCGCTTTCAGTGCTGCTGGCGTATGTGCTGGTGGGGGCGGTGATTGCCGGGCTGTTGACCTTTATCATCCCCTATCTGGTGGGGCAGGTGACGGCCAGCCAGTGGAACTTTGACGGCATTCTGCAGCAGATCACCTCGTTGTTGGGGAAAAACTTCACCATCTGGGGCTTTACAATTGACGGCAGAGAAATCACCACCCGTGTGGTGGATACCCTGCAGCAGATTCTCAGCCCGGTGGTGGGGCACACCATCACTTTGGTCACCGGCGTGGTGTCTTCCCTGGTGTGGGTCATTTTTATTCTCATCATCACCTTTTATCTGCTGAAGGACAGCCGCGCCATTGGGGCCGGTATGGAGCGTCTGGTTCCGCCCGAATACCGCCAGGATTACAACGATCTGCGTCTGGAGATCGGGGATATCTGGTCGGCCTTCTTCCGCGGGCAGATGACCCTCTCGTTGATGGTCATGGCGATTCTGACGGTGCTGGGTTATGCGATCGGACTGCCGTATGCCCTGCCGATGGGGGTATTGGGCGGTTTGTTGGAATTCTTACCCAGCATCGGGCACGGTATCTGGCTGGTGCTGGCAGGTCTGCTGGCGCTGATCTTTGGCTCCACCTGGATCGATCTGCCGCACTGGGCTTTTCTGCTCATCGTGGTGGGCGCGCACATCCTTTTCACCCAGACCGATTTGAACTATCTGATCCCGCGCGTGATCGGGCGAAGGGTACGGCTGGTTCCGCTGGTGGTCATTCTGGGCATCGTCGCCGGGGCGGCTCTGGCCGGTGTACTGGGCGTGGTTCTTGCAGCCCCTACCATTGCCACCGCGCGGGTGCTGGGCCGTTATATTTATGCGCGCCTGTTTGAGATGGAAGCCTTCGATGATCCCACCACGCAGCCGCTTCCGCCGCCGGAGTTCCGTTGGTGGCGTAAATACCGAAATCGATTGCCGCGCCGGATGCCTGCTCATCCTGCCGATGCAGCGTCGCAGCATTCTGACAGCAAATCATAGAATCATTTTGCCTGGCGATCATCATCCCGCTTTGGAGAACTTGTTATGAACCGGATTCATTCATTTGCCATTATTTCGATCATCCTCTGTATCGCACTCCTTTTTTCAGCCTGTCAGCCTGGGTCACAGACGCCCATGGTTGACCAGACTGTACCGCCCGCACAGGCGACAACCGCCGCAGAAACCGCCGAACCAACAGAGCCATCTGCGAGCGAAGCAGTGACCACTGAAACGGCTTCGGTGAATACAGAAACGGACCAACCCACCGCGCCTGCCGTGCCCACCGAGACACAGCAGCCCACTCAACCTCCAACCCCGCAGCCAGCCGTTATCTCCGGTGACGCCATCCGCAACCTGGCTTTTACCGGCCGCCTGGGCAGCGGCGCCGTGGTGACGGTAGCGCTCTCACCGGATGCCTCGCAGGTGACGGTGCTTACCACCACTGCTTTGCTGACCTACGATGTGGCCAGCGGTGATTTGTTGTGGCAGATGGATACCGGGCGCGTTTTCAATCGCGGCGTGTATTCCAGCGATGGCAGCCAGATTATCACCAGCACGCGCGGCGGTGCAGTGCAGCGATGGGATGCCAAAACCGGCCAGCAGACCGGTGACCCGCTGCCGATCATCGAAAATACCCGCGCTGTGGCACTATCTGGCAATGGCGCCCTGCTGGCCGCGCTGGATATCTTTGATGTGACCAATGTGTGGGATACCGCCACCGGCGCCCAGGTGCAAACCAATAACGGTCTGGCTTACCCCTTTGGGGCCATGCAGGTGGCGATCTCACCGGATGGGAAAACCTTCCTCAATTCGGGTATCGATTCAAAGAATAACTACCAGATCCGTGTTTGGGATGTGGTACGCGGGCGTTTTTTGGTGAATCTGCAGGGCTTGCCCGGTGAGGTGTATGATCTGGATTTCTCACCCGATGGGCTGTATGCGGCCGCTGTGTCGACGCGTGTTTCTGGCGGTCTGCGCGGTATGCAGTACCTGTATCTGTGGCGCGTATCTGACGGTGCCCTGCTGGATACAGTGGATCTCAGTCTGGATGCCACCGTGTACGGGTTTATCCCGGCAGTGGTGAACCCTGATCTGCCCACACCTGCCCCCAATACCCCCGTGAACACCACAACCACCGTTTTGGCCGGAAACGCGCGCGGACAGATCATGCTGATCAACTTCCGTATCAGCGATCAATTTGCTTATGGTTTTATCCAGGATCAGTTTCCCGCGCATGCAGGCCCGGTGGTGGGCTTTTCCACCTCGGCTGACAGCCTGAAATACGCCTCGATTGGTGCTGACGGCAGCGTGAAGGTTTGGGATGTGCAGACCGGCGAAGCGTTGTTCACCGCGCAGGTGGAAGGGCTTTCGCTGACCAATACTCATGATGAGTGGGTGTACCGGGATTTGGAAGTGACCAATGTGCAGCATGAAAGCGGCTTTTCGGCCTCTCCATCGGCAAATATGGTTGCCCGCACCGCCGCGGATCTGCACTCGATTGAGATTGTGGATCTGAGTACCGGCGAAATTTTGAACACCCTGCAGATCGAAACACAGACCTATATCAGTTCACCGGTATTTTCACCGGATGGAAAAAATGTCGCCGCCGTGCTGGATGGTTCTCGCATCGTGGTATGGGATGCACAAACCGGCGCGGAGCAGATCCGCCTGACAACCCAGCATTTGAAACCCATCACCAAACTGCTTTACGCGCCGGATGGCAGCCAGTTGGCTTCTATGAGCAATGGTGAACTGTTTGTGTGGGATCTTCAGACCGTGCGCCAGAAGCACGCGCTGACAGCCTTCCGCAGTTTTGACTGGTCTGCCGATGGGAATTTCCTCATCACCGATGTGAAGGAGATGGGGATCAACCTGCTGGACGGCGCCACTGGTCGGAAGATTGTGTATATCGAAACCGGCTATATCAATGACATTGCCATCTCGCCCGATTCACAGTTTGCGGCAGCGGTGGGGTATCGCTCACAGGCGCGTTACCAGCAGGACAACCTTGTGTATTTTATCGATATTGCTCAGCAGAAACGCATCAGCACTTTGGAGATCAGCGGGTATCCTGCTGAAGTGGTGGCAGCAGCTTATACCCCTGACGGCGCCGGTCTGGTGACCATCGATGCTTACGGTGATGTGTATATCTGGAACCCGAATACCGGCGCGCTGCTGGCTCACTTTGCCGAGCAGGTCCCCCTGCCGGCGCAGGTCCCCCTGCCGGCGCAGATTGATTTCTCATCCGATGGGTGCTCACTGCTGATCATGGGTTCGGATGGATCGATCCAGATCTTCCAGACAGTCGGGTAAGCGCCTTCTGTCACATTTTTAATACACAGCCTGGAAGGTATGTAAACATTCCAGGCTGTTTTTGTACCCTCAATCAGATGACATTCGTATCCAATAAAGTGGGAAGAAATTCGAAGCGGTTGATACCTTAAGTCCATTGCCCGGGAATATTGTAAAGAATAAACTATAGACAACATCAGGGCCCCGCAGCGAATGGTCTTATCAGGGATTAGTGGTTGGAATTTGCTGCAAACCATGATTGACAATTGATTTCCTCCTTTTCTCACCCTTATTGAAAGAACCTGCCGAAAGGCAGGTTCTTTCAATGATTCAATTGAGTAAACGGTCACGGCGAAAATTCTGGTTTTGATATTTTATAAGACTGTAACGGGAGTCATCCTTTTTGGTCAGGCAATTTGGCCTGAAATCGGGCTTGATTTTGCTCCTAGAACCCCAGGTTCTCATTGACGATGATCATGGTGATACGCCGAGGGTTGACTTCTTTGTTGATAATCAACAATTTGCTGATATTGCTGTTGATCCCGTATGCCTGTTGAGCGCGCTCGTTCTCCAATGGATAGGAATATTCCTCAATCCGCTGCATGGCCTCATCCAGGTCTCGGACAATTTTCTGCGCCCCCACCACCCAGATGACGTGCTCTGCGCCGGCGGCATACCCGGTCAACTGGCTGCCGGTGTTGGAGGCCACCACCACTTTGCCATCTTCGGTGACGGCATGCACGCTCCCCACCATATATTCAGGCGTGGCCCCCAACTTTTGCATCTCACGGTTTTGCGTTTTGGGGTCCATTGTAGCCAGTTTGACGCGGACAGAATCGTATTTGGCATTGATTTCCGGAATTACGTCGATCTTATCCAGGGTACGGGAGGTGGAAGTAAACACTTCCGCGCCTTCCGGTAGCAAGTCAAGCAATTTTTTACGGGCTTCCTCGCTGTTTTCCGCTCGGACTACGCGGATTCCATTCTTCTCTAATGCTTTAGCTGCGCGTTCGATTTGTTCTTCATCGGCCAGTTTGGAAAATGCCGTGTTTAAATAAGGTTTGGTTAAAACCATTTTCTATCTCCTTTTCGTTGTGTTCTGCTTTACACATTGGAGGTCTTGCGCCGAAGAAATCTTACGTGACCGGAACCGGGTAGGGTGGGCGAAGGGCGGAATGTGTGCCGTTGATCCGTAACAGTCATCCGTCCGTAACCCACCGATACAGGGGCCGCTCGGTGGGTTACGGGGCAGGGAAGTATCCTGATTTATCAGCTTACCTGTGCCCCTCCACCCACCCTACGAAAGATACGATCAGAAAATTCCTAAAATTGTTACACGAACGCCCGCGTAGGGTGGGTGGAGGGCGGAATGTACATAGTTGAACCGCAGCATCCGTCCGTCTGGAACCCACCTGGCGATTGCTGGGAAAGGCATCTATTCTTCCACCAACCCAGCCTGTTTGTCATCCCGAGGGGTCGGCGTCCGCGCCGCCACGAGGGATCGGATGTGAGGTCATCTTACCGGTTCCAGATAGGAAAACGGGTGAAATTTTTCCCTGGCCGATCCTTCCTATCGTTCGGCATGACAGGATTGGCAATCTTTTACACACGGCGATATGTGTATGCATATAAATCTCGCCAGGATGAACGCCTATGATCCGTAACATCCGTCCGCCCGGAACCCTCCGATTTGTCATCCAACCTGCCAATAACGCTTCCTTGACAATTTCGGCTGGCGTGGCATAATATACTTACTTAAAAGGCGTAGACAGAGGAAAGTAGACAGGTGAAAGTCAACAGGGACGCCGGGGCGCAGACTGAGACCCCAGCGGGACGGAAACCGGTTGAAGTTCCCTCTCGAGCCTCCCGGGGGAACGCGATACCGCCAGTAATCCGGGACGCACAGCGCAGCGTTATCAGGCGCAGCCAATACCAGTTGGTGGAACACCGCCATTTTGGTTGTTGGATCGAGAGAGCTGCGCATGCAGCTAAGAAGGGTGGTACCGCGGAAACCCCGTCCCTTTGGGATCGGGTTTTTTTGTTAACAGGAATGGAATGATGGGAAACAATCAGCCGGCATCCCCGCTGATACAGTCATTACAGGAGGAACCATGCAGGAAGAAGTGATATCAAAACTGGAGCAAATCCAAAAAGCCGGCCTGTCAGACCTGGAAAAGGTGCAGGACGAACAGCAGTTGAACGAATGGAAGGTCAACTACCTGGGCAAAAAAGCCGAGGTATTGCAGGTAATGAAAGAGATCCCCGATCTCTCGACGGATCTGCGCCCCAAAGTGGGCATGCTCACCAATCAGGTCAAGAAAGCCTTTGAACAGGGTTACGAAGCCCGTCTGGAAGCCATCCGGCAGGCCGCGCTGGAACGTTCATTACGGCAGGAGCGCCTGGATGTGACGTTGCCCGGGCGGCGTCCGCTGGAAGGACGGCTGCACCCTTCCACACAGACCCTGCGTGAGATTGCCAGCATCTTCAGCCAGATGGGTTTTCAGGTGTACCGCGCCACCGATGTGGAGACCGAAGAAAACAACTTTGAGCTGCTCAACATCCCAAAATATCACCCGGCTCGCGATATGTGGGATACCTTCTTCACCTCCACGCCTGAGGTGGTGATGCGCACGCACACCTCTCCCGGGCAGATCCACTCCATGCGCGAGAACCATCCCAACCCGATCCGCGCCATTCTGCCGGGCATGTGCTTCCGCTACGAGCAGGTGACGGCCCGTTCCGAGTTCCAGTTCTTCCAGGTGGAAGTGGTGGCAATCGGCAAACGCATTGACTTCCGCGGTTTCAAGGGTACCTTGCAGGATTTCGCCCGGCGCATGTTCGGCGACAATGCCCGCATCCGCCTGCGCCCCGATTACTTCCCGTTCACCGAGCCCAGCGCTGAAATGGATGTGGAATGTTTCATCTGCAAGGGCGCCGGCTGCCCGGTATGCAAACACACCGGCTGGCTGGAGATTATGGGCTGTGGCATGATGCACCCCACCGTGCTGATGAACGGCGGATACGATCCGCGTGAGTACACCGGTTTCGCAGCCGGCATCGGCCCGGATCGCATCACCATGCTGCGCCATCACATCGAAGATATCCGCTACTTCTGGGCCAATGACGTTCGGTTTTTGGAACAGTTCTAGATACCAGCACGGCTCCGGATAGATGGGAAGAAGGGAACAAAATTATGAAATTACCGCTTTCGTGGATTAAAGAATACGTGGATATTGATCTTTCGGTCAACCAGGTGGCGCATTTGCTGACCATGCTGGGGCTGGAAGTGGAAGAAGTGAAGCTGGTGGGCCTGCCCATGCCGCAGGGCGAACGTCTGGCTACCCGTTTCAACGGGATCAGTTGGGATCCGCAAAAAATCATTGTGGGACGCATCGACGAGGTTATGCCGCACCCCAATGCCGACCGGCTGGTGCTGTGCCGTCTGTTTGACGGGCAGCAGGAGCAGATTGTGCTGACCGGCGCGCCCAACCTGTATGACTATAAGTGCAAAGGTCCGCTGGCCAAACCGTTAAAAGTGGCTTATGCCACCGAGGGCTCGCAAATCTACGATGGCCACCAGCCCGGTTTGCAGTTGGTGACGCTCAAGCGCGCCAAAATCCGCGGGATTGAATCGTATTCGATGGCCTGCTCGGAAAAAGAGCTGGGCATCTCCGATTCACACGAGGGTATCATCATTCTGGATGACGACGCCCCGGCCGGTATGCCGCTGGTGGACTACATGGGCGACGCGGTGTTGGAGATCAAGATCAACCCCAACATGATCCGCAACGCCAATGTGCTGGGTGTGGCGCGCGAGATCGCGGCGGCCACCGGCAAACCGCTGCGCAAGCCGCAGTTGACTCAACCGGTAAAAGGTCCCTCCATTGACGGAAAGGCGAAAATCCAGATCACGGATCCCAACTTGAACCCGCGCTTTGTGCTGGGGATGATCTGCGGGGTGGAAGCCCGCCCCAGCCCGTATAAGGTGCAGCTTCGCCTCACACTGGCCGGCATGCGCCCCATCAACAGTTTGGTGGATGCCACCAACTATGTCATGCTGGAGCTGGGTGAGCCGCTGCACGCCTTTGATTACGATACGCTGGTCAAACGCGCCGGGAATCAGGCTCCCACCATCATCACCCGCCCGGCCCGCCCTGGCGAACGGCTGACCACCCTGGATAACCAGGACCGTAAGCTGGACGACTACACCATTCTGGTGACGGATACGGCCGGCCCGCTCTCGCTGGCCGGTGTGATGGGCGGTCTGGAAAGTGAAGTGGTGCCGGGTACTTGCAACATCCTGTTGGAAGGGGCGGCGTGGAACTTCATCAACATCCGCAAGACCGTGAAGGCGCAAAAACTGCCCTCCGAGGCAGCTTACCGCTTTGAACGCGGCATCCATCCGGCCCTGTGCACCGAGTCAGTACGCCTGTGCCTCGACCGTATGGCGGCCTGGAGCGGCGGCGAAATCGCAGCCGGGTTTGTGGATGAATACCCCAAAGTCTATGTGGATCCCACCGTGCCGGTGACCACCGCCGATGTAAAACGCCATCTGGGCATCGATCTCAGCGCGGAGGAAATGGCTGATATTTTGCGCCGGCTCGAGTTTGAATGCCGCGTGGATGGCAATACTGTCTACGCCAGCTCACCTGCCTTCCGCACCGATATCGGCGAGGGTGTGATTGGCCTGGCGGATGTGATGGAAGAAATCGCCCGCATCTACGGGTATGACAACATCCCGGCGGAACCATTGAATGACGCGCTGCCGTACCAGAAAAATGATCCCGCCCTGGAGAAGGAAGAAAAGCTGAAGGATCTGCTGGTGGATCTGGGCTTGCAGGAGATTGTCACTTACCGCATGACCACCCCCGAGCGTGAGGCCCGCATCATGCCATCCGCGGCGCCTGCCGCAGAGTATCTGCGCATCGAGAACCCCATCTCACAGGATCGCACTGTGCTGCGCCGCAGCCTGCTGGCGTCCATGCTGGAAATTGTGGAGCGCAACAGCCGCCTGCGCGACCGGCTGGCTTTCTTTGAGATCGGCCCGGTGTACTGGCCGCGCGAAGGCCAGGTGCTGCCCCAGGAGGAGCCGTTTGTGGTGATGAGCATGACCGGTATCACCAGCGAGCCAGGTTGGGATCGCAAAGCCGGCGCGGAGCTGGACTTCTACGATCTGAAGGGCGTGGTGGAAGGCATGCTCGACGGCCTGCATATCCCGGCCGGATCCTATGCCATTGAAGAGGGCGAAAAACAACCGCACACCTCCTTCCAGCCCGGTAAATATGCCGCGCTGACCATCAATGGACAGCCGGCCGGCGTGTTCGGCGTGCTGCATCCGCTGGTGAAGCAGAAATATGATTTCGACAAACCGGCTGTGCTGGCAGGCGAGTTCAGACTGAAGGTACTGCTGGATGCCTCGAAACTGCTGTATAACGTGAAGCCAGTGCCGGTTTACCCGGCGATACTGGAGGATATCGCTATCATCGTGGATGAAGGCATCACCAACGGGCAGGTGGAGCAGGTGATCTATGCCGTCGGTGGTGATCTGCTGGCCGATGTGCGTCTGTTTGATATTTTCCGCGGCGGTCAGATCGGCGAGGGCAAGAAGAGTCTGGCGTACAGTCTCACCTACATGGCGGCGGATCGCACTCTGACCGACAAGGATGCCACGCGCATACGCACGAAGATTGTGAGCAAGTTGGAGAAAGAACTGGGCGCGGTATTGCGCAGTAATTAAGGGTGTTTACACCCCGCCCCTTTGTCCCCGCCCCTCCAGGGGCGGGGATTTTTTGCGGATCAACCCAGCCGATGGGCGAATTTATCGGTGGGTTGCGGGCGGATTGGCGGTTGGGATCACCTGCCGGATTGCCGCCTCTCACCTACCCTGCCAGACTCTCAACACATAGGTTAGGTTGAGCGTGTTGAGTTCTCTGACACTATGAAACCTCACACCTTGCCGGGCATATCGGGCTATTTTTATGGCCTATCGAACAAACATTTCCACAAGGTGGTCGGTTCAAGAACCGGTTCAAAATCTTCATCCAATGAGTTTGCCTCTCCACACTCTGAATCCGGCCAGATTTCATCGAAGATAAACGGTACCTTTTCATCAAGGTCCTGATTTGTAAAATGTGTGATGCCGGTTTCATTCAGAATTGCTATGATGTCTTTTTCAATGCTGAACCATTCTTCAGTGGGCGCATTTTCGCTCGATTTGGTTTCGCAACGGTTCTTTTTAAGATTTAAATTCTGACAATTATATAAAAAATAATACCCTGGCCAGATACGGCTGAAGTAAATATATAGAATCTGATATCCACGGTCATTTTGGAGGAGCCACTGTTTTTTCTCTTCGAAAGAAGAAGGAGACCAGGAGGCAAAACTCATCTCATCTTTGTGAGTAATAGCGATAAGTAATTGTTTTTTAAAAAAAGGTGATAGATCGGTGCAAGATACCTCGCAATTTTTGATCATATTTGAGATGGCATTAGATATTAATTGTTGATAAAAATCAGGAAGAAATTGATCCTGCTCGTATTCATAAACTTTTCCCGAGGGATAAACATTTTTTAATTGATTTTCCATCCCTTTAAGCATAAGAATCGATCCTCCTGACAGGAATTTCTTAAATTCATTATCAACTGCCTTTTCCAAAGCGAAGGCACTATAACGCAATTATGCTCTTCCGATAACGGAGTGAATAGAAGGAGACGTCTGACGACGAAAGATGGGCTGGGCGGTGAGATTCAGTGCATCCTGAATTCGTTCGGTTTGCTTGGGCAATGTGTTGGCAGGAATCTTATCCGGGGCAAAAAAGCAGTGCCGGTCCGCCTCATTCGATAGAACGAGTTCACCGCCAACAACCCGGCAGACAAAGGCAAAGACAAGTTCATCTTTATCGGCCTTTCCGTAGACGCCCACCAATCGCTCAATGACAACATCTAGCCCGGTTTCCTCCTTAACCTCACGAAGTACTGTCTCATCAGGCAACTCCCGAGCCTCCGCTTTGCCACCCGGTAAATTCCATGCATCAATGTCCCGCCGATGGGAAAGGAGAACGTTCCCTTTTTTATCCAAAATGATTGCAAATGCTCCGATAGAAAACATATTTGTCCTAATTGAAGATGTGTACAACTCTTTAATGGGCTTTGTTATAAGAGTTTATCACCCACGGTAACCGCTGTACCGCAGGGCACTCTCATATGGGCATTTTGACATGATATAACAATTTACTACTGTTTATTCTTCCCTCGGCAGAAAATATAAAGTTAGGTTGAGGACGAATGTCTGAAACCCAACTACAGTATTGATCAAATGGAATCATAGCGTGGTGATGGGGCGCAAGATTGAATATGATCAAGCCTACGTCCTACCTCGTGACCCACCGAGATGTTGATTTGCCGCCCTGCATTCACCTCACACGGGGATAAAGTACCCAATCACCTCACGCAGGTTATCCATCTTCACATCCATGAGATCCTCCACCTCTAAAGAGATGGTCGCCTCCGGCACACTTTCATACAACGCATCATAAAAAGCGGGAAAATCGATCGTTCCGCGGCCCAGCGCCTGGTGGCTGTCCTGCGTGCCGTCATTGTCATGCAGGTGAATATGCCATAACTTATTCCCCATGCGGCGAACCCATTCAGGTGCGCTCAATTGAGAAAACATATGCCCATGACCCACATCCAGGCACATACCCAGATACGGATTGTTGATCTCATTAACCAGTCGGGTCAGCAAATCCGGTGATTTCTCGACCACATTTTCCAGCACGATTTCAATCCCCGCACTTTCCCAGCGGCGGATTTCACGTTCCCAATAATCCAGCGAACCGCGATACCAGATATCGTGCAGGTTGAAAAAGTCATTCTCCGGAGTGTAACCGGCGTGCAAGATCACCCGGGTGACATTCAACTTTTGGGCGGCTTCGTATGTCATATCCAACCGGTGTTGGGCCACCTCACGGATGAGGTAATCCAGGTGGGTGTACTCAATACCGACAAAGGGTCCGTGCATGGCGACGGGTCCTGAAAATTGGGTCTTTGTACCCAGATGCCGCTCAAGGCACGCCTGCCACTCCTGTTCGGAGCGCACGCCACGCAACCCAAAGCCGCCCAGCTCGATGCCGGCTCCCATTTTTCGCAGTTGAAGTAAATATGGCAGAACCTCAGGCTCGCCAACCGTGCACATCATAAATTTCATATCTATCCGCCTGCCACGGCTCGGGCACGGCGAACCCACTCCCTTTCCGCTTCAAATGTGAGCAGGTTGAGGGCTTCATCCC
>DAISXR010000096.1:0-13044 GCA_036825755.1 Anaerolineaceae bacterium
ATTCGATCCCTCGCGGCGGCGCGGACGCCTGGCTCGGGATGACAAACGGGTAATGCTGCGTGCTGGAGACGCGGAAATGAGGGTGTCTGATTTTGATTGTCATCCCCAACGAGTGAGGGATCGGCTAGGATTAGGTCTTCGTGCGCTTCTAAATCTGGAACCGATACGATAGGCTCATAGCCCATTTCTCGCGGCGGCACGCAATCCACGGATAAGCGTTCAAAACCATCCACGAATTGCCAGCGCTTTGCGCTGGCGGAAACGAATAATCGAATAGGGCGCGGCATTGCCGTGCCTTTACGAACCTCGCCCATTGTCAGACGACCGCGGGTTGCCTGACACGTAACCTGCGTAGGGTGGGTGGAGGGGCACAACCAAGCCACTGATCAACCAGGTATCCTGCCCCGCAACCCACCGAAAGCGCCTTGGATGGAGATGTCGGTGGGTTGCGGGCGGATCAGAGGTTCGTCTGATCATCAAAATATTCCGCCCTTCACCCACCAAGGTTCAAAGGGCACCGTTAATGGATCTCTCTACCCAAACATGCCATACTGAGTATGGCTGCTGCTGTATTCATCGTTGAGAAACGTGTCATAAATCCCGGCCTGACGGCGGCTGAATTCGATCCGCTCCAGGAAGGCTCGCAAACCCAGCACCACCTCCAGCCCGTTCTCCAGCGGAAGCATATGCCCGGCCCCCGCCACCACCTGCAGCGCGGACCCGGGCAGTTGATCAACCAGGAAGCGTGAAAAAGTGGGCGGGGTGAGACTGTCTTCATCGCCTACAGCGGCCCACAGTGGGGCCTTGAGATGAGATATCTCGGAGCGTAAATCAAAACCGGCGCAGGCGCGCCAATCACTGTACAGCACGCCGTGGCGAACCTTCCCCAGCATCTGCATGGTACTTTTGACCAGCTCCGGTTTTGCCTGTGAACCAAATGACTGGTTCTGGATGAGCTGCAGCCCGTACGAATGTCCAAACGGGGTGGCCAACTCGTTGACAATGCCGGTTTCACCCCCCAGAAAGGCCCCCGAGGAAATCAGCCCGATGCCGGCGGCGATACCTGCCGGACGCAGCGCGGCCGACAGGGCGATGGCGCCGCCCATATCGTGACCCACCAGTACAGTTTTAACGATCTTCAGGGAATGCAAAAAGGAGAGGATGCGGTCGGTATACGCCTCCACCGTGTGGCAGGCCGTCCCTTCCGAGCGCCCGTGCCCTGGCAGATCCACCGCGATGATCTGATAGCGCGTCAACCGGCGCATCTCAAACGGCCAGATCTGATAACTGGTACCCGCACCGTGGATCAGCAGAACCGGCGGAAAACTGCAGGCCCCCCCGCCTGAAATGGTGTAGTAGAGACCATCTGATTGGGGCATAGGGTTATTTGATGTGAGTCCCTCCGTGCAAGTAATCGGTTGCTCGATCGGTTAAGGGCAAAGCCACCTGCACGCTGGTACCTTTCCCGGGAATGGATTCGATTTTCATTCGGCCGTTGATCAACTCGGAACGCTCCTGCAGGGTGATCATCCCCAGACTGCCGCGCGTTTCATAAGAACCGCTGACCGCCTTGAGATCAAACCCCACGCCGTTGTCTATCACTTCCAGCAGCCCCATATCCGGGGTTTGCGGCATGGGCAGCAGGTTGATCTGGATCAGACTGGCATGTGCGTGTTTACGCGAATTGTTCACCGCTTCATCGATGATCTGGAAAAGAACCTTTTGCTTGTTGGTGTCAAAGCGATCCACCAGGGCCTGGTCTACCTTCAGGACCACGTTCTGCTGGTAAAGCTCCTTCATGTTCTGTGTCAGCGTTTTGAGCGCATTATGCAGGCCTTCTTTTTCCAGCACCAGCGGGCGCAGGCTGAACAGCATGCCGCGAATTTCCTGGGTGGTCTTGCGCGCCATGGCTTCGATCTGAGATAGTTCGACATCCAGATCATCCGGGCTCATGCCCGCCTTGACCATGCGCCGGATGTACTCGGCGCGCATGGCAATGCCGGTGACGGATTGGGTGGGGCCGTCATGTAAATCGCGCGCCACCAGTTTGCGTTCTTCTTCCTGGGTGCGCACCAGCCGGTCACGTTCCGCTTCAAGGTCCTGAAATAACAGGGCATTCTGGATGGCGATGGAAGCCTGCTGGCTGATGATGGTGAGGATCTCCTCCCGTTCGTTGTCAAAGAACTCGCTTTGTTGATGCGCGAAAAGCATGACACCGTATGAATCCAGACCGCGCCGCAGGGGCAGCAGAATGGCCGATTTGCATGAGGTCAGAGATTGAAGGGTACACAACTCGGGATCGGAAGCCAGGTTTGACAGGTGGATCACCTCACCGGTCTGAACAGTCTGATACAGGGCGCCATTTTCAGCGGGAAGGCGGCGTTGCAGGTCGGGCGCGGCCAGACTATGTTCTACTACCGGTTTCAGGTATGCTTCATCAAACAGCAGCAGTGCACTGATGAGCGGTTCGCCAGTCTGCTGCTCTCCGTTTTGTGCCTCATTCTCGGATAGAATGTCGTTGGAAAGATCCAGTGCGGTTTGCAGCACGATCATGTAATCCAGCGAGGCGTTAATCGATTCAACCAACTGGAAGACCCCCTGCATTTTTCGGCGTTCGCGAGAACGGAGTTCTTCATCCACTTGCTGACGGGTGCGCTGCACGCCCCGATAACGTTCACGCAATTGCCGGTAAAGTTTGGAGGATAGCAGCCCAAAAATCAGACCGCACAGGAGGTTGAACCCCGAAAGCATCAGCGCCTGCGGGTACTGAAGCGACAGACCGAGGATCCATACAGATCCCAGCAGTTGGCTGAGTGACAAAATAACAGCCATGATCAGGCTTCCGACCCAGCCAAAATAGATACCGGAGGAAATGAGTACCAGCAGCCCGATCCAGACCAGCGGTCCGTACAGTCCGCCGCCGGCCAGGAACAAAACCGTGGTGATCGCAAAATCGATCACCACGTTGAGCACACGGTGGATACCGAAGCGGCGGTTGACCACTGCCAGGATGATGCAGACGAAGTTCCACAGAATACCGGCCAGCATGGCACCGCCCAGAGCGCTGTTGAACAATCCGGCCCGAACCAGCGAAATGGCACCCCCTACCAGCCCCAGCCAGCGCAGTGATATGGCATACCAGTCGGCATAAAATGGATACTCGTATCTTCGCACAGGTTGATGATAATACAAAACCCTGTAAATTTGTGACTGAAACCACTTACGGATGTATCGATTCGGATATAGAATAGAAAACTACTCTGATTTGTGCACCCAATGTTTCTCGAAAAAAATGAGATAGACCCCCCGGAGGTAACCCATGCATCAGGAAGGCTATTTTTCTCCCCGCACAGGCGAAACCCTGTTTGAACAGTGGTGGCTGCCTGAAACCGATATGAAAGCCATGATTGTGATCGTGCACGGCATTGCAGAGCACAGCGGGCGCTACACCCATGTGGCCGAGTATTTTTGCCGGCATGGTTACAGCGTGGGAAGTTTTGATTTAATTGGCCACGGCCGCTCCAGCGGGAAAAAGAGCTATATTGATCGTTTCTCCTGCCTGCTTGATGATTTAGCCCTGTTTATCAACCGTGCCAAACAGCAAGCCCCGGGCAAACCGATTTTTCTGCTGGGGCACAGTCTGGGCAGCGGGATCGTGGTTCGCTATGCCATTGACCGCGATCTGAACGGCATACACGGAGCCATTCTGAGTGGCCCCATGGTGGTGATCGGCAGCAGCATCCCGCCGGTGTTGGTCAAAGTCGCCCGCATCCTGGGTGCGCTGACCCCCAAACTGCCGGTGCTCAAACTGGATCACACCACCGTTTCGCGTGACCCGGCTGTGCGTGAGCGCTATGACACCGACCCGCTCAACTATCGCGGTAAACTGCACGCCCGCACCGGCGATCAAATCAACCAAACCCTGCAGTTTATCCAGGCCAATATGGATAAAATCAACCTGCCCATGCTGATCGTAGTGGGTTCTGAGGATCAACTGGTTGACCCGGCTGGTGCGCACCTGTTATATGAAAAAGCCGCTTCAAAAGATAAGACCCTCAAGGTCTATGAGGGTCTGTATCACGAGGTCTTGAACGAGCCGGAGCAGGAGCAGGTGATGGATGACATGCTGGCTTGGATCTCGGCGCATTAATTCACCGGCGCACTGATTGAATCAATCGCTTGATTTTTGCCCGGTTTGCTAGCAGCAGCCGGGTTTTCCTTCATCACCGCAGCCGCAGGTTACTTCATCAGACCCGCGCAAGGCCGCGCTGATCATGGCGGCGGCGCATCCCACGCCGCTGTTCACGGTGATAGCGCCGGCCGGGCAGTTGAGCTGACAGGCGCCGCACTCGATACAGCGCTCCGGGCTGATCAGGCTAACCGACTCAGTACCCTCGCCAAACACGGCATGCGGGCAGACGATGAGGCACATGCCGCAGTTGATGCAGTGCGACGGGTCATAACGCAGCGTATTTTCTTCGATTCCGTAGCTCACGCCGCAGCAGCTTTTCACTTCCACCCAGGTTAATCCTTTTTCTACCATTTTGACTCCTGTCAATCCAGATTTACTTAACGTCAGCCGACAAACCGGATGGCGATCGATGCAATCAAACACAGGGCGCTGATGATGCCCAGCCCGGCCATGGGGCGGATGTAACGGCGCATTTCACGCGACACCTCGCTGGGGCCGGTGAGCGGCGTGGAGCCGGTAAAGTTGAGCGCGATATACGCCGTCACCGCCGGGATGCCGCTCAGAAATGCCAGCGCCAGGATGCCCTGCTGCCAGAGCGGCTGCCCGCTGGTGAGGGCCATCACGATAAAGGGCAGCGCCGTGAGCACTCCGAGGGTAAAGCCTTTGATGCTGAACTGTCGCGTGGGCAGCCAGGGCAGCAGAGCCGGGAAAAGGATGCAGCAGGCCGCCAGCGTTGCAAGCGCCGCCCAACCGGCCAGCGGACCGATCAACAGCCACAGCGCCAGAATAGCCACCGCGAAGGGCAGGAAACGCTGCACCAGTTCCACCGGTGCCAGCACCATGCGCTCTTTGAGCGTGAAGCTGACCTTGCGCATATTCGGGGTAGCCTGGCGGGTCTTCAGGTACTCAGGCAGATCGGCGGCGCGTATGGGGCCATACTCTACCTTAAAGTGCGTTCGTTTTTTCACCTCGTGAGCCGATACACCGGAAGCACCAAGCTGCGGCAGAATCACAACACGGTGGCTGACCACCTCTTTGAGGCGGCTGCTTTCGATCTTCCGCACCAGTTCATCGGTGGAGAAGGTGCCTTTGCCGGCGGCGCACCATACATTGACGCCGTGCGTATCCAGTACCAGCAGATGGCAGTCCTGACCGGCCAGCGCCTCGCGCACGGCATCAAAACTGAGCGTGTAGTTGGCGGTCACAAATACGGGTGATTTCTCATCCGGGTTCCCCAGTTTATACAGCCCGGGCGCCACGCGGTGATGACCGCGCCGGTAACCCCAGCGGGTGAGAATATGATCCCACCGGTCGGAAAAAGTAAGCGTTGAAGTGGTTTGCAAAACAGCTTCCATGTTTCTCTCTGTTTCTCTTTTCAGGATTTGCTGGCCTGCGGCGCGGAAATCGCTTCACCGGCAGGTTTGTACAGCTTCTTTTTGAACCAGTAAGCCACATTGACCAGACCAATCATCACCGGCACCTCCACCAACGGACCGATGACCGCCGCAAAGGCCTGCCCGGAATTGAGCCCAAACACCGCTACCGAAACGGCGATGGCCAGTTCAAAGTTGTTGCTGGCAGCCGTGAAGGAGAGCGTGGTGCTCTTGCCGTAATCGGCGCCCACCCGTTTGCTGAGCAGGAAACTAATCACAAACATGACCACAAAGTAAATCAGCAGCGGGATGGCGATCCGCACCACATCCAGCGGGATCTGCACGATCAGGTTGCCCTTCAGGCTGAACATGACGATGATGGTGAACAGAAGCGCCACCAGGGTGATGGGGCCGATGCGCGAGGCAAATTCTTTCTCATACCACTCACGACCTTTTGCGCGAATCAGCAGGAAGCGCGTGAGGAAGCCGGCGATAAACGGGATACCCAGGTAGATGAACACGCTTTTGGCAATCTCGCCGATGGTGATGTTCACCACACTGCCTTCAAACCCAAACAGCGGCAGCAGCACAGTGATGAACAGGTATGCGTAAACGCTGTAAAAGAAAACCTGAAAGATGCTGTTGAAGGCCACCAGCCCGGCGGCGTATTCGCGGTCTCCCTGGGCCAGGTCGTTCCACACAATCACCATGGCGATGCAGCGCGCCAGGCCAATCATGATCAGGCCGGTCAGATAATCGGGTTTATCCGGCAGGAAGACAATGGCCAGCAGGAACATCAGCAGCGGGCCGATCACCCAGTTCTGTACCAGCGAAAGCCCCAGCACCTTCCAGTTGCGGAAGACGTCACCCAGTTCCTCGTAGTGCACCTTGGCCAGCGGGGGGTACATCATCAAAATCAGTCCAATCGCGATGGGCAGGTTGGTGGTACCCACCGAGACAGCCGTGTTGAACCGGTTGACCGCCTGGGGGAAGAAATAACCGATGCCCACACCCACCGCCATGGCGAGAAAGATCCACAGGGTGAGGAAGCGGTCCAGAAAGGACAAACGCTTTGGTTTGGTTTGAGCAGTTGTCATCGAAATCTCCTCATTCGAGTTTCAGTTATGGACATTGAATCAGGCCCTGCGCCCACAGGCATCCGCCGCAGGCCGGGAAAATGCTGCCAAAGCAATCTTCTTTGTTGTCATTAGCCATCTCACAACTATTGCACATCACACACGGCGAGAAGTCAAACGCCTGCAGCCGTACCCGGAAATCGCGGTATTCAGCGCTGTTCCAGATGGCGGGCAGGTTCTGTTCTTTCACCGAGCCAAAGAAATGTTCATACGAGGTGCGCAGCCGGTCATCCAGATAGGCCGGGTGGGTGTGCAGCAGGGGCAGGCAGGGGCTTACTTTGCCGTCCCAGCGCACGCTGACGCTGCCTTTAGCCAAAAAAGGACAGGTATCCACATGCTCGCTGGAGTGGTCGGGGCCCAGATTGGTGCGATAGCCGGATTTGAGCAGATCGCTGTACACCTGCAGCGTGGTGAGATCTACATCCATGCGCGGCAGATCGATATTGGAAAGCACGTCATTCTGCAGCCAGGCGATATCGTACATACTGCGGCGGTACAGCATCTCGGTTTGCAGGGCAGGGGTGTGCGGCAGCACATTGCTGATGGAATAATGCCGAGCACCGAACTGCGCTGAAAGACGGACCAGCTCCGGCAGATCGGAGATGTTGCGCCGCATGGCCACAAACGCCACCCCGATTTGCGGAAGTGTGCTGTGGTGCATCACGCGCTGGTGATACAGGTTTTTCATGTTGTCAATCACACGCGGCAGGGCCGCTCCCAGGCGCACATCGGCATAGCAGTCCGGGTTGGCGCCATCCAGTGAAACCCACAGGCAGTCCAGTTCCAGTTCCACAAGGTTTTGGGCCATGCGATCATCCAGCAGGGTGCCGTTGGTGATCAGCTCAACCCGCGCGCCAATCTCTTTGACCGCCCGGATCATCTGGAGCAGATGCGGGTGCAGTAATGGCTCGCCAAACCCGCCGAAGAAAACCATCGGTACCGGGTTGAGTGTTTTCAGGTCGGCCAGAATGCGCTCGAAGACATCCATGCGCATCATACCGGCCGGTTCTTCCCAGGTATTGCGCATGCAGGTAAGGCAGTTGAGATTGCACTGGTTGGTGAGTTCAATATTGACGCGCGCGATGGTATGAATGGGGCGGGAAATGGTGACGGAATCATGGTTTTGCTGCAGCAACAGGCTGTCACCGGGGCGGATGCCCAGTTTTTCGGCCAGCGCCGGCGGCAGAATCAGGTGCCCTTGCGGATCAACGTGCACTTCGGTGCGATTATTTTTCATACCCGGCATCCTTATGCTCAACGAGATGGTGAAGCGGTTTCAGATTCACGTTGTTTGCGCGACGGCCCGCAGCAGGGGTCGCGCGGTTCGATCTGGCGGGTATCCAGGATATCAGACAGTTCCGCGCTCAGTTCATCCAGCGCCACGGTATTCAGGCTGAAGTAAACCCAGCGCGCATCGTTTTGATCGCGTTCGGTCTCTATCAATCCGGCTTCATTTAACACACGCAGATGGTGCGAGATCAGATTGGGGGCCATCTTAAGCTGATCGCCCAGCTCGCAATTGCACTGCACTCCATTTTTCAGCAGTTCAACGATCTTAAGTCGGTTGGGTTCGGCCAGCGCCTTGAGTTTGCCGGCTGTTGAAACCAGAGCAGATTCATTCATGGGATTTCCGATCACTTGAAATTAGTTCAATACATGTTGAATTATAGAGGGATTCCTGAAGTTGTCAAGCGGGGAAATGCACGAAATTATCAGATGAAAAGGAAACGGAGGATTTTACTTCTAAAAATTGGCGCGTGACAAAACAACGGCATGGGTATATAATAATGCAGGATATTCAAAATTATGAATATGAATTCAAATCCTGAACAAAATGCAGATGTGTATGAAACTGGCAGCGCTCTGCTGCGCGCCATCAGTCACCCGGTGCGGCTGGCTATCCTGGATATTTTACGCCAGGATGAAGCCTGTGTCTGCCACATGGAAGCCGTGCTGGGTCAACGTCAGGCGTATATCTCACAGCAGCTCTCGGTGCTCAAACAGGCCGGCATCATCGAAGACCAGCGCGACGGCTGGAATGTGTATTACCGTGTGTGCGACCCGCGCATCTTTGACATGGTAGATGTGCTGTGTCAGCTCACACAGGCAGATGCTCAACCAGCCAACCTGCAACCGCGTAACTGTCCCTGCCCCAAATGCAATTCAAATAAGAAAGAAGCTCAAGGAGAAAGCGATGATCAGTATTAAAGTTCTGGGCTCCGGCTGCCCCAACTGTAAAAAGCTGGAAGCCATCACCCGCAAGGTAGTAGAAACTCTGGCGATCGAAGCCAATATTGAAAAAGTGACCGATTATTCCAAGATCATGGAATACAACATCCTGGCCACCCCCGGGTTGGTGATTAACGAGAAGGTGGTATCCTACGGCCGTATTCCGGGCGAAGACGAGATCACCACGTTTATCACATCGGCAATGTAGAGGAACAAAATCCAGCCGGCCGGTCTGACCGGTTATCAATTCGAATAGAAGGACGATCTCATGGACTCAATTTTTGCGTTCATTCTTCAAATGCTGTCCAGCGGCGCGGGCAACCTGGCTGCCTACCTGGCGGCGCACGTGCTGCTGTGCCTGCTACCGGCCTTTTTTATCGCCGGTGCCATGTCTGCGCTCATCCCCAAAGAAACCATTACCCGCTTTCTGGGCCGCAGCACGCCTAAATGGATTTCCTACCCTGCTTCGGCCGCGGCCGGTTTTTTGCTGGCGGTGTGCTCCTGCACGGTTATCCCGTTGTTTGCCGGCATTTATAAGAAGGGCGCCGGTCTGGGCCCTGCCATCACCTTTTTATTCGTGGCGCCGGCCATTAACATTTTGGCGCTTACCTATACCGGCACGGTGATCGGGCTGGACATTGCCATCGCCCGCCTGGTTCTGTCGATCCTGTTTGGCATCGGTATCGGTATCATCATGTCTGTGCTTTTCCACAAAGAAGACGTTGCGCATGACAAAGCCACCGACAACCTGTTTGCCGGGCAGGCTAAAATGCGTAAACCGGCAGTCGCTTTTTTACTGGTGATGGTGGCTCTGCTGATTATCGGTACCTTCCAGATCCCGCTGCTGAAAAATTCCTATGTCACCCTGCAGATTCCCTCACAGGGAGCGGCGGATGCCCAGACCTTTCTCTCCACACTGGTGCCGTTTGACGCCAGCCGCGGTGAAGAAGGCGTGACCGTACAGGGCGCGGCGCTGATTGTGATGCTGATCCTGATCGCTGTTTCGGCCTGGAAGGGCTTTGAACCCATTTTCGAGGGCATCAACCGCTGGACATGGATCACGTTGGGGCTGGTGGGCTTTACCCTGCTGATCGCCGGACTGGGGGTGACAGCCGCGGACGGTACGCTGACCCTTAACCTGACCGGCAAGTTTTTTGGCACCCTGCTGGCGGTGGTGACGCTGGGTTGGATGCTGAAGAATCGACTGACCCGGGATGAAATGCGTGATACGCTGTGGGAATCGTGGCGCTTCATGAAACAGATCTTTCCGCTGCTGCTGGTGGGTGTGTTTGTGGTGGGTATGCTGCGCCATCTCATCCGCCCGGAATGGATTGAGAGCCTGGCAGGCAGCAATACCCTCTTCAGCAACCTGATCGGTGTGGTGTTCGGGGTGTTTTTGTACTTCCCCACGCTGGTGGAAGTGCCCATCGCGCAGATGTTCCTGCACCTGGGTATGCATCGCGGCCCGCTGCTGGCCTATCTGCTGGCCGACCCCGAGCTGAGCCTGCAGAGTATTCTGGTTACTGCCACCATCATCGGCAAACTGAAAGCATGGGTGTATGTGTTCTGGGTGGCGCTGTTCAGCACGCTGGCCGGGTTGATCTACGGCAGTTGGGTTGACGGCGCAAGCTTATGGCTCACTGGATTGTACCTGGCCGCGTTTCTGGCGGCGCTGGCAGCCGCACTCACGCTGCTGGGTCGGCGCGCGGAGGCGCGTATCAAAACAGCCTGACCGGGCTGACCCTACCTCCGCACGGGTATCTGCATCTTGTAAGCGGATCAGACAAGCCGGATACAGGGTATAATTTTGCGTGCTTCGTTTTGAGAAAAGTTGATTGGTATTCACACATCTTTGGAGGATCCTGATGCAGTACAGACCATTTGGAAAACTGGATTGGAAGGTTTCGGCGCTGGGTTTTGGCGCCATGCGGCTGCCCGTAATCGACGGCGACACCTCGAAAATTGACGAAGCGGAAGCCATCCGCATGATCCGCCACGCCATCGACCAGGGCGTCAACTATGTAGATACCGCCTGGCCGTATCACAGCGGGATGAGCGAGGGCGTGGTAGGCAAGGCGCTCAAAGACGGTTACCGCGAGCGCGTGAAGCTGGCCACCAAGATGCCCACCTGGAAGATCGAGACCTACGCGGACTTTGACACCTACTTCAACCAGCAGATCGAACGCCTGCAGACCGACCATATCGATTTCTATCTGCTGCATGCCCTGCAAAAACCCATCTGGGAAAAGATGAAAGAGCTTAACGCCCTGGATTGGTTCCGCAAAGCCAAAGCAGACGGCAAGATCAAGCACATTGGTTTTTCTTTTCATGATGATCTGACCCTTTTCAAGGAAATTGTGGATTACTGCGATGATTGGGAATTCTGCCAGATCCAGTACAACTACATTGATGTGAAAAATCAGGCCGGCACGGAAGGCTTGAAATACGCCGCTGCCAAAGGTCTGGCTGTGATCGTCATGGAGCCGCTGTTGGGCGGTTCGCTGGTGAACCCGCCGGAGCCGGTACAGGCCCTGTGGGATACCGCCGCGATCAAACGCGCCCCCGCCGATTGGGCTCTGCAGTGGATCTGGGATCAGCCCGAAGTATCATTACTGTTGAGTGGGATGAGCAAAATGGACCAGGTGGAACAGAACCTGGCCAGTGCCTGCCGTTCAGCCGTGAACAGCTTCACCGCCGAAGAGAAAGCCCTGGTGGACCGGGTGCGCGAGACCTATGATCAATTGCGCGCCATCCCCTGCACGGCCTGTGAATACTGCCAGCCCTGCCCCCAGGAACTGCGCATCCCGGCCATGTTTTCCCTGTTCAACGATGGCAAGATGTACAATACGCTTGATGTGATGCGACAGCAGTACAAAGGCTGGCTGCCCGAGGGCAAGCGCGCCGCCGATTGCGTGGCCTGCCAGGAATGCGAAAGCAAATGTCCGCAGCATATCGCCATCAGCCAATGGATGCCGCTGGTGGATGAGGTGTTGATGCAGGGCGTGTCATATGATGAGGCGCTCAAACGGCAGCCGGGGCGATAAACCTTTGCCGGAATCTTTTTCTAACAGAACTGATAAGAATCAGAGGGCTGTGTATTCACAGCCCTCTAAAATTTTGACTCACCAATATTATTAATTGATACTTTGATAATATAAATATACGTATTGACAAATTTAAATATATTATTACAATATATACATAATCATAAAATACAGTTCATATTTTATGATTAAGCCAGCTAAGAGATCCTTTTTTCATCGCAGCCAGCAACGTGTATTTTTCCTCCAAGGAAATCGGCCTTCCCGCTGAAGAAGGCCGATTTCGTCATTTTGTGCTAAAATACAAAAAGTGATACAGATCGTGAAATAATAGAAGTATGCCAAGCGAAACAGACCCTGAGTCTCCCTCAGATCCTCTCATAGATATCCGTCCTTCGCCCATCGCCGGCCGCTGGTACAGTGATTCTCCACATCAGTTAAGCAAAGAAATTGATTATTACATGGGTGTGAACCTGCCGGATTTGGGCGGCAAGGTGGTTGCGGTGATTGCGCCGCACGCGGGTTACCGCTATTCCGGCGCGACGGCCGGGCACGCTTTTGCCGCCATAAAAGGGCAGAGCTTTTCACGGGTGGCGGTGCTTTCACCGCTGCATGGGTATCACCCCGCGCCGGTGCTCACCAGCGGGCACACGGCTTATCAGACGCCACTGGGACAGGTGCCGGTGGATACCCGCGCGGTGGAAGAACTGCAAACCCGTCTATCTGAGCAAAACATTCTCATGCCGCGGCTGCGTTTTGACGAGGAACATTCGCTTGAAATCGAGCTGCCGTTTTTGCAGCGTGCATTACCGGGCGGTTTTTCGATCATCCCGCTCATGTTCCGCAGCGATTCCTCGACCCAGTTGCAGGGTATTGCCCAGGCGCTGTATGAGCTGATCCAGGATACCGATACCCTTTTGGTCGCCAGCACCGATCTATCGCATTTCTTCCCGCAGGGGCGGGCTAAAAAGCTGGATTCATTTATGCTGCGTCAGGTCGAACAACTGTCCCCGGAAGGGGTTCTGGCAGCCGAGCAATCGGGCGCCGGAATGGCCTGCGGCAGTTCGGCGGTG
>DAISXR010000097.1:0-3846 GCA_036825755.1 Anaerolineaceae bacterium
GCGTTGTTGATCTCGGTGATCTGATAAGTCAGAAAGTCCTTCTGCCGCGCGGTTTCCTGTTCGTTTTTCCGCAGATCATTGAGCTCGCGCCGCAGGGTCATCAGGCGATGATACTGGGCCTGGTATTCATCCACCATCTGCTGGGCGCCGGTGTAGCGATCCAGCAGCGACAGGTGGCTTTTCTCATTTAATAGTGATAAATGCTCAGACTGGCCGTGGATATCCACCAGATAGCTGCCGATCTCCTGCAACAGCCGCACATTCACGCTGTGACCGTTCACACGGGCAATGCTGCGCCCGCCCTGGCGGATCTCGCGGCCCAAAGTGATTTCATTGGGCAGTTCGGATTCGAAAATCTCCTCGCGGGCCAGCACCTGCTCGATCTCGGTGCGGTTTTCGGTGGGGATTTGAAAGACCGCTTCCAGCACGGCCCGGTCAGCGCCTGCACGGATAAACTCGTTGTCGGCCCGCCCGCCCATCAGGGTGACAATGGCGTCCAGGATGATGGACTTGCCGGCGCCCGTTTCACCGGTGAAGGTGGTGAGGCCGTCTGCCAGCGTTATTTCCAACTGGTCAATGATCGCAAAATCTTCTATACGCAGTTCTTTTAGCATATACCAACCATCAGCGTCTGAGTTGAATCCCGCCCAGACGGTAGTACAGGGTACTGGCCATCAGGAATGTATAAGCGGCCTGCCAGATAATGGAAAACAGGGAGAGGTTAAGGAGCATGATCAGGAGCAGCGGCGCACTTCCCAGCACCGCGCCAATGGTGATCCAGATGAACAACTGCTTGGAACGTCGCCGGCGGATCGCCCGGCGCACCACCTCGGCGATCAGCGTTCCAATGGCAGGCGCCAGCAGCAGCGTGAAGAACCCAATGTAGGTGACGATATAGCTGCCCACAGCGGCCAGAACGCCGGCTAGTACAATACCAATTAAATAATCGGACCAGACGGCGGTTTCAAACACCTTTTGCTGACCGCGCACGCACTCGCGGCAGCGGTAGCCGGTGGGCGTTTTTACCGCGCAGGATGCACAGATGGGCCGCTCGCAGCGGTTGCAGCGCAGCATGGTTGCACGGTCAGGGTGGTTATAGCAAAACAGGGTATCCTGGCTGTCAGGGGTCATGAAGTGGCTTTCCCTATGGATGGATTTCGTTCCATGTAGATCATCAGATTTTGATAGAAATAACCCGGATCCTGAAAACGGATGAAGGATACCATATTTTTCCCGGCAGACGCCAGAATGTAATCCTGAGAGCTCAGCTCAATGGGCTGCTGTCCATCCACACTGAATACGGCCTGGTGGCGGCTGGAAGCCGTCACCTTGATGCACGCGCCCTGCGAGAGGATGATAGCCCGGTCGGCCGAAAGATGCGGAGCCACCGGGATCACCAGAATATTTTTCATATCAGGCGGCATGATAGGCCCACCGGCGGCCAGAGCGTAGGCTGTGGACCCGCTGGCGGTGGATACGATCAGTCCATCTGCGATGAAGTTGCCCACCACAAAGCCGTCCACCGTGGCTTCCAGTTGGATGGGGCGTACTTCCCATCCGCGCGTGATCACCACCTCATTCAGCGCCAGCCAGCTTCCTAACAATTGATCGCCGCGATAGTGCTCCACCTGCAGCGTCATGCGCTCTTCCACACGATAATTGCCGGCCAGCACGTTCTCAAAGGCTTCATGCCAGCCGCCGTCCTTGACCTCGGTTAAAAAGCCAAATCCGCCGGTGTTGATGCCCAGAATGGGCAGCCCCACCGGACCTGAAAGATGCCCGGCTCGCAGCATGGTGCCATCGCCGCCGATGGCCACCAGCACATCGAACTCATAGTTTTCCACCTTGCGGGTCAGTTCGGGATCATACAGAGGAGCGGCGTATACCTGAGCCCTATACTGCTCCTGAAGAGCGCGCATGATTTCATCCACCAGGTCTACGGTTGAATTGCGCGCTTCGGGATGATAACAAAAGGCAAAACGCCGGGGTGCCGCGGGCTTCTCAATCACGTTTTCCATAGACCTATTATATTCTCTCTTGAGCACTGAATGATATTTGCCCGGACGGCGGCTGCAGAAGGATCATCCTTCAACACAGCCGCCGTCCGGTTTGTTACACAGGGATACGCGGTGGTTACCCGGCAGAAGGGGTCTCGGTATCGCTGCCGGATTTTTCCAGCCGCAGGATCAATCCCTGCATGGCGGTTTTTACCTGCTCTTCGCGCAGGCTGAGGGTCAGATCGGCGCGGGTGCGCTCCAGAATGCCGCGCACCAGATCAGTTTGACGGCGCAGGCCCTGGGTGATGGCATCCGGGAAATCCATGGTGACCAGAACGGTGTAGATTTCATCCATGCAGGCCAGCAGCCGCTCGGCTTCGGCCGAGTAGCCCTGTCGCAGGATATCCAGGCAGCAGCGGCGCAGTTCCCCGGGTACTTCGGCCAGCCCGTTGAGATACGTGGCATCTTCCACGCCCAGGTCTTCCGGTCCCGGCAGGGATTCGTTCAGGATCAGCGCCGAGGTGATGGTGGCTTCCACGTATTCTTTGATGCCGTCCTGGGTGTAACCGGTATGGTACAGATCCGGAAAGGCGGCCAGCGACTCTTTGACCTGGTTGACCAGATCGCCGGCCTGGCTCAAAAATTCATGCGCCTGGTCGTGCTCGCGGCGATGTGTGGCGCGGATGGACTGGGCAGCCAGGCGGGTGATCTGGCGTGACAGCAGCAAAGCCTGATCGCGGCGCTGTGTGCGTGTTTCAAAACTGAGCCTGATTGTTTCGGCAATGCGGGGGAGTTGTTCCATTTATTCTTCTTTTTCAGGGGGTATGATGTTGCGAAACAAGCTGTTGGCCAGAGAAGAATCCCCCGGTAACTTGATCTCTCCAAAAATTGCTTCGTAACGGGTCAGATTGTCGCCGAGGGCGCGCAGAAACAGCTTGGCGCCCACCGGTGACATCAACAAACGTGACAGAATGGTCGATTTTGGGTCGCCGGGCAGGATGCAGGCAAAATCCATAATGATTTCTGCCGGCGAATGGCTGATGCGGGCCATGTTCACATAGGTGGGCTTCAGGTCGGGTGGGATCTCGATCTTCAACTGGCGCGGCGGTACAGGAGGGTTGCTCGACATTTCAGCCTAGAACGGGATTTCTTCGTCATCCGCCATGGGTTCCACAAAGTCATCACCGGGCGCAGCGCCGGCCTCGCCTTTGCTCTCCAGGAAGCGCACGGTGGCTGCGTTCACCTCAAAGGAGGCGCCGGAGGTGCCGTCCTGGCGGGTGAACACGCGCGGTCCGCCGCTGGCCACATCGGGAACCAGGCGTCCTTCGATGAGGACCTTGCTTCCTTTATGCAGGAAGTTGTTGCAGGTTTCAGCCAGTTTGTTCCAGGCGGATACGCGGAACCAGATGGTCTCTTTGACGCGTTCGCCCTTGGAATTGGTATACTGCCGGCTGGAGGCTACATTAAAAGAAGTGACGGGTGCGCCGCTGGGGGTGTAGCGCATCTCGGGGTCCTTCCCCAGGTTTCCAACAATGATGATGGTGTGGTACATGTACAGTTCTCCTTGATTAAGTGTAAATACAGAATACAGGTCTGAATTAATTGTACACGAAATAGGGAAATGCGATGAACGCAAGGGTGCAGGAGAAAATGGCGGATAAATGTTGTGTGGAATACCACCCCGGCGCTTCGCGCCACCCCTCCCAGGAGGGGAATTAAACTTCCTCTTCGCCTGTCATGCGGAGATTAATCTTCGCGCCAGAAAGGCGTGCCGGATAAAATCCGGCTGAAAACCTCATTCATGAGGTGTTGCCATGTAGCCGGGTGATTTATCACCCGGCGGATAAGT
>DAISXR010000097.1:3946-12865 GCA_036825755.1 Anaerolineaceae bacterium
TGGGGAACGGCCCGGAGCCCACGCGGGTCTGGAAGGCCTTGGTCACACCAATCACCCGCCGGGGGGCGCGCGCGCCAATGCCCAGCCCGTTCATCACACCGGCTGAGGTGCAGGTGGAGCTGGTCACAAACGGATAGGTACCCATGTCCACGTCCAGCAGGCTGCCCTGCGCGCCCTCCGCCAGAATGGCCTCATCACGGGCTAGCGCTTCGGCGGCCATGCGCGAGGTATCGGCGATGTACGGGGCCAGGATGCGCGAGTACTCCCAGTATTGATCCTGCACTTCCTTCACCTTCAGCACCGCGGCTTGGCAGCGTTCCAGCGTCTGGTTGGCCTGTGATACATGATCGTCCAGTTTTTCCATCAGGGCTTCGGGGTCCAGCAGATCCACCATGCGCAGGCCCTGGCGGGAGGCTTTATCGGTGTAGGCCGGCCCGATGCCGCGCCCGGTGGTGCCGATTAAACCTTTGCCGCGCACGGCTTCCAGGGCTTTATCCAGCGCGCGATGCGCCGGGGTGATGATGTGCGCCGCGTATGAGATGAACAGCCGTTTGGGGTTGATCTCTATCCCGCCGTCCTTCAGCATTTTCATCTCATCCAGCAGCGAGCCGGGGTGGATAACCATGCCGTTGCCCATAATGTTGAGTGTATTGAGATGGATAATGCCGGAGGGAACCAGATGCAGTTTAAAGATCTTGGAGCCAACCGTCACGGTGTGGCCGGCGTTGTCTCCGCCATTGAAGCGGGCTACAATTTGCGCGTTTCGGGCCAGCAGGTCGACAAATCTACCCTTCCCCTCATCGCCCCACTGCGATCCAATAATAATGTCTAAAGGCATGCTGCCCTCCGTTTACGAATGATTAGCCGGTGAATGAGCCAATCAATTATAACTTGTTATAATTACCGCATGGGCTGCGGTATGATGTTCAACACGGAGGGAAAATTTTGCCAACCCTGAAGGTGCTGCTGCTCGGGCCCCCGGCTGTCTATTATGATGACACGCCTTTGACCATTCAAAGGCGTTCTTTGCGTATCATTCTGTATTACCTGGCCCAGCAGGAAAACATGATCGACCGGGCGCAGCTTTTGCTGGCCCTGTGGCCGGATGAGAATGAAAGCACCGGCCGGCGCCGGTTGCGCGAGCTGCTGAGCAAATTGCGCGCCGAACTGCCCGACCCCGATCTGCTGGTGACCGATCAGGATCAGATCGGGCTGGATCGCAGCCGGCTGTACGTCGATTCGATCGAGTTTGATTCCATCTTCAACGATTGCAGCCCCATGGTCAACACCATCCCGCGTCATCTGCCGCTGCCTGAGCGCACCTTTCAGCAGATCCGCGCGGGGATTGATCTGTGGCGCACACCCTTCTTTATGGCCGGCGCGCAAATGCCGGAAAGCGAAGACTTTGACCGTTGGGCCTCTGAAACCGGGCGTATCCTGGAACGCCGGCGTGTGCTGCTGATCGACCGCCTGTCGGATCACTATGCCGCCAGCGGGGATGTTGAATCGGCCCTCTCAATGCTGGGGCGTATCCTGGAGGAGGAGCCCGATAACGAAGACTGGCAGGTGCGCTATCTTACCTGGCTGAACCAGCTCAACCGGCGCAGCGAGGCGATAACCTACAACGAATACCTGCTTCATTATTACAAGATGCGCGGCGAAAAGGTGCCGGAACGCATCCGCAATGTGGCCCAGAACAGCAACCCGCATCCCAACGAGAAAGACCCGGATGAGAACCCGCTCTGGCCGCCGCCGGCTCAGTTGCAGACCCCCTTTGTGGGGCGGCAGCAGGAACTGCACCACCTGGCCGCGGCTTTTCAGCGTGGTGGTTTGCTGGTTTTATGGGGCGATGGTGGCTCCGGCAAGACGCGCCTGGTGTATGAGTTTTCCCGACAGATCGCGGCGCGATCCAGGTTGTTTGTGGCCAGCGCTTTCTCCTCCACCAAAGATCTGCCCTACCAGCCCATCCTCGAGATGCTGCGGCAGGGCATCCCCGAGCGGGAATGGAAGTCCATGCCGGCCAGTTGGATCATGCCGCTCACCCCGTTGATCCCGGAGCTGAGCCGGTTGTCGCAATCCAGCCGCATGGATGATACCCGCCTGGGCGACGTGCAGGGCATGATCTTTGAATCGCTGCACCAGGTCTTCAAGAGCCTGGCAAAACAATCACGCGTACTGGTCTTTCTGGATGACGCTCACCTGAGCGACCGTTCCTCGCTGGATGTGCTGGAATACCTGTTCACACGCGGTTTCTTTGAGCAGCACGGCTTGTTGGTGATCTCAGCCCGCCCGGATGAAAAAAGCGCCTCGCTGGAAAAATTTATCGAACAGGCCCGCAAACCGGCCTACCGATTCGAGGAGTTCCACATTTCTGATTTTTCTGTGGAAGACACCTCGGCGCTGATGACGCTCATGCTGGGGCGCAGTTACCCCTCTCAGGCGGTGCAGCAGCTGCTGGAAATCTCCAACGGCAAGCCGCTCTATCTGGTGGAACTGCTGCGGTCAGTGATGGAATACTCGGCCTGGGTGGATCTGGAAGAGGTGATTGAGAATCTGCCGCTGCCCAAAAGCATCCGTTCGATGGTGCAGGGGCGTATGAGCACGCTGTCGTCCAATGCCAGGCGTATTTTACAGGTGGCCTCAGTGACCAACGGCAGTTTCCGGCCCGCCATGCTGGAATTGGCGCTGGAATTGACACCCGAGCAGGTGGTGGACGCGCTGGATGAGCTGGAGCGGCAGCGCCTGGTGCAGCCGGCCGGCTCAAGCCCCACAGGGGCCAGCTACGGGTTTATGTACAGCCGCATTCGCACCATTGTGATGGCCGATTTGAGCGAAGCCCGCAAACGCCTGCTGCATCTGGCAGTGGCCCGGGCGATGAAATCGATCCCCCTCGAGAGCAGTAACCCTTCACTGATCGCAGGGCATTATGAGGCGGCCGGTGAGCTGAAGAGCGCGTTTGACTACTGGCTGATGGCCGGAAATCGCGCCCGCGAGCTGTTCTCACGCACCGATGCGGAATACGCCTTCTCAAGAGCAGCCGCACTCATTCAATACCTGGGCAGTTTTGTCACCGAAGATGAAATTTACCGGCTGTATGCCAGTTGGGGCGATCTGCTGAACGATTTTTATGATTTCAAATCCAGCCTGGATCTGTTTTACAACCTGCAGGCGTTGGGCAACCAGCGTCAGAGCCATATTCTGCTGGGAACCGCTTTCAACGGTCTTACCCGCGTTTTCCGGAACATCGGCGAGTATGACCGGGCGCTGCAGTACAGTCTGCAGGCTGAAGAACACCTCAAGATCTCGAAGTTGATGCCGGAGTATTTTTCGGTCTTCACCCGCCGGGCGGTCACCTGCCTTTACCTGGATGACTACAACCGGGCGCTGGCTTCCGTACAGAGGGCCGTTGAGCTTTCAGCCGGCACGCAAAGTTGGCGCGTGCAGATCGGGTTGAGCAGTACCTTTGTGCAGATGGCCGAGTTATGCAGCTATAAGGGCTGGCTGCATCGCACCGAAGAGATCTGCGATCTGGGCCTGCGTTCCATCGAATCGACCTACAACAACCCCGATATCGAGATGATCCGGCTGAAGATGGCGCAGATCCACTGTATATCGGGATATCCGCGTAAAGCCTATATGCTGGCCAACCAGGTGCTAAAGCTGGCTGCTGAATGGAACCATAACCGCCTGATCGGGTTTGCCCGCCAGACGCGCGCCCAGGCTGAACTGGAAATGGGATGGATGGGTGAGTGCCTGGAGGATCTGGAAGAATCGCTCAACATTGCCTCCCAGTACAATTTCATCGATCTGGCGCAGCGGGCGTACAACCAGTTAGGCGAATTTTACCTGGGTATGGGCGAGGTTCAGCTTGCCAACCGAGCGCATAAGACCGCCCTGGAGAGCACCACCCGACCGTATCACCGCCTCGACAGTCAGGTTCGCTATGGATATACCCAGGTCTGGGCAGGGAATCCTGATGATGGGATCGAAACCATGTTGAAAGCCCTGCAGGAAGCCGAGGCCGGCGGTTTTGGGCTGATCCAGGTAACCACTTACTCCCTGCTGGCAAACAGCTACCTCATTAAAGGAAAAATGGAGCTGGCCGAAGACGCCGTGATGGCTTACAAAGAAGCGATTCAAACAGCCGATATCCGGATCTGGAATCTAAACCTGAAGTTGTTTGAACAGGCCCTCAAAACAGCCGCCGGGCAGCCGGTGGATGAAGACGAAATTTTGAGCAGTGTGTCGTTTTCGCGTGAGGGGGGCAATATCTGGATGGAGATTTCCGCCATCAACCAGCTTCTGTCAGCCAAAATGCGGGTGAATGGGGATATTTCAACCCCGCTGGCGCGTCTGAAAGAACTGGAAAGCTACCTGGAGCAACGCGCCCGCAGAGACGATGTGCGCGAGATGATCACAAGCATGTTTGGAAAGATAACCCGCCTGTATAAAAGCCATATCAGTGCGGCTGGAGCTGACTGAAAGCTGCGTTTCAGGTAAGAAAACGGCCCATAAAATAACTCACCCAATATTGACAGGGGAATTTTCAGGAAAAGTGTGGATTTGTGAATTTTGTCCACGCTTTGGCAACGGTTAACCGGTATACTAACTACATAAGGTAAATATCTGGAGCGCAGCGACAGGGGACTGTGCAAAAGGCTGTTCATGAAGAGGGGTCTATCATGAACAGCTTTTATTTAAACTCCCAGCCGTTCGGACTGTTTCTTGTTCGAACGGCTATTTTTTAAGTGAATTTATCCCGTGTTACGAAGAACTGACCTCCCGCGCGTACCTGGTCATCGGCTGATGACTTATCATCTACACGCGTTAGTCATCCCCTACAATGCGGGCGATGGTCACGCCTTCGCCGCCTTCGTTATCCAGCCCCTGCTCCCATGATCTTACACGGTTGGAGCGTTCCAGCGCGCGCCGGATGGACTCGCGCAGGCGGCCAGTGCCTTTGCCATGAATGATGCGTACCATGGGCAAATTGGCCAGATAGGCGTCTTCCAGGTAATTTTTCAGGCGGGCCAGGCCTTCTTCCGTGGTCATGCCGCGCAGATCCAGCTCAATACCCGGCGAGGGATGTACCAGTGACACGCTACCCTCATGCGAAAGCCGGGAGGGGCGTTTTTCTTTTTCCTGTTCCATCGGCTGACCGGCTTTATTCACGGATTGAATATCCGAAATTTTGGCTCGTACCCGCAGGGCGCCGGCCTGCACCTCAACCTCATCGCCGTCTATCGTGGCGATGACGCCGTTCATCCCCAAAGTGCGCAAACGCACACGATCACCGGGCTGCAGACGCTGGGCGGCGGATACGTTCTCCTCGGCGCGCTGCTTTTTCTGCCGGGCCTGCAAATCCGCCTGGATGTCTTCCAGTTCGGTCTGCAGTTGCTTCACCTCCTGGGTGGACTGGCGCTGGTTCTTCACCGAGCGGTATAACTGCTCCAGTTCGGTTTTGAGCTCATCGATTTCAGCGTCGGCTTCCGCGCGGGCCTGCTCCAGGATACTGATGCGTTCCTCTTCGATTTTCTCGAGGCGCGTCTGCAGATCGCGTTTTTGATTCTCCATCGTGCGGCGGGCTTTTTCGGCCTGGTCACGTTCCTTGCGGGCGATGGCGCGCTGGCGCAGAATCTCTTCCAGCAGGTCTTCACTGCGCTGCTGCTGCGGGTGAAAGGTATCACGGGCTTTGGCTACAATCTCGGCCGGCAGCCCCAGACGCTCGGCGATCAGCAGGGCGTTGGATTTACCCGGCAGACCAATGATCAACCGGTAGGTGGGGCGCAGGCTCTTGATGTCAAACTCCATGCTGGCGTTCATGGTGCCCGGGGTGAGATGGGCAAAGGATTTCAGTTCCGGGTAATGGGTGGCCACCAGGTTGGGGATGCGCTGTTCCATTAAATAGGAAAGGATGCCCTGCGCCAGGGCCGCGCCGTCCTGCGGATCGGTTCCGGCGCCCAGTTCGTCAAACAGCACCAGCGTTTTATGGGAAGCCTGGTTGAGCACACGGATGATATTGGTAATGTGTGCCGAAAAGGTGGACAGCGACTGTTCGATGGACTGTTCGTCGCCGATATCGGCGAAGATGTCCATGAAAATCGACAGCTCCGAACCGGATTGGGCCGGAATGTGCAGCCCCGACTGCGCCATCAGAGCCAGCAGCCCCAGCGTTTTGAGCGTCACCGTTTTGCCGCCGGTATTGGGGCCGGTGATCACCAGCGAGTAGGTATGCTCGTCCAGCAGAATGTCAATCGGCACGCTGCTGCGCGGGTTAAGCAGCGGATGGCGGGCTTTGTACAACCGGATAGTGCTGCCGGGATGGTCTTCGGTGGCGGATTTGAAGGGTAGCAGTACGGGCTCGACGGCGTGGATGTCTTCGGCATATTTGGCGCACATCAGCGCCAGATCCAGCTCGGCCAGCGCGCCCACCATCTGGATGATCTGCGCGGCTTCGCGTCCCACCTCGGCGGAGAGGGCGGCCAGAATACGCAGGATTTCATCACGCTCGGCCAGTTGCAGCTCATGGTAACGGTTATTGAGTTCCACCACAGCCAGCGGTTCGATGAACAGCGTGGAACCGGAGCCGGACTGGTCGTGCACGATGCCCTCGATGCGGCCTTTGAAATCGGCCTGCAACGGGATGACATACCGCCCGCCGCGCTGGGTGATGAGCGGCTCCTGCAGCAATAGCGCGGTTTTGGGGTCGCTGAGATAGCGCTGCAGGCGGTTCAGCAGCCGGTCATAGGCAATACGGATTTCCTTGCGGATGGATTGCAGCCGGTCTGAGGCGTTGTCGCGTACCTCGGCCTGATCAGAAATAGCGCGGGTGATCGAATCGATGATGCCGGCCGGCGGATCGAGCCGTGAAGTGAGCAGGGTCAGTTGGGGAAAGTCTTCGCTGCGACGCTCAAAGGTGCGGAAAATCTGCCGCCCGGATGAAAGCGTGCCGCGGATATCCAGCAGTTCGGTGGGTTGCAGCACACCGCTTCGGCGGGCCTTTTCCACCAGTTCGCGCACATCCCGCGCACCGCCTACGCTGAAATCGGAAATCAGCGAGAGCAGCCGGCGTGCTTCGGTGGTGCGGGCCTGGGCGGCTTTGGCAATATCGATGTCATTGGTGGGTTCCAGTGCCAGGGCCAGCGCGGCTGAGGCGCTGAATGCGGCGTACCCTGACAGGATTTCCCGGATGCGGGGGTATTCAAGTGTGCGGATCGTCTTCTCGTCCATAGTCGTGAGTCTACCATAGGAAAACAGAAACAATTGGTTTGGGGGATCGTCAGGCCGCGAAAGAAAGCTTTCACCGGTCTCCGGCGCGGGCGCGCGGTAAAAAAGTTTCAGCCCTGCACGGGGGCGGGCCAATCGAGCAGCAGCACTTCCATCAGCATTTGCGGCGCGGCGTTGGTGGTTTCCAGCAGGTTGAGCGAATTTTCCAGCAGCTTCACCTGCTGTTGAGCGGCCTGCGGGCTCACCCGGCCGGCCAAATCTTCGATCTGCTCCTGCCAGGCCAGATTCACCAGTGGAATATTGGCCTGCAGCGCGAGAAAGTACACATCCCGCCAGAACAGCAGCCAGGTTTGCAGGGTGAGGCGAGCCAGTTTTTTGATGCGAATGTTGTCTTCTTTGCGGTTACCGAAGGCTTTACTCTTGAAACGCTCGGTGTACGAAAAGCGCTCCGGCAGGCCGGCTTGCAGCAGATCGAGTCCTTCCTGGATGAGCTGGTTCAACTGCTCCAGGGCTGAGACATCCTGATGCAGCGCCAGGGCCAGCCCAATCTTCCCGCCAGTCAGGTGCGCCAGGCCGTTGGCCTGCGCCTCGGGCATGCCGGTGATGTTGTGCAAAATTTTCCGGGCGGGTTCCAGACCGGCTGCGTGCAGGCGGAATACCTCGCAGCGCGAGACAATAGTGGGCAGCAGGTTTTCAGCCGAATCTGCGGTGAGCAGCAAAATGGCTTTCTGCGGAGCCTCCTCAAGCGTCTTCAGAAAGGCATTCTGGGCGCTCTCGGTGGCGGTTTGAAAGTTGGTCAGCAGGGCGATGCGGTAGCGCGATTCGTATGGCGAGAGGCTCAGTGTATACTGCAGCTCGCGGATCTGCTCCACTTTTATCGACAGGCTGTCCGGCTCGGGCGTCACCACCGTCAGATCGGTATGCTGTTGAGCGCCGATTCTTTTACAGGTGCGGCACTGCCCGCACGGATCACCGGGTTCCGCGCTGATGTGTTCCTGTTGGGCGGTGCAGTTGAGCGCCTGCGCAAATTGCAGCGCCAGCGTGCGCCGTCCAATACCGGGCGGGCCGGTAAACAGATAGGCGTGCCGTACCACATCGCGGCGGATGTGCTGGCGGAGCAAATTGACTGCCTGTTCGTGCGCCTGAACGGTCCAACTCATGTTACCGATTGTAGCGCAAAACCGGCGAAACCGAAACAAAATGATCTTTTTTTGACACCTTGTCTGTCATCTGCAGTGTTATTATAATGATGCGATTTTTGATCACACCCGGCGCCAGCATCCCCGTCTCTTCATTCTAAAAGGCCCGGATCGAAATCCCTATCTTCCCAAAGAAAGTGAACACAACCATGAACCTGTTTGACACCCTTGGAGGCGCAGTCCAGACGGGCACCACGCTGGTCTTTTCGCCGCTGCTGCGCAGTTGGTACAACCGTTGGGGAGCCACGGCTGAAGAGACGGCCGAGCCGCTCCCGGGAGATGATCTGGTTCCGCAGTTTTTGATGGGTTACACGCATGCCATCACCGTTCAGGCTCCGCCGGAATGCGTCTGGCCGTGGCTGGTGCAGTTGGGCCAGGGGCGGGGCGGGATGTACAGCTTTGAAGGGCTGGAAAACCTGATCGGCTGCAAAATGACGAACGTGGATACCGTAAAGCCGGAACTGCAGAACCCGCGCATCGGTGAGGTGATCCG
>DAISXR010000098.1:0-12582 GCA_036825755.1 Anaerolineaceae bacterium
GCAGATCGTTTCGCCCAGCAGGTTGAAGGTACCGAAGGAAATCCAGTCTTTTTCAACCTGGTATACCCCCCGGTAGCCCCGGCAGCCCGCATCTCCCTGCATCACCTCGCCATCGAAACGAATGGTGATATGAGTGCCCTGCTTCATCTCGTAACGCCCCATCGATTGCAGCAGCCAGGTGACGCCCTGTAGTTGTTCAGGGTTCACACCGGTTCTGTCACGTCGTGTAAAAATCAGCAATACGCCGGTATCATCCAGCAGGTACAGCTCAGTTTCCCCGCCGGTGAAGCGTGTGACGCGTTTCAGAGCATCCAGGTACACGCCTTCCTGCTCCGGCATCCTGTCCGGTTGTGTGCAGCCGCCTGTCAGAACCTCCATCTCCCCCACCGAAAAGATCCCGCTCGGATCAAAATTCATTGTACTGCTATACGCATTGCAACCGCTCAATCCGCTGATCTCGTCACCAGCCACCTCCAGCGTGATGCGCGAGCCGGTCAGCGGGTCTTCGCCCAGCAGGGATGACAGCATCCACCTGCTGCCGTCCAATGTGAACGGCGCGGGGGTTAATGCGAACGGCAGCGTGCACCCGCTCAAAAACAGAAGCAGAAATAACAACCGAAACGGATGAATTCGATCGAGGACTCTTTTCATTGGAACACCGGACGTTTTAAAGTGTATCACGAACGATAAAAACGTATTCATCACCCGCCCTTACGGATCCACCAGATGATCCTATTTCATCATTGACAATGATATCATATTTTGATATCATAACGATGTGAACAGCAAACAACGAAGAACTCTTGAAAACCTCACAGAGAACCCAATCCGATCTGATATTGACTGGGATGATGTGGTTAGCTTACTGAAATCGTTTGGCGTCGAGGTAACTGCCGGTCGCGGATCCCGCATTCGTTTCTGTTACAACGGCCGAGCCGCGTTTCTTCATCGGCCACATCCGGAAAATGAACTGAAACGATATCAGGTTGTTGCAATCCGAGATTTTTTAATTGAAACAGGCATCATCCAGGAAGATCTTTAGTTTTCCCGGAGGATATGAGAAGGATAGATTAATATGGATACAATGAAATATAAAGGTTTTGAAGCGCGTATTGGCTACATGGAAGGGGATGATGTTTTTAACGGTAGAATCCTCGGAATTCGTGATATCGTCACTTTCGAGGGAACGAGTATTGAAGAATTAAAGGGCGCGTTTGAGGAAGCCGTTGAAGATTATCTGGATTATTGCAAACACCAGGGTGTTCAGCCGGAAAAATCCTACAGCGGCAATTTCCCGGTAAGAACCACCCGTGAAATGCATGCACAGTTCAGCCGGATGGCCGAAAAAGAAGATATGAGTTTAAACCAGTGGGTCATTGATAAGCTGACTCATTGCATTGAAGAGTAACTGTCATCAGCCAACTGGTTCTGGTATGAGAAAATACCGCCAGACTCTTAGCATGTTGTAAAACAAACAGCCCGGCGTAAACCGGGCTGTTGTGGATAACATTTCAAGTTTACTTCAAAGCCGATTTGGCCGGAGCCGGGCGATCCTTGTGAACAAAAGGATTGGCTTTCAGCTCATCCAGCACAACCTCTACAGCCTTCTCGAGCTGCGGATCTTTGCCCGCGGCGGCTGATTTAGGATCCATTTCCACTTCCACATCCGCGGGAATGCCCACATTCTCCACTTCCCATTCGCCATCCGGGCTGAAGATCGCCATGCGCGGAGCGGTGATCGAACCGCCGTCGATCAGGACCGGATAGTCATAGATGCCGATCAGGCCACCCCAGGTTCGCTTGCCAACGGTCTTGCCCAGTTTGCGGCGCTGGAAGAAGTTCGGCATGGCGTCGCCGCCGGAACCGGCCAGCTCGTTGATAATCATCGCCTTCGGCCCAAAAATGGAAGCGTTGGGGGTGGTGAAGTTCTTTCCCTCGCGGGTGGCCCAGTAACTGAGCAGTGGGCGGTTCAGCATATCCAGCACGTAATCGGCCACTGATCCGCCGCCATTGTAACGCTCGTCCAGCACCACAGCCTCTTTGTCAAGCTGCGAGAAGTAGTAGCGGTTGAAGTTCAAATAACCGTATAGGGCTGTATCCGGCATGTATACATACGCCACGCGCCCCTTGGAAAGTTCATCCACCTTCTTCCGGTTGCCCTCAATCCAGGCCCAGTGCCGCAGCATGGCTTCGCTGCCCAGCGGTTTGACGGTGACGGTTCGGGCTTTCCCGGCATCCGGGGTCTCGCCTACCAGCAGATCAGTCTGCTTTTCAGCGGTATTTTCAAACAACCGGTAGATGTTGTCAGGGGAACGCAGCGGGATACCGTTAACCGCCAGAATATATTCGCCTTCCTTCACCTTGATGCCGGGTTCGGTCAGCGGAGAACGCAGTTCGGGGTGCCAGTTGATACCCTCATAGATGTTCTTGATGCGGTAATATCCATCCTTGTCCACCTCATAGTCCGCGCCCAACATGCCAACCGGTACAGGTTCATGGGTCGGGATATCGCCCCCATTGATGAAGACATGACCAGCCACAATTTCAGCCGAGAACTCGCATAACAGGTAGTTCAGATCATCACGGTTTTCCAGATGCTCCAGGAAGGGCAGATAACGCCGGTATTCTTTTTCCAGATCGATACCGTGCATATCGGCATCATAGAAAAAGTCGCGTTCAATGCGGTAAGCTTCGCGATAGATCTGCTTCCATTCAGCTTTCGGATCCACCAGGATCTGCATGGCGTCCAGGTTCAGCGCACCGTCACCGGCATTGGGTTTCGCATCGGTGCCGACCAGGAAGAAATCTTTGGTGCCTACACCCTGGTACATCAACTTCTTGCCGTCAGCGCTCACCCAGTATGCCGACATCTTTTCCACAAATGGATCGCCTTTTCGTTCCTTGAAATCGAACACATTCAGGTTGAAGGCTGGCGGTTCATAGGAAAGACCCTGGTACGGCAACAACTCCATGTAGAAGAGTTTGTCTTCAATGGCGTGCAGACTGGTGTAAGTGCGCTCTTGTACCGGTAAAGCCACAATCCGCTGCTGAAGACCGTCAAAGTCAATCTTAACGGCTGGGGCTTCAGGTTTCTTTCCAGCTTCATCATCCTTCTTCTCATCATCCGCTTTTTCGGCCGGTTTCTCGGGGGCCTTTTCTTCATCGCTTTCCAGTGCAAAGGGCGAAGCATCCTCGCTGTTGAGCACGGTTGCGTACAGGCTGCGGAGCACCGGGCGATCCGAAGAGGTCATATCCAGCCAGCCTACGTTCAGGCCAAAGTTACTGCTGGCGGTGAAGAACAGATACTTGCCGTTGGTGCTGAAGCAGGCATCGGTGCAATCGGTCATGCCGTCGGTGATCTGAGTACATTTTTTAGCATCCAGATCGTATACAAAGACGGCGCGTAACTGGTTGTCAAGCCGGCGGGTATAGGTGATCCACTTGCTGTCCGGCGACCAGGCCGGATTCAACGTGCGTTCCGGATTATCAAAGAGATCGGTGTCTACATGCACCATCTCACGGCTGTCTACATCCACATACCACAGGTTGAGGGCCTTGTCGTGGAAGACGATCTTCTTGCTGTCCGGCGACCAGATGGGCGAATAGAAGAAGGTCTTCTTTCCCATGCTGATGACGGTTTTCTTCTCGCCTTTCTGATCCGAGATGACCAGGTCGTATTCGCCGCTGGCATCCGAGAAATAAGCGATCGACTGGCCGTCAGGCGACCAGGCCGGGAAGCGTTCGAACACATCCGGTGTGCGGGTCAGGTTGCGAATGTCACCTTTTTTGGCCGGGACGGTGAAGATCTCACCTCGCGCCTCAAAGACAGCCCGCTGACCGGTGGGCGAAATACCGGCATTCTGGATGTAATCCTTGCCCTTTTTGAACTGTGGGCGGGTTTCGGGCATCTCGACAATCAGCGAGATATGCAGCGGGGTGCTCTTGCGAGCCACCAGATCATAAATGTGGATCCGGCCGGCCTGTTCGTAGATCAACCCGTCCGGGCCGGAGCTCAGGAACCGCACATCAAAATCATCGTGGAAGGTGATCTGTTCCACCTTGTTGGCCTTTGAATCCCAGTGGAATACATTCATCGTCCGGTTGCGGTCCGACAGGAAGTACACATCCTTGCCCACCCAGCAGGGGAAGGTATCGGTGGCGTTTTCATGCGGGATTTCAACATGATCCCATGTCTTCAAATCCACCACCCAGATGGGATGAGTCATCCCGCCGCGATAACGTTTCCAGGTCCAGATTGTTTCAGGATACGGCGTGTATGCGATGTGTTTGCCCTCCGGAGAAAAAGCGCCGTGGTAGGCCATATACATGGGCAGTTCAACCGGCAGACCGCCCTCTACCGGCACCGTGTACAAACGGGTCTGACGCGGGTGGATGGTTTGTTGATTGGAGGCGAACAGCACCTGCTTGCCATCGGCCGACCAGCCCTGAACAAGCTGCGGTGACGAGTGATACGTCAGGCGGCGTGGAGCGCCCCCCTTCCGCGAGATCACATAGACGGCCTGATTTCCCTCATATTGAGCAGAAAAAGCCAGCCATTCTCCATCCGGAGAGAAATAAACCGTCTCGGCGGAGCCTTTATGCGCCGTCAGTCTTCGCGGATTTGTGCCGTCGCGGTTCGCGATCCAGATATTGCCCGCATAGATCCAGGCAATCTCGTCCTTACTCATGCAAGGCTGTCTGAGAAACAGTGTTTCTTTTGCTTCACTTGATTTGGGACTCATGGAGCTTCTCCTTTAATGATTTGAGTCGGTATGGATAAAAAGATTGAGAGATGATTACAGAATGATCCGTTCCCCGCTTTCAACTGATCAGTGCATTCGAAATTATAGCATCACAAAAATTTTTAACTAAACAACTCCGTTTATTGCCAAAAAAATACAACAAAACAAGTAGACAGATACCAACCCTGAAGATGAAAGCGCGTGATTCAGGCGTTTCTGCATTTGACAGAGCCCCTTCATGACTGTACAATCAACCCCATCCGCTGTCTGTCTTTTCGCTGGAGGATTCCCCTTGATTGACCCGCATCTGCCCATGATCGATTTACACCGCCACCTGGATGGCTCCGTGCGTCTTGAGACCGTATTGGATCTCGGTTTGAAACATAACATCCCCCTACCTGCTACCACACTGGAAGAACTGCGCCCATTTGTTCATGTCACCGAACCGCAGGGAGGGTTGCTCAGCTACTTTAAAAAGTTCAAGTGGATGACTGCCATCCTGGCGGATTGTGATGCCTGCCGGCGGGTAGCGTATGAAAACGTGGAAGATGCCGCTCGCGAAGGGATCGATTACATCGAACTGCGCTTCAGCCCCTTCTTCATGGCCGAAACCTTCTCGTTGGATCCTAACGCGGTGGTGGAGGCGGTGATCGACGGGGTTCAGGCCGGTCAACGTGACTTTCACACCCCGGCCAACCTGATCGGCATTCTCAGCCGCAATTACGGCGAACGCTCATGGGGGGAACTGGAAACTCTGCTCCACTATCGCCAGCACCTTACAGCCATTGACCTGGCCGGCGACGAAATTCACTTTTCCGGCGAGTTGTTTGTTGAACAGTTCAAGAAGGTGCGCGACGCCGGTTTGCACATCACCATCCACGCCGGCGAAGCAACCGGCCCTGCCAGCGTCTGGCAAGCCATCGACCAGCTTGGCGCCGAGCGCATTGGGCATGGCATTACCGCCGCGCAGGATCCGGCTTTGATGGACTATATGCTGGGAAAAGGCATCGGCATTGAGAGCAATCTGACCAGCAATCTGCACACCAGCCTGATCGATAGCTACCTCAGCCATCCACTTCGGATTTTCCTTCAGCACGGTTTGAAAGCCACCCTCAACACCGATGACCCCGGCATCAGCGCGGTTTATCTGCGCCACGAGTATGAGACAGCCGCACCCGCAGCCGGGCTTACCCCTGAACAGATCCGTCAGGCGCAAAAGAATGCGCTGGAGATCGCTTTTCTTTCTCAAAACGATAAAGCTGCTCTTCTGGCCGAAAAGCAATAATCTGTATGCCCAACACAGCCGATTACGAAAAAGGGCCTGTCTATAGGATCGTCAAATCGATTCTGGCGGCCATGTTTGGCCTGCTGGTGGGTGGGGTATTTGTGCTGTTTACCCAGTCCACACCGCTGGAGGCTTATGCCGCCCTGCTCAGCAACGGGTTTGGCTGTGAAGCAGCCAACAACTGCGCCTGGCTGACCACGTTGCAGTGGTCCACCCCGCTCATTTATTCCGGTCTGGCCGCGGCGGTTTCCTTTCGGGCTGGGGTTTTCAGCATCGGCCAGATCGGGCAGATGAGCCTGGGAGCCGCCTTCGCGGCCATGGTGGCTTCGCGTGCGCAGTTGCCCGGTGTTCTGCACCCGGCTGCCGCTCTAGCCGCCGCCGCTCTGGCCGGCGCCGTGTGGAGCCTGATCCCCGGGCTGCTCAAGGTGTGCGTGGGCGTGAATGAGATCCTCTCCAGCCTGGTGATGAATACCATCACCGGCTTTGTGATCGGCGCCATCCCCATGGGGCGTGGTATCCCGGAATCCGCCCGCCTGGCACGTCTGGCGGAAGGTACCAAACTGAACAGCGGCTTCCTTCTGGCTCTCCTGGCGCTCGCATTTGTGTTGATTTATCTGTTTTCGACCACGCGCGGGCTCGAGGTGCGCACCAGCGGGCAGGCGCCCGTGTTTGCCCGCTTTGCCGGTATGCACCCGGTCAGGGCTGTGGCATCCGCCATGCTGATCAGCGGGGCGCTGGCCGGACTGGGCGGCGCCGTTGAGGTATTGGGTGTGCATTACCAGTTTGTCACCAATTTTTCGGCGGTCGATTCGTTTGACGGGCTGATCGTGGCGCTGCTGGGGCAATCCAATCCGCTGGGGATCTTCTTTGCGGCTGTCTTTCTGGGCGGCGTGCGGCTGGGTTCACTGGGCGGTTTGATGATCGATGCGGGTGTGCCGCGTGAACTGGGCGGAGCCATGATCGCTGTGATGGTCATCTTCATGTGCGCCGATAAGCTGTATCAGCCGCTGCTCAGGCGTTTATCCCGTCGGCACAAACCGGCCGGCTGATGTATCGAATAACCAGGCCTGATTTCTCTCAGCCGGGTACCTTTTTTTATTCATCTCAGGGAGATTTCATCATGGAAACGGTAACAGAAGAATTTGTCTACTTAAAAAGGATCACCGCAGCCAACCTGTTCCCCGTACTGGCATTGAGCGAAACCCTGTCAGCCGACCAGCGGAAAATGGTGGCTGATAACTCGGTTTCGCTGGCGCAGGCCTACTGTTCAGAGAACGCCTGGGTCCGGGCAGTTTATATGAATGAGGACCCGATCGGATTTATCATGATGCATTACGGCGGAGAGATTGAAGAAGGCATTCTCTGCCCGGGCGCGTTTTTATGGCGCTTTATGATCGCCGCCCCGTACCAGGGTAAAGGTTACGGCAGAACCGCCCTCAATCTGGTGATCCAGCAGTTGAAGGCGCAGGGGTACCACGAACTGTACACCAGCGCCGGGCAGGGAGAAGGCAGTCCGCTCGAGTTTTACAAGCGGCTGGGGTTTGTGCCCACCGGTGATATGCTGGAAGATGAGGTCGAGCTGGTCTTGAAGTGGTGATAAAACCGGCGGACAAGCTTCACCTGTTCCCGCAGTGGTATTCTGTTAATTCCTCAGCGCCGCCTCGTACTTTTTTCGGTACGGGGCCTCGGTCTCCTGTGCAGCCAGATCCCACGCGCGGTCCAACAGCGACCTGTCACCTGTCACCTCTGCCGTCTGCCGGATAGATTGAATAATATCCAGCCTCAACAGATTGAAGTGATCTTCCTGCCGGCATTCCAGAAAACGCTGCTCCAGGCAGTTGATCACGCGCTCACGGTTCTCCGGGCTGGTGACGGCAACTTTCCAGATATTCTGGATGCACTGGCGCGAGGTGATGAATTTCTCATCCTTCGTACAGGACAGCAGGTTATCCAGCACAAAGTTGATGCGCCCTTCGTGATCGCTCTTGGCCAGGTTGCACAGAACCATGATGCCAATCGAACGCTGGTAGCTGTTCTGATGCCACAGCCGGGCGACCATCGCGTCCCAGGCTTCATACACCCAATCGACCGGCTGGTTGGTCAGCTCCAAAACCGTCTGAAGCGCGTTCAAACGGAGCTTGTTGTCAGTGGATGAAAGGGTTTCAATGAGCTGCGTTATTTCAGTGTTCATCATGTTGGGGTCTCCGTAAATTAACTGACATTGAAATGGTGGATGTCAGGGTTGGGCCTGACGTAAAAGTTACAAAGGGGGATTGGGGAAGCGGTGATTGATTTTTTGCGCAACGGTGCCCGATTTTTCCACTCCGCGCACCCATTCATAGTAAAGCGCCTTCACACTGGTCAACAAAACACCGGCGTTCCGCATGCGCTCCAGGCCAATGGCCTGCCCTTCACCCGGTGAAGCTACCGCATCGGTGACCGCCGCCACCTTGTAGCTGAGATTCAGCAACCCGATGGCCGACTGCGCCACGCACACATCGGTTTCAAGGCCGGCAAGAATGATGGTATTCCGTCCAAAATCATCCACCGCCTTAAGAATGTCAGGGTTGCCGGTTAAGCCAAAAAACATCTTGTTGTACACCGGGGTATCGGTGGGTAAAAGCGCTGTAAGCGGCGCGATCATCGACCCGCACACCGCAAGATCCTCCGCGGTCACCAGCATGGGCACCGACAAGGCCGTGGCAACTTCCATCAGCCAGCCGGCGCGGTCCACCAGTTGACGCGCAACTTCGGAATCGCACTTTTGCAGGAATACATCCTGAATATCGATCAATACCAGAAGGCAATCATCTGCCTCGACCAGTGTGTGCAAAAGCGGGTTTTGGGACATGAGGATTTTCCGTGGGGAGAGGATGTGGCTATTTATACCACCAAAAGATTGCCTTTATGGATTGGCACTGATCCTTTCGGCAATATATCGCGCGTTTTCTCCCACCCCCAGCAACAGCCCGCTCTTCATATCCGGCAGCCACGGCAGCCCCACAAAATATAGACCCTCAGATGAAGTTTCACCCTGCCGGGAAACGGGAAAGCCTGCCCCATCAAAGATGGGAAGCCTGATCCAGTGATAGTCAAACCGGTATCCGGCCGCCCAGATGATAGTGGATATTTCAGACTCCTTCAGATCCAGACTGGTCCGTTCCTCCTGGGCAAGGCCGTCTTGAAGGGTATCCACCATTTCCGGCGGCGCTTCAATCCCGCTTCGCTGGATGAAGGTGTCAATCTGATGTAAAGTCTCCTGCTCAAACCGGTCTGTGTTGAGGAGGTTCTGTTTCATATCGGGAAGAAGCTTCAGGGTATCCCCCGCCGCTCCGGACAGCCTGCCCACCAATCGAACCCCGTCCCGCGCAAAACGGTGCAGGTTGATGGTGTGCCCGCCGTTCACCCCGGAAATCTGCACATTGGCCTTAAAGCGCGCATTGGGGTTCGGTAGGCGGTCAGGGGTACGGTTGAAAAAGCCGATCTGATTGAGCCATTCAACAATGTCGCGCCCGCGATACCGGCGGGGCAGACGGCCGGCGCCTCCCACACTCAGGTAAACCTGTCTTCCGCTCTGGTACAGCTCCTCGGCAATCTGGCAGCCCGATTGCGCACTGCCCACCACCAGCGCCGCTCCATCCGGTAGAGATCCCGGATTGCGATATTTACCCGAATGAATTTGAAGCACCTTTGGCGAAATCTCTTGAGCAAACTCAGGAATGGAAGGGGTTTGAAAAATCCCCGCCGCTGCAATCACGTTCCTGGCAGTCATTTCACCGGCCGTGGTCAACAGCCGGTAACCGCCCCCACTCAAAGGCGTCAATTCCATCACCTGTACATGGTATTGAATGGGCAGGTTGTTTTGCTTTGCGTATTGTTCAAAGCGCGAGATGATTTCAGGCAAAGCCATGAAATCATTCGGCTGGCTATCCGCGTATTCCGCGCCAGGCAGGCGGAATGCCCAGTTGGGTGTGTTCAGGCAGAACGAATCCCAGCGATCTTCGCGCCATGCGCTGCCGGGGTGTGCGGACTTCTCCAGGATGGTAAATTCGCGCCCCGCCTGTTTCAGGTAATACCCTGCCGATAATCCGCCTTGTCCGGCGCCGACAATCACCGTTTCAATATCGAACATGAAACCCCCTTACCAATCTACATTTCCCGGGCGCATTGACTCCGGAAACCCGAGGCCAGCTTGCCTTATTTTACAGAATATTTTTGGCGAGGTTGGCTTGCAAACTCGCGAGCCTGGTTGAGCCACGTGATGACTTCGTCATCCACCTCCTCCGCGGCATTCAGTTCCAGATGATGCATGAACCGGCCGCAGGCCGGTTCAACAATTTGCTTCCATCTTCGCGAGGAATCCCGGGCGGGCAGTGACACGCTCAACACCAGCGGGACGGTCGATTTGATGTATTTTCCGGGGATCCAAACCCAGGCGAAGACCTTATCCGCTTTATAGGCGATCTGGCTTTTGGATACCTGCAGTTCAAACGCCCCTGACACGCTCACAGCCCGTGAGACCATGTCAAACAACTGCCGGGATTTTTCTTTCCCATCAAAAAACTCTTCCAGCGTCATGACGCCCTGTTTTATTTCTTTTCCGCCTCAATTAAAAAGGTGCGCGCCGTAAAGAGCAGTTGTCCGTCTTCCTGAAGCATTTCCTCAAGTTTGAACAGATAGTCCAGATGGGTATCCACACTGAAGCCAGGCACCATCCATGGAATCGCCTTGAGATAGTAGACAATGGCGCCCACATCCGTGAATTCAAATTTTCCCTTCCAATCCTGCACATCCCGAATCTCCATCCCGGCGGCTTCCAGTAACGGAACATAGTATTCAGGAGTGTCGTTTTCCCACGGAAGCGGAACTTCGAATATCGCCAGCAAATCATCAGCCCAACGGCCGTGCACCTGTTTGGTGAGGAAAACACCGCCCGGCTCCAAAATCCGGCTCACTTCAGCGGAATTGATACCCGAATGACGGTTAATCACCAGATCAAACTCGCCATCGGCGAACGGCAGCGGAGTGGTTTCATTCAGCGGAACATCCATCACGCGGACACCCAGCGGCTCAAGCCGTTCTTTGACCAGCCGGAAGTTGGGCGGATACTCTTCGGTGACGGTTACGCTCTCCGGCCAGTATTCCTGCAAGGAAAACAGCTTTTCACCGCCGCCAGTACCCATATCCAGTAAAGAACGCGAGCGGCGCATCAACTCGGCTGCGCGTTTCTCATACGACCAGGGGGGCAGCTCTTCAATCATTCGTCCATTCAGGTGAGAGAAGTCCCACCCGGAAAAAGGTTCTTTTTCCTCCTGCTTCCAAGTTTCGATCAATTGCTTTCTGTACACTGAAACTCCTCCTTGAAAGTACATTGAAGCCGCGATCAAAAGGATCTGATCAATATCAGGCCTGCGCAAGTACCTCTAATCAGCCGCTTCGAGGGCAATCTCTACCATCTGCATGAATTTGGTCTGGCGCGCTTCCGCTGATGCTTCTTCACCGGTGAGCGGGTTATCGCTGACCGTCAGAATGGCGAGCGCGTCGAATTTGTGTTTGGCCGCCAGGGTATACAGAGCGGCCGTCTCCATTTCGGCGGCCAGAATCCCATAATCTGCCCAGATCTTCCACCAGTTGGGATCATCGCCGTAGAATGTATCAGATGATAAGACCGGACCCACCTGCACGCCGATATTGCGCTGGACAGCCGTTTGATAGGCCTTGAGCAGGAGCGGGAAGCTGGCTACCGGGGTATAATCCATGCCGCCAAAGCGCAGCCGGTTGATATGCGAATCCGTGGAAGCCGCCAGGGCCAGCACGATGTCGCCCACCTTCATTTGCGTTTGCATGCCGCCGCATGTACCGATACGGATGACCGATTTGACATCATACATTGTGACCAGCTCGGTCACATAGATGGAGATGCTGGGGATGCCCATGCCGGAACCCATCACGGAGACGCGCTTGCCGTGATACGTGCCGGTATACCCCAGCATGCCGCGCACCTCGTTGAAGCAAACGGCGTCATCCAGCAGGTTTTCTGCGATATGTTTTGCCCGCAGCGGATCGCCGGGCATTAAAACGGTTCGGGCGATTTGCCCCTCTTTTGCGCCAATGTGAATGCTCATTTTCCACCTCTGGGAATATTATAACTGGAAGCGGATGGAATATCCGATAAAGCGTCCACAGGCGGGTCAGGTTTCGGATGAGGTGATGGTTCGGGAGGCATGATAATACACAGGTAGAGTACGTTCACCAATCGAACGTACCTCTATGGATGTTTCTTCGGTGGGTTACGGGGCGGGTGGATTTGTTGAATAAGCATCCCGGCTCATTATGTTTGCCCAAGGTCAACCTTGACCGGTTCCATATCTGGAAACGTGCGGAAATCGTTCCTCGGGCGGATCCCTGCGGGATGACAGAAGGGCTTTGATGTGTTGCAAGGTGGCTTTTCGGTGTGTTACGGGGCAGAAAGATTTTTGGATTCCCTGGCTTTGCTGTGCCACTCCACCCACCCTTGTATCATTAATTTGGTAAGCTGGAGAGGAACAAGGCACT
>DAISXR010000099.1:0-8694 GCA_036825755.1 Anaerolineaceae bacterium
CCCTCTTTTTCGTTAATGCAATGGATCAACCAGGGCCTTTAGATGAGAGGGATCCTGTCACTGCACGTTATCAATACGGGTTAAAACAGCCCTCACAACCCATCGATAGAGATAGGTTTTGCTCGTTTCATCGTATTGCTGGCAGGTAAGCAGTGTAACCCAATCCAGGTCCTCGTGCCGGGTAATCAATCGCGTATCAGCGGCCTCCACCAGAGTCCTGCTCTGCACGGTGTAGGTATATTTTAGCCCGCCAAAATGAATATAGATGGCATCTCCATATTTCAGGGTTTTAAGATTGACAAAAGGCCCGGGTAGTCCATCGGCGGTATAAACATGGGCTGTCAGCACGGTATTGCCGCTCCAGGTGGGATAGGCCGTCCCTTCCAGCCAACCGGCCTGTTGGTTGAGCCATGTCAGATCCCAGCCCTGCTCCAGAAGCGGTACACCTGTGATGCTCGTTTTAAGATGGATAGCAGGTATTTCCAGCCACAGGGTACCTGAATCCTGATAAGCCTTTTGGACGGGCTGCCGGGGGATAACCGTGAATACCCCGGGCGCAAAGCCGGTAGCCGGGTTTGTGATGCCATTTCCACCCGGCCCGGATGCCAGAATGGTAAAGGAAAGCAGATAATCGGTTCCATTATTGAGCGCATTACCTGCCAGATCGGTGATCGAGGTTGACCCGCAGACAAAAAACCGGTAAAGACCATTGGGTAGGCCGGTTCCGTTATTCACACGAACCCTGGCGATAAACGGGCCTTCATGTTCCCCGTTCCCGTAGGTGATCGGACCGACCGGAACAGCCACGTCATCGACTGCCAGCCCGCTCTGGCAGGAAACCGTATCAAAAACACCATTGGGGCCAGGCTTTACCAGCAAATAATTTTCCGGGTTGGTCACGTCATCGGATAGTTGATCATCCGCGGGGTTGGCCGCATCCTCATTGAACGTTACCCTGATCTCAGAGAATGTGGTGTTCAGCGTGCCCCCATCCAGGATGATCGTGCCATCGGGCCGCGTCACACCCCCTGAAGCGATCTCAATTCCGATGGTATCAATATGGAAGACCCGCACGAAATCCGCTCCGATAGGTGCGCCATCCGTGTCACGGAGGTCGCCACTGATGGTGAGTGTGTACCTGCCATCCGGCAATGCCGAACCGCCGTTGATATTCAGCGTGGTTGTCAACGAAGGGCTGTCAAAGGCGACGCTGTCGATGAGGTCGACGGAAGAGCCATCTGCTACCAGGTGATAATTCTCGGCGCTGCCTGCATCCAGAGCATTCAGGTCTTCGTTAAAGACAACCAGCAGTTGAGTCACTGCCGCGTTGCTGTATTCGTTTTCAAGAACCTGACCATCACCGGTATCCGCCACGCTGTTGATTAATGCAACGCCGGGAGGAGCGTTGACAATCAACGTGAAATTCTGGGAAACACTTGGGGTAAGCCCATTTTGAGCGGTAATCATCAGGTTGTACGTTCCCAAAGATGCTTCAAGGGGCGTACCAGCCAGCGTGGCTGTGCCATCTCCATTGTCAACAAAGGTGATGCCGTCCGGCAAAGTTCCCGTTTGGGTGAGGGCGGGCACCGGAAAACCGGTTGTGGTGAAAGTGAAGCTGTTTTCTATTTCCGGCATGAACATGGCATTGTCCGCGCTGGTGATCGCCAGTGGAAGATACAGCACAATGTCCCTGTTCGCTCCCAATGAACCAGCCGCGCCCGGGGCAGGGAGGGTTAAGATCGCATCCGTGCCCACCGCATCCCGAATCATCCCCCCATTAAGGGTCAATGCGTCGGCAGCGAGATAGTCAAGATCGAGAGAAGTATTTCCAGCCTGAACGGTGTAGGTGAACGCCATGATTGTGGTGCCGCTGCCGGCAAAGTAGTTGATAATTTCATCGGTTGCGCCGGTTTCCAGGATTAATTGCGGCGTGCCAGTCACGCTCACCGGCTCACTGAAACTGATTACGATCAGGATAACCTCACCGGTTGTGAAAGCGCCGTCTGCGTGAGGTGAACGGATGTCGATGACTGTGGGTGCAGTGGTGTCGATGACCCATGTGTAATAAGCCGGGGTTGCGTCATAATTACCGGCATTGTCCACAGCCCGAACCCTGAAAGTATGGCTTCCATCTGTGAGATCCGTGTAGGTTTGGAGCGTGGAGCTGGCGCAGGGGGCAAAACTGGCGCTATCCAAAGAACACTGAAAACCGGCCAAGCCACTGTCTGAGTCAGAGCCTGTGTATGAAAAACTGGCGTCATTGATATCAGTGGGGTTCGCCGGCAGATCAATTAGCTGGAGATCCGTATTGGGTGGGGTCACGTCCGCCATCCAGGTGAAAGAGGCAGATCCCGGGTTGCCTGCCAGATCGGTGGCGCTGACCAGGAACGTAAACGTCCCGGTGCTGCTAACGCTGCCGGGAACCGGTGATGAGCAGTCGATCGGGCCGATCAGAGTGGTTGTTCCTTGCAGGAGGGAGCAGTTGAACCCCGTGACCGCCTCATCAGCGCCAAAGTCAAAGTTAAACACACGCTGAGGGGTCAGTTCGGCTGGCGTGGATGTAAATGTGATGACGGGCGCTGTCGTATCGATCACAATATTATTGTTCGCACCCAACGAGCCAGCGGCTCCTGGAGAAACCAGCGTCAGATCAGCGGTATAGAGATCTGCAATATCCTGAATGGTTCCGCCGTTGAGTGCCAGCGAAGTTGGCGAAACATAATCAAGGTCCATGGAGGTATCCCCCGCTTGGACGGCGTAGTTGAATGTCAGCGTGCTGGTTCCATTCCCGCTGCTGTAACCGGCGATCCGATCGGTTTCGCCGGTCTCCAGAATCAATTGCGGTGACCCGGTAACTTTTACGGGGATATTGAACGTCACTGTGATCGGGATGACGGCTCCCGCTCTGTAAGAGCCATCAGCGTTGGTTGAACTGACGTTTGTTACACGGGGCGGAGTAGTGACCACGTGATCCACCCCGGCTGACTCACTGCTTTTAAAGTTTACGTCGCCGGCATACGTGGCGACGAAAGTTCCGACTCCTGCTGTATCGAGAACCAGATCACAGGAGCCCTCCGCAATTGTGGCTGTACAGGAGTTGACGCCATCGCTGACGGTCACATACCCGGTCGGGGCGGTGGGCGTGTTTCCGAAAGCCCCGGTAACGCTGAATGCAATCGTCACCGTCTGCCCCTCCAATGATGGATCGGGAAGGTCAGAGGTGATCGCCGTGGTGGTATTGGCCTTGTTGACGGTCAGTTCCAGAACATTGGAACTACCCGATGAGGTATTGTCACTATCCACCTGAGCATACAGGGTGGTCAGCCCAGTCGCGCTGGCCGTGAAGGTGCTGGTGGCAGTTCCATTCGTCTGGATCGTGGTTTGCTGATTGGACAGGCTGCCTGTCGAAGAATTTGAGTTGTTCCAGGTTACAGGCAGGCTGGTGATTCGTCCCAAATTTGCCGACACGTCTGATCCGCTTGAATCCGTTTGAAAACTGGCCGACAGGGTGCTGGTCTGGTTTGTGACGAGGGTGGCTCCCGAAGCAGACGTCAACTGGTCGCGCAGCCAGGGATTTGTGGTCAGCGTTCCAGCGATGCCCACTGCGGTATCGCATGGCCCGGCGCCAGGCCCTGTGCTGCAGCCCCACCAGTTCTTCACCGCGGTAACTATCTCGCTGGAGTCGGTTTTGTATAAACCGGCTCCTGATGAAGCGGTGTTATTCACAATCCGTGAGTATTGTACTGTTGCATTAACACCATCGATATACAATCCGCCGCCGGGGTAACCCAATGCCGTGTTTCCGCTGATCGTCACCCCGGAAACGAGGTATGGGGTTGTGTTGGTCGCCAGCTTGACGCCAAAATAAATACCGCCCCCGTACCTGCCGGCGGTATTGTTCACGATCGAGGTGTTCTGATCGATGGTGACAGTCGTGCCGGCGTTTGCAGAGCTTACAGCGATGCCGCCTCCATCACCATTGGTCATGTTCCCGGAAAAAATGGAATTGTGAATCTGCAGGCTGCCCCCATAAGTGAGACGTGAAGAAATCGCACCGCCCATCGAGGTTGAACTGGCCACATAATTATTTGTAAAAGTGCTGTTGCTGATGATGATGGTGGGGCGGAAGCCGAAAATACTGATCGCGCCGCCATGGGTTTGATTTACGGTGCCGGTTGTTGTGTTGTTATGAAAGGTAACGTTATCCATCGTGACGGTACCGGTATAGCCGGTTATCGAATCGATGTTCAAACCGCCGCCGTAACCGTAAAGGGTGGTGTTGTCAGAAACCACCGCGTTTTTAAGGGTAAAAGAGTCGGGCCCGTCGCCTCCACACCAATCCAGACCGCCACCGGAAAAACTGAAATCCGCCGCGCCATAGGGTTGGGTATTTCGGCCGTTGCGAATGGTTACATCCTGGATGGTAACGCTCACCCCGGTCATGCAGTAAGGATTGACGCCAAACACTTTGTCAATCCCGTTGGTAGTGTTCGTTCCAGCCTGGATGAACGTGGAGCCTGCCCCCGCGCCTGTGATGGTGAGGGACGAATGAATATCTAGATCACCTTGGGCATTGTTGTCTTCGTTCGTACCCCCGGCGTTTGCCAGTGTCAACTGGTAAGTTCCCGCCGGCAGGTTAATCGAATCGGCGCCTCCGCCTGCGGGACAGCCGCCGAATGCCGAATCCGTATTGGCTGCCTGTATTGCCTCACGCAGAGAGCAGCCTGCTCCGTTACCGTATTCATCTGCGGTCGTATTGACGCCGATGATCGTCTGTAATGGCGCGGCCTGTACAGCGTAGAACGGTGTCTGCATGAGAGCGCCTACCAGAAGGCTTATCGTGATCGCAGCCTTCAACAGGCGGCGCGCGGAATGGAAGCAGGAAAAGGGCTTGAACGACATATCATTGACTCCTGAGAGGACAGTGGCGTGCAATTGTCCTTTTGACAGCTTCCTGCAATTACAATGATTGTGCCAGGAAAGCTATATGCGGAAATGAGTGGGTAGAAGAAAGACTGTTTTGATTGCCGTATGGACACCGGTCATGATGCAGAAGAACTGGAAACGATAAACAATGGCTACATCAGATGGATGTGGCAGAAAGAATTATCGCCTGATCCCTGGCAGCAATTAATCCGGTAGATTATATCATACGGTAATTTTTCGGTTGTAAATTTTATAATGTAAAAATATTGCCCTCCCGTTGGAGAGCGCTTTTTCTTCTCAGTTGATCTTCCCTGCCCGGCTACAGCGGCCATCACCGGTCGGAAATTGTAGCCGAGTATACAACTCGGTCTGTGTGGGAGAGGTGAAAGTCGTTGTCTACAGGGTTGTTATGCTCGCAAGTGGGTGGGCATGGACTCGGCCTGGAACAGGTCACGCCCGAAGCGGGAAAATACCTGCAAACCGTGCAGACTCCTGCTCGTCGGGTACACACCTTCATAAACGACATTTTCGCGGGTCAGTTCCTTGATGAACGGGCTTGTGTAAGATGATCTAAAACGAGATCAACGCAGAATGCCAGGGCAATACCCAGAATGTTAGCCAGGTAGTCGAATGGGTCATAAACATTTGTCATCACGCCGAAACCATCAGTCAACTCAAATATCTCTACGATAGCGAGAGCGATGGCGGCGATCCAAATACGATGCAGTTTAGGGGTGGCCGCGATGGTGATCAGGAAAAAGACTGCAAAAGAAGCGGAGACATTTCCGAGATAGGCATTTGCCAGGTTGCCGATGGATTCGCGGAACCAGCTCTTAATGAGCAGGACTGCGACCCCAACCAGGACCATTGCGACGTTTCGAATATGGAGGCGGGTGTTCATCAGTTGAAGGTTATTGGCAAGCGAGCGTGGTAATACTCAGGATATACTGGAATTGCTAACGAACGGTTTGCGTCTAATAAGTAAGTGTGGGTGTGGACTCTGTTTGGGAACCGGCTTCGTTACGAATTGAGTAACCCTGTTCACAAACATCGCACTTCACCACTTCAATTATACAAAATTATAGAATCTGCTCCCAACAATAAACGCTCCCCAAATCTGGAGGGCGGTTCTCAGTTCCCTGATCTTGTTCAGCGCGCCATCCCCGGCCGGATCTTATACCCGTAGATCAACGTACTCCGCTCCTCATCATCCTGACGCAATCGATCGCACCCTGTGTGCTATTGTTTTTCTTCAACAAGCTCAGGGGAATTCTTTTTACAGGTCTGGATAAAGGTTTGCATGGCGGTCGTGAAAAATTTTTGACGGTGATAGACCAGGTTGAATTTTCGCTTCAGGTTAAGCCCCCTCACTTCAGTTACCCAGACCTGACCAAGCTTAATTTCTTCTTCGATTGAAATTTTTGGAACAACTGCCAGACCAAGGTTTCCCCGAACTGCCTGTTTGATTGCCTCAATATTGTTATAGATCCCGGCGGTTTTCCAGATTACCCCCAATTCACTCATGGCCTTTTCAAAGATATCACGGGTTCCGCTCCCTGACTCACGGATGATAAATGCATTGCCTGTCAGATCATCAGGTTCAATCCTCGTTCTACCCCATAAAGAGTGACCCAAACCGCAGATAATGACCAGTTCATCGTCATTAAATGCATCCTCTCGAATAAACGGTGAATGAATGGGCCCTTCCACAAGACCCAAATCCAATTGATCCTGCAAAATCAGTTCTTCAATCACACTGGTGTTGTCAACCAGCGTGAATATTTCGACTTTGGGCATTTTCTGGCGATAAGCTTCGATCATGCCTGGTAAAACATAGGCGCCGATGGTTAAACTGGCCCCAATTCGGATGGATCCACCCCCCTCTAAATCTGCCAGTTCCTTTTTCGCCTGCTCGGATAGATGCAAAATCTGGTTTGCATATAACCTTAATCGATCACCTGCATCGGTCAAGTACAGACGGTGGTTTAACCGCTCGAACAAACGGACACCGGATTCCTTCTCGAGTTCAGAGATCACCTGGCTCACAGAGGGTTGGGTCATAAAGAGGATCCTGGCGGCAGCCGTCATCGATCCCGAGTCGCAAACAGTCAGAAAAACCCGAATTTGACGTGTATTCATAGGTAATCACTTATCTTTTCCATAATATTATACTATTTTACAAATAATCCGGTAGAGCTTATGATTGCATTTGGGTAATACCAGGTAAACCATACAGGATTTTCAGCAATCGGAGGGTGATCTTTTGAAACAAATGATTCGGGAAAATGGGTTGGGGGTGCTGATCGCATTGGCTATCGCGATCGCGGCATATTTTTTGGGAAAAATGGTTCCGGTGATCGGCGGCGCAGTCCTGGGAATCACTTTCGGTATTCTGATTACTTCTCTTTTTAAATTACCGGCCAATTCGCGAAAAGGGATCAAATTTACATCCAAATACATTCTGCAACTGGCTGTTGTCTTGTTAGGGTTTGATATGAATATGGCCAGTGTAATCCGGGTCGGGCAGCAGTCCTTATTGGTCATTCTATTAACGATCAGCGCAGCCTTCATCACCGCCTTATTTGTTGGCAGGCTCCTGAAAGTAAACAAAACCCTGACCACACTGGTGGGGGTGGGAACAGCGATTTGCGGTGGCTCGGCGATTGCCGCTGCATCCTCCGCCATCAATGCTGATGATCAGGACATTTCATATTCTATTTCAACCATCTTCTTATTCAACGTCATTGCGGTTTTTCTTTTTCCATTCGTTGGACATTTGTTGAACCTGAGTGATACAGGCTTCGGAATGTGGGCCGGAACAGCCATCAACGATACCTCTTCGGTCGTGGCGGCCAGTTTCTCTTACAGCGATGCAGCCGGTAATTTTGCCACCGTCGTAAAGCTGACCCGCAGCCTGATGATCTTACCTGTAACGCTGGCGCTTGCATTCGTGACCGCCCGGGAAAATCGCGAACAACAACATTTCAATTTTGTCCAAATTTTTCCCTGGTTTGTTCTGGCTTTTCTGGTTGCGGCAATCCTTAACAGCACCGGGTGGATTCCGGTAACCATCACCGGCACGCTGGCTCAGACCGGCAAATTCCTGATTATTATGGCGATGGCTGCAATCGGCTTGAATACCAGTATTCAGGGTTTCGTGAAAGCAGGTCCTCGAGCCCTGATTTTGGGAGCGGCTGTCTGGTTTGCAGTCATGGTATCTTCCCTGATCGTTCAATTGCTGACCCAAATGTGGTAATTTCGAACTCACCGCACAAATCAGGGTGCATCACGCGCCCCAACACAAAAAGCGCCCTCCAAATCTGGAGGGCGCTTCTCAGTTTCCTGATCTTTTTCAGTGCGCCATCACCGGCCTGAGTTTATACCCATTAATGCGACACGGCACGCACAGGAGAGGTGAGAGCACCGATCCATCTACACGCATTACTCACAGGACCTAAATCAGCAGCTTTGCAGCAATTTTAAGAGTGTATGATCTGTGCGCTCAGGATTTTGATAAGGTGGATGATTTGCATATAACGCCTCGCCCTGACTGATGATACCGAAATCCAGGTTTTTGTAGTTCCAGTAAGTCCAACCGATCTGATTTTCCGCGAAAAGCTCCAGACAATCCTGGATCCAGGCGAGCTGACTCTGCCGATCCGGCCCTCCCATATAAACCCCCCACTCATTACAGGCTACGGTCGCCCCAAATTTTTCACGGAACCGTATGACGTGCTTCATCACATCGCGCATGCGGTCTTTATTCCA
>DAISXR010000099.1:8794-12465 GCA_036825755.1 Anaerolineaceae bacterium
ATGCCCGGAAATGTTGCCGGATCCTTGGCCTCGATTGCATCGATCTGACTGAACCATCCGCCAAGATTGACACCCTTCATATTGCCCCCTCCAAAATCACTGAAAAGGCTTTGCTGAAATGATTATATACGCGGTGTTCTTTTCGCGCATCTTCATCGGAGTGAGATAACTGCCCTCACAACCTTGAGAGCGGTTCATCCGTTGATGGATACGATCTCATCACCGATTGGCGCGGAATCTGTAAACGAGCATTCCCTTGTAAACACAACAAAAGCACCCTCCATCTCTGGAAGTCGCTTCCAATTAAAAGGATTTCACATTTATCTCTGGCTTGGCAAGCATCGGCCGGAACTTATCGCCGTATATCGGACTTGGTTCGAGGGGGACTGGTAAGGTTATTGTCAGAACTTTTTATCGGCTCATGATGTAATTGACATGCCGTACATTTCATCTATTGAAATGAGCGACATCTTTCCTGACAATCTGAAATACGCTGGTCATATCTATCCCCTAAACAGAAGAAAGGATGGCGAGTATAGTCTCGAAATGAGAGGATTTAGATATAATTATGCTCATTAATCAGTGTACCCTTGATGATGTTAATGAATTGGAGGCCTGTTGAATTGGTATCTTAACCAATATAAATGGTCGAATGTCCTCAATATGATCCGTAACTTAAGAAAAACATCCCGGATCTGTTCAGAAAACTTTAGCCATCGCCTTGTGGTGATAACTGGAGCTACCTCTGGGATTGGTCTGGCCACCGCAAAAAAATATGCTTCACACAACGCTGATCTTTTATTTATCAATCGAAATGAACAGAAATCGAAAGTTCTTTGTGAAGGATTAAGAAATGAATACAATGTGAATTGCAGTTACATTCTGGCAGACTTTACAAAGTTATCTGATATCCATTCAACAGCAGAAAGATTATTAAATCTGGAAAGAAACATTGATGTCCTGATCCATAATGCGGGTATTTTCAATACCACCAGGATTCTTACCGCTGACCAATTGGAAGCAGTATTTCAAACCAATTATCTGAGCACTTTTATACTGAATTATTCTCTTAAAGAGAAATTTAGGAATCAGGGTAGCGGACGCATCATATTTGTCAATTCTGAAGCCTACAGGTTCGCCGCGTTTGGTCTGCACCTGGATGATCTCTCTTGGAATAAACATCACTATTCAGGAATAAAAGGATATGGATCAGCAAAACTAGCCCAATTACTTTCAATGTTGAAATTTGATGATTTCTTCAAAGGAAGTGGTGTCACCATAAACGCCATGCATCCTGGCAACGTTAAAACCGATAGCGGACGAAATAATGGAAGAATTTATAAATATTACAAAAAGTTGCTTCTAGATCGGAATTCTATCCCAATGGATTATGCCACTGATGCACTCTATTTTTTGGGTGTATCTTCTGAAGTAGAAGCGTCCTCTGGTAAATTTTTCAACCTGACCACGGAGGAAGAAGTTGCACCTCCAGCACTGGATATGGCGGCTGCTGATAAGTTATGGGCGACAAGTTTAGAATTAGGGGGATTTTATGAAAAAAGATTCTGAGAAGATCATTATCGTAGGCGCAGGGATGGCAGGACTTACAGCAGGGGCGTACTTGACGAAAGCCGGGTATGATGTGCAGATACTGGAAAAAAATGAAAGAACCGGGGGATTGCTGGGAACGATAAACAGGCATGGCTTTTTCTTTGACACTGGTCCAAGAGCATTGATCAACTCAGGCATTGTAAAGCCAATTCTGAAAGAACTTGGAATCAACTGGAAATACTATAAGAATTCAATCTCGATTGGTATTGAGGATAAGCTATTCAAAGTTGCATCGATCGAAGATCTGCAGGAATATCAGCGAATATTAACCGATCTATATCCGGAAAACAAAGAAGATGTTAGAAAGATTATTAATTCAATAAATGAATTATCTGAATACACAAAGACCATTTATGAGTTTGACAACCCATACTTCGGTGATCAACTCAAAAATAAAAAATACGTTATAAAAAAACTTTTACCGTGGACATTTAAATTTTTACAGGCTTTGAGAAAATTCAACCAGTATAAAATGCCCGTGGAAGATTTTTTACCCCAGTTTACCGGGAATCAATCCCTAATCGATATTCTGACCCAGCACTTTTTTAGGAACATGCCGACTCATTTTGTCTTTGGGTACTTTTATGTTTACCTGGACTATTTTTACCCAAAGGGAGGAACAGGTACTTTTGCGGAACTTTTATCGCAGAAGTTTACCCAAGAGGGAGGGCAGATCAACCTAAATAAACGGATCGCGCGAATAATTCCAGCAGAATCTAAAGTTATCGATGCAGAGGGTACTGATTATCACTATGATCATTTGATTTGGGCAGCGGATCTGAAGGCGTTTTATAACAACCTGGAAACAACCGGGTTGGATACCCAAACGATCAGCAAGTATGAATATGAAAAGCGAAAAATCCTTTCTTCAAAAGGTGCAGAGTCTGTTTTTATTATGAATTTAGGCGTCAATCGCCCGTCTTCCTACTTTAAGGCTCAGGGCGGGGAACATCTTTTCTTTACTCCCTCAAAACAGGGATTGGGAGAAACGAATCGGATGCAACGGGTAAAGCTCATTGAAGATTTCACTCAGAATTCAAAATCTGAAGTGATTCAGTGGCTTAATCGTTATTGTGATCAGACCACCTATGAAATCTCCATTCCGGTTCTGAGGGATAATTCGCTGGCACCGGAAGGGCAGACGGGGGTGATGGTCAGCTGCCTGTTTGACTACCAGTTGATCAAAATGGTTGAAAACGCTGGCTGGTATGATGAAATCAAGGAACAATTGGAAAAACGGGTAATTAGTATTTTGTCAAAAACAATCTACAAGGATATTGAAAAAGATATCCTTTTCAGATTTTCCTCCACCCCGTTGACGATCAACAAACTCATCGGTAGTTCCGAAGGTGCAATTACCGGATGGTCCTTTGAAGCTGAACCGCCTGTTATTCATAAACTCACAGATGTTGGAAAATCGGTTCTTACCGCATTCCCAAATATATATAAAGCCGGGCAATGGGCTTATGCTCCCGCCGGTGTGCCAATCGCCATGTTGAGTGCCTGGCATGCTTATCAAAAGATTGTCAAGAGGTCAAAGAAAAAAATATGACAGTGATCGTGCTCCTGGTTTTCATCCTGCTGGAATTTGCAAATGTTGTGGCATTATATTTCTTCCCGGGGTCCAGGAGAGCGAATGTGGTGGGAGTTTTCTCTGCCTGGGAGAAATCCAAGCAGTATCCCGAGATTCATGACCTCATGCGCTACCTGATTTATTGGGTAGCAGGAGTAAAATTGATTTTTCTTTTTCTCCTGGCGCTTATTGTTGCGTTTGCTGATCAGAATTTACAGAGGTGGAGCCTGATAGCGCTGGGTCTCGCAACCCTGACCTTCTACTGGCGGATGTTCCCGTTGGCGCGAAAAATGGATCAGAATGGGCAAATCAAGCCAAAAAAATACTCGCTTGTACTGGGGGGGATGATCCTTGCGCTGATTTTACTATTTATACTGGCTGCATCTATTGGAAAATAATAATTGGATCAATCCAGTGAACGACACAATAAAAAGCGCTCTCCACATCTGGAGAGCGCTTCAATATCATTCTGTAATCTTGACTTAGT
>DAISXR010000100.1:0-5241 GCA_036825755.1 Anaerolineaceae bacterium
TTCATTCGCCAGGGAGAAAAAATCCGCTTCATAACCGCTTCCTTTCCGTCCTATTTTATCCCACCTGCCGGTATTGCGGGGATTTATTCCAGATTATAAAAATTTCATAAGATTCTGGATCATGACTTGACTTAATTCCTGATTGGTGGAAAAATTCGGTTAGTAGCTTTACTTTGCCCTAATCTACTGAGCGGACTAGCTTGCGGTTTGAATTTGCCCATGCTATAATTTATACGTATCTCCATGATGGTGTGATTGTTTGATAGATTAGTGCTTCCGGTCTACAGGGGGTTGACGGGAAGCGCAGCTACCCCAAGGCCACTCATTTTAAACCCCAGCGCCCAGCCTGATTTTCAGGCGTGTCGGTGTTGTGTTCATAAAAATCATAATATTTTGGATAGAGTAGATAAAAATGGATATATTAGAACTCGAAAAGATGACATTATCTGAGCTGCGTAATATCGCGAAAGGTCTTGACATCCCGCGCTCCAACCTCCTGAAGAAGGAAAACCTGATGATCCGTATTCGTCAGGCCGAAGCCGAGAAGGAAGGCCAGGAAATTCGCGGCGGCATCCTGGAAATCATGAATGAAGGCATCGGCTTTCTGCGCATGAATTACCAGGTAGGACCGGAAGATGTGTATGTATCTCAGGCTCAACTGCGCAGGCATGACCTTCGCAGCGGTGACATGGTCATCGGGCATGTGCGCCCTCCGCGAGAATCTGAACGACATTATGGTCTTTTAAAGGTTGAAAGCATTAATGGTCTCACTCCTGAAGAAGCACGAACCCGCCCCACGTTTGAAAGCCTGACCCCAATTTTCCCGGAAAAACGTTTTGATCTTGAAACCCGCTCGGAAGCCCTTTCGACACGGCTGATCAATCTGATCGCACCCATTGGCCGCGGCCAGCGCGGGATGATCGTCTCCCCGCCAAAGGCCGGCAAGACCACCATCCTCAAGGAACTGGCCAATTCCATTTCAAGAAATGATCCTCAGGTTCATCTGATCATCGCTCTCATCGGTGAACGCCCGGAAGAGGTGACCGATATGGACCGCTCGGTGGAAGCCGAAGTGATTGCTTCCACCTTTGACGAACCGGTCAGCTCGCATGTGCGCACCGCTGAAATCACCCTGGAGCGCGCCAAACGGTTGACTGAAATCGGCCGCGATGTGGTCATTCTGATGGACTCGCTCACCCGCCTTGCACGGGCTTATAATCTGGTTGTGAATCCTTCCGGACGCACCCTTTCTGGTGGTATGGATCCTTCCGCCCTGTACCCGCCCAAACGTTTCTTTGGCGCGGCTCGTAATCTGGAGGAAGGCGGTTCACTGACCATTATCGCCACCGCTCTGGTGGACACCGGTTCACGCCTGGATGATGTCGTTTATGAAGAGTTCAAAGGTACCGGAAACATGGAGCTTCACCTCTCCCGCCGCTTGCAGGAAAGGCGTATCTTCCCGGCTATCGACATCGAACGGTCATCGACCCGTCGTGAAGAAATTTTGCTTGGCCCCGATATTTTGCAGCGTGTCTGGTTACTGCGCCGCATGTACATTCAAATGATTTCTCCTCAACCTCAAGGCGCAGGGATGGATCCTGCCGTCGCCACCGAAGCCATACTGACTCGCATGGGCCGGGCAAAAAACAATATCGAGTTTTTGCAGAATATGACGGAGGATATGTGAGTCAAAACTCCCAAAAGGGAGGCAGAACGTCAGGAAAATTTATAGACCGCTGGCTCCCTGCCCTGGCATGGGGAATTGCTTTCTTATCGGTTGGGATCATTATTACCCTGCTGGTTCAAAAATGGGTATTTGGAAAATCGGTTCTTGAGTGGACCCCTGAGCCCACCACCGCGCCCGTTGCGTTGGTGGAGGAAGGCGCCGAATCGGGCGGCGAAAGCGCTGCCCTGCCCGGTTTTATGATGGCCGACAGTGTTACATCCATCCATCGTCAGGCCAACCCGCATACCGTGATCCCCACCGGCGGTCGTACTGAACCGGTTACATACATCGTTCAATCCGGTGATTCAATCCACTCCATTGCAAAATACTTTGATCTGGAGCCGGAAACGGTGTTGTGGGCCAATTACGACCTGCTGAACGACAACCCCAATATGCTCTCCATTGATATGGAACTGGTCATCCCGCCCGCGGATGGAATTCTGTACACCTGGAAAACATATGACAAGGTTGAAGAGGTGGCCGGTAAATATTTTGTCACCCCGGATAAGATCTTAACCTGGCCGGATAACAAGATCGATCTGACCAACCCCGTCATTGAGCCTGGTACCATGGTGATGATTCCGGATGGCTGGCGTGAAAACCAGCAGTGGCTGGTACCCACCGTGTGGGCTGCCAATTCCGGGGCTTCCAGAAATATCTCCGGACCGGGCGCCTGCGATGTACCTGATTACCTGGCATACGGCACCGGCGGATTTGTCTGGCCGGCGGACAATCACTTCCTCTCCGGTAACGATTACTGGTCGGGCCATCTGGGGATTGATATTGCAGCCGCAACCGGCGCCCCTGTTTACGCCTCAGACAGCGGCATGGTGGTTTACGCCGGTTCGATTGGCGGCGGATACGGCAACATGGTGATGATCGATCACGGCAACGGCTATCATACGCTGTACGCCCACTTGAATTCCATCAACACCTCCTGCGGCAGCGCCATCTATCAGGGTTCTGTGCTCGGGTATGCCGGCAGTACCGGTAATTCCACCGGCCCGCATCTTCACTTTGAGATTCGCTACATGGGCGCGTTTATCGATCCCTGGTACGTTTTGCCTTAAACTGTTTTCAGACACGAAAAGCCCGAATGATATCATTCGGGCTTTTTTGTTCTGCGTTTCCGCGCTGCCGCATCTGGCTTACCGGGTACATCAGTAGGAGGCGGCAGTTGATACTTAAAACCCGCGCCCATAGGCGTCAGATTCTCGGTCTTGAGATTTTCGGATAAATGCCCCGTTTCATTATATGAGAGCAGGATCGAATTGCCGTACCGGTCGATTTCCACGCTGGTGATGCTGGCATTGTAGATTTCCATGCTCATCCAGGTGGATGGTGGAACCTGCAGCACGCGGCAGGCGAAATAACGGATGACATTGCCATGGCAGACCACCACCTCGTATTCATCCTGCTGGCCGGCCGGTTTGAACAACTGGCGATACACCCTGTCGATGTGCTTTAGATTGCGTGCGATCTTGCGTACCGGCGTATCTTTCATCAGCTTTAACGCCAGATACGGGAGCGGTGGTGAGATCTCTTTCAGGTGCTCCAACTCGATGATTTTCACACCGGTCTGCCGAGCGGCATTCTGACGGGCGGCAATTTCGCGCGCGGTCTCTACTGCACGGGTAAGCCGGCTGGAGTAAATGGCGGTGACGGGTACCTGGGCCAGCAGCTCGGCGGTGCGTATGGCTTGTTCGCGCCCCACGGCGGATAATCCCGCGCCCAGCGGGTTGGATTGATCGGCAGGGTCATACTGCCCATGCCTGACAAGATACAGGGTTCGATGCGCCATGTGCTGCTTGTCCTTGAACAACCGCTGTCAACCGGATATTTGGGACCCATTACGCCCCCTCAACCGGTTGATTGTCTCTTAAGTGCCTGCCTCATCTGATTCCCTCACGGAACCAGAATGGCTAATTAAAATGTGATTACTTTATCCAACTGAGGAAGATGAGGATGGACTGTCTGAAGGGTTTGAGCAGTGAGTTGAATGGATACCAGTTCATACAGCGCCAGAATAATCGGGATCAACACGATGAGCAGCAGGATGAACGCTTTCAATCGAAAGATGACCTTCAGAGAAGTATTTTCCGGAAGCTCTCTTGCCTCAGTAATACCTGTAATTTCGTTTTCCATACCAATAAATCAAATTTCTATCATCCGATTGCCGTTCTGTATCTTTCTCTCCCCCGTTCGGATGGTAGATTTCATTATATCGGCAATCCACAGCAGAAACTATGAATCACAGATGAGAGTAAGGTGGATGGCGACGGATGCACGGCATCCGTCGCCAAAAGAACCGGTAACAAATTGACCGTATTTTTGCTAAAATGAAGTTGCTTCATCTGAGTGATGGAACTGCGATATGGAACAGAAAAAATTTCTCACCACTTTTGCCATCTTTTCCCTGGTCGCGGGCTGCTGCGTGATGGTATTGCTGTATCCGATGGTGACGAAGAACAGAACTTTCATAAAAGAACCTGGACCCGAAGAAATCGGGACGTCATTCTTTACGGCGCTGGCCAATGCCGAGTACCAGAAAGCCTTTGATCTGTGCGATGGCTCGCTGCAGGAAGAACTGGGCAGCGCGGAGAATCTGCAGGCCGAGATCGAGAAGAACCAGTTCCAGCCGTCCAACTGGAAAATTCTCACCCAGCGGTTTGCCTCCACCGAGGTAGAGTACAGCGGATCGATGGATTATCGCATTCACATCAGCGGAACCTTTCGCATCACCCTGCGCCAGACAGAAGACGGCTGGAGGGTGGCGATCTTCTTTTTGGATTATTAGGGAATGCTGCGTGTTATCAACCTGCATGCCTCAGGAAAATTGATGATGATTGATACAGGTGCGGAATGGAAAAAAAGAATGAACCTCAAAAAATGGATTTCTGGATTTTGGATGACACACTGAGGGTAAGCGTCAAATATGAAAAACAGGATGGGGATCTGAAAGATAATGTCAGCTTGTCCATTTACGAATCATGCCCGGAGGATGAAAAATTGTTCATCGCCGATGAAACCAATATGTATCTGACCAAAGAAGAGGCCATCCTGCTGGCAAATGCGCTGCTGAATGCGGTCCGGCATAGCCGTCAGGATCAGCCGGGTGAAGCCCCCGGGATTTAGCCGAGCGATAAACCGGCGGGAGAACCGTGGGTAACCGTCAACGAATGGCTGGCGAGATACACCAGCGAAAATAAATAAACGAACCCTCGAGTGTCATTTCGTCGCGCCTGGCGAAGCAAGGCACGGAGGACCGCCAGCGGTCATTTTTCTCAGGCTTCCCTTACCATGGATGGGCCTCACTGCATTGGCCCGCACGGGATGAATCCACGTGCTAAGGATTGCGCCGGATCAATCCGGCTGCGGAAAAGAGGATGGCTGGCAAGCCTCATTCATGAGGCGTGGTTGTATAGCCGGATGATTTATCATCCGGCGATTCACAAGAATATCCGCGCATTTCCATATCTGGAACCGTATTCATCGGCCCCTGTTCGATCCCTCAC
>DAISXR010000100.1:5341-12182 GCA_036825755.1 Anaerolineaceae bacterium
TGCTCTCCTTCACCGTCCAGCGCGTGACCGGCAAGACCATGCGCGAATTTTGCGAGGAACGTCTTTTCAAGCCGTTGGGCATGAAACACACCCATTTCCATGACGATCACACCATGATTGTGCCCAACCGCGCCACTTCCTACGCGCCGGCCGGCCCCAACAAATTCAGTATTTCGGTACTGTCGTATGCCAATGTAGGCGCCACCAGCCTGTTTACCACTGTGGAAGACATGGCCCTGTGGGACCAGGAATTCTACGAGGGCAAGGTGTTTGGCAAGGACGTGATCGAAGAGATGCATACCCGCGGCGTGCTTAACAGCGGCAAGAAGATTGAATATGCCCAGGGCCTGGTGGTCAGCCAGTACCGCGGCTTGAAGACGGTTGAGCACGGCGGCGCGGATGCGGGCTATCGCACCCAACTGCTGCGCTTCCCGGATCAGCACTTCTCGGTGGTGGTATTTGCCAACCTGGGCACCATTACCCCGTCCACGCTGGCGTATAAGATCGCCGATCTGTATCTCGCCGACCAGATGACAGGCGAGGCGAGCGAAGAAGATGCCGTTGAGCTGCCGGTTGAAGCGTTTGAAAAAATGGCCGGGCAGTATTACTGCCCGGAGAGCCAGTCGCAATTCCTGCTGGAAATGCGCGACGGCAAACTGTTCATCGTCATCGGGCCAGGGTTTGAGGTGGAGGCGATCGCCCAAAACAAGGTGCGTGTGAAACGCTTCCATGCCATCAAAGCCGAGATCGTTGAGACGCCGGACGGCCAGAAGATGCACATGTATTGGGGCAAAGACGAAGAGCCTGAAATCCTGGATAAAGTGACGCCGCCCGTGTTTGAGGCCGTGGATCTGGAAAAGTATGCCGGTCAATACACCAGCCCTGAACTTGAGGTCACCTACCAGTTGCTGTGCAAAGACAGCGCACTGGCTTTGCAGCGCCGGAAATACGGCATCACCCCACTGAAGGCGATTGTAAAAGATACCTTCTGCTGTGAGGATTTCACGGTGCGGTTCACCCGGGATGCGCAGGGAGAGCTGGATGGAATGAAGCTGACCTCCGGCCGCATGCACGGTTTGAAATTTGTTCGTCAACAGGCCTGATCACAATCCGAGCTGAAAGCTGTTGAAGGGAGATCGTATGGAACTTGAAAAATTGATCCCGCAGATCGACGGACTTTTCTCCAAATGGGATACCACCTATTCGCCAGGCTGCGCGCTGGCACTCATCCAGGATGGCGAGATCGCTTACTCGCGCGGTTATGGCATGGCCAGCCTGGAATTTGGCGTGCCCATCACCCCGCAGACGATCTTTCAGATCGGGTCCATCTCCAAGCAATTCACCGCCATGGCCATCGCGATTCTGGCGGTGGAGGGCCGTATCCGCCTGGATGATGATGTGCGCATTTATGTGCCGGAGATCCCGGATTTTGGTAAAACCATCACCATCAACCATCTGGTTCACCACATCAGCGGGATGCGCAGCATCGGCGAGGTGAACACCATCGCCGGCAACCGCGGCGATGATGTGACCTACATGAGCGATTATTTGGGGCTGTTATTCCGCCAGCGCGCGCTCAACTTTGAACCCGGCGAACGCTACCTGTACTGCAACACCGGTTTTGCTGTACTGGGAGCCATTGTGCAGAAGGTAACCGGTCTCACCCTGCAGCAGTTCTGCGACCAGCACATTTTCAAACCGCTGGGGATGCGGCACACCCGCTTTCAGGAGAGTCACCGCCTGGTACTGCCTGGTTTTGCACAATCGTATGCCCCGCTGGACGACGGCGGTTTTGAGCGGGAAATCCTGCCGCATGGTCTGCCCGGCAGCACCAGTTTGCTGACCACTGTGGAAGATCTGCTGTATTGGGACCGCGAGTTTTACACAGGTAAGGTGCTTGGGAAAGCCGTGATCGACCAGGCTCACGAAACCGGCATTCTCAATAACGGGCAGCCCATCGATTACGCCTTTGGCATCCATATCAACCAGTACCGCGGGCTCAAGACGGTGAAACACACCGGTTCAGATGCCGGGTTCAGGGCCGTGTTGATGCGCTTTCCGGATGAACGTTTTACCATCCTGATCCTTAGCAACTTGTCCACTTCCAACCCGGAGAAAACCGCCCGCAAGATCGCCGATCTGTGCCTGGCGGATAAATTTACCGAGCCGCTGCCGGAAGAAGAGAAGCTGCAACCGATCAGTTTGCCGGTTGAAAAACTGGAACCCTATACCGGGCTGTACTACCATCCCACGGCTGACGCCGGCCCCGGCGCTCAGGTGATCCTGCGCGATCAAAAGCTCACACTGGATCTGGGTGAGGGGTACGCGCTGGTTCCGCTGACGGATAACCTGTTTTACACCGAAGGGCTGGAAGATCTGAAGGTGCGCTTTGGCAAGGATGAAACAGGAAAGAACAGCATGTCCTGGCTGGTGGATGGTGAATGGACCCTCTACCCGCAAATCGAGCTGCCGCAGGACAGCAAGGATTTCTCCGCTTTTTGCGGGCGGTATTACTGTGATGAAACGGAAACGTATTACACCATCTTTGAGCGCGGCGGCGGGCTGTGGGTCAAAATGGGCCGGCAGGGCGAGTTTTTGCTGAAGCCGTTTATGGCAGATGTGTACGCCCTGGATGTGGCCACTTTGCTCAAAGAACCGGTCGCCTTTAAGGTAGCGTTTTCCCGTAAGAATGGGCAGGTCGACGGTCTGTATGTTTCCTCGGGTCGCATTAAAAACATGCAGTATGAAAAACTCTAGCCGGTTGATCCTGCGCTAAACCGATATACAGAAAATGAAACCATACGGAGCTGACTGAACAATCCAGTCAGCTCCATCTTTGTTCATTTGATGTTCTTACCCTGGCATAAACATCCGAAGAGTTGCTTATGCATCCTGCTCAGTCAAGACCTAAAGCGGAAAACTGTGGGATGGAATATCCACGTAAGTATCTTCGAAGGTATCCCAGTATTGAATATGCGGGCTTTTAAAATTGCCGCAATTGGTAAAAATCAATTCTTTCTGCGCTGGATCGAGTGCTTCGGATTTATACAGGATGGAAAGCGCTTCAAATACCTTGAGAACATATCGATCATGTTCTTTGGATCGCCAGTAGTCTTTCAGCGTGTTGATGAGTGGTTCAATGGCGCGTGGATCACCCATTTTCGCCAGGACCAGTGCCGCATCGCCTGCCTGCGGGTTGGAAGGAAGCTGCATAAGGCTGATGAGCGGTTTACCGGAAATCGCGCCAAACTCCTGGCATTTATTCAGGTTCCCTTTTGCAAGATAATAATGCACGGCAGTTTCATCCTGTCCTGGAATCCAACCCAGTTGATCCAGCAGTTTCACTGCATCTCGTGCATAATACGTGATGTATTTCAGTGCGGCGATCAACGCCTTTTCGGCCAGGGGCCCCAGTTCGGCGCACTTCATGATTTGATCGTTCACAATCCAGTAGAAGGCGCTTTCTTCATTCTGCCCGGGCTGCCAGCCCAGTTTATCCAGTGATTGCGCCGCAAATTTCCCGATAGACAGGTCTCTACATAGCTCATTGATCAGCGGCTGTACCGCCCGTTGATCACCCAATTGGCCCAGAATCAGGTCGATTGCTCTGCGGATATCGCCGCTCTCTTCCCGCTTAAGTAAAGCGATGAGAGGTTCTACTGCCCGCAAATCGCCAATCTCACCTAACGCGTCGACTGCATACCACCGAGTTACTTTATCTTCTTCTTGCAGCAACGCAACGAGCGGGTTGACTGCGGATGCGCCAATCCGGACCAGTGCATTTGCGGCAATTTTCTTTTCGGCCAGTATCTGTGATCTGAGCGCAAGGTCCTTTTCCAGACAGGGTGTCTTGATCACGGTGATGAGCTTATCCAGGGCTGGCGCGCCCATTTGCGAAAGTGCCTGGGCAGAATCCTCGAAAACGCTTTTATCCTCAAGAGCCATGATGAGCGCATCCATTGCGAGAGGATCGTTGATCTCACCAAGCGCCCTGGCCGCGGCGGTTTGTATTTTGATATCTTTCTGGTAGTCCAGCGCTTTGATCAAGCCGTTTACATCATGCCTGGCTTTCATCTTCTCAATATTCGGGGGGCCAAAAAGTCCCATCGGTATTTTCCTTTCCCGGGTTATTAAAACCCGTTGCCTGAACAACAATTCTTTTATATATCCGGCAATCGGAAAACGATAAATGCTCTTCTCGAAAGGGTTGAACCTGTAAATATGAGATTTTTGACGTTATGGATGATGTAGAGTATAGCATCGGCAGGCAGGGAACGTGTACTGACTTCTGAGAGGGAAATGGCCTGTTTAGGCGTTTCGTTGATCATCACCGGCCACTTCCTGGGCAAATTCTTGCACCCTGTTGACTCTGTCAGAAGAATATGCTATAAATAATCTATCTGGATGGTATATGGATGATAATTGGATGGTGAATAGATGACGGAACAAATTGTTCTTTCTCACAATCAAATTCTCGAACTGGAAAAACTGAATTTTCGACAGGCCCGGGAAAAAGTGGAGGAGTGGTATCACTCCATCCGATCTGAAACAATCCGTTCTTTTTACTGCGAACTGCTCAGACCCTACTTTTTATCGCTTCATACGGGCCGTCGCCGGCGTGATGTATTCGCCGGCATCACCGTGCTCAACAAGCACGACCTGGAGTTGATGCGCGTTTTTGGCGATACGCTGGACATCAAAGGGATCTTTGCCCTTGTGATCAGCCGCGATGTGGCGCCCGAACTGGCCGCCGAGATCATCAAATCGGTATCTGTGGCGGGGTTCATCTTTGCATCCGATGCGGTCTGGAACGCGCTTTCAGGTCGGATTGGTTCGGGTGTGCGCGCCTGAACCGCTTTTGAACCCGAACAAACTGGGAGAGATACGCCAATGACTGACACCGAGAAAATAACCATCAACATGAGCGTGGTGGATCTGGGCAAGATCGACCTGCTGGTGGATCAGGGTCACTTTTCCAGCCGCTCTGATCTCATCCGTACCGCCATCCGCGATAAGCTGGCCGATTACAACGACGAACTGAAGGAAGAGGTCTCGCGCCGGTCCATTATGGTGGGGGTGATGATCATCACCAAAGGGGATCTGGAGAAGGCACTCCGGCAGGGCGTACGCAGGGAGTACATTGTGGTGGGCGCGTTGAGCGTCGACCGCAACATCACCCCCGAACTGGCGGACGCGACCATTGAATCGCTGCGTGTGTACGGCGTATTGAGCGTCCCTGAAGAGATCCGAAAAGTACTTGGCAGCCGGATTAAATAGGCTTCCCGGGGGCATCTCCGCCATCGCGGTATAATCCAGACAGAGGAAAAGCATATGGGAAAAAAGGAAGTCTCTGTCCGGTTTGCTGATGATTCAAAAAAGATCGAAGTCTGTTTAGACCCCTATACCATCACTGCCGACGGTGGAGACCGTACCGACCCGCCCCCCGGGAACTACTTCCTGGCCGGCGTATTGGCCTGCACGGCTTCAACCGCCCGCGGTTATTGCTTGCGTAATAATCTGCCCGCGCCCACCGGGTTGACGGCCACCGTCAGCGTGGATGACGATACCCACATGGTGACGCATATCGATATGCAATTGACCCTCCCGCCTGATTTTCCAGCGGAGCATGTGGAAGCCGTGGAACGCGCAGCCGGGAAATGCACCATCAAAAAGTGGTGGCTCACCCCGCCTGAATTCAGCTTGCAGGCGAAAACTCACTCATAATCCTCACGCGGCAGCATCCCATGCCGAAACTCGATCTATCCAGACCCTGTTCTATTTCAATACGGCAGCAGCACCCCACCGTCGATCTGGCGGCCCGGGAGCTGGCCGGCTTTATTACGACCATTTCAGGCCAGCAGGCGTCTGTCATCGCTTTGGCGGATGGGGTCGATGTGCAATCCGCACCGGATGCCCTTTATTTCCAACTGGATTTCTCGCCAAACGGTGATGACGGCTTTTCCTGGCGGGTGGATGGCAATACCATTGATCTGCACGGCAGTAATCCGCGCGGACTGCTGTACGCCGTGTACAGTTTTCTGGAACACCTGGGCTGCTGCTGGCCCGCCCCCGGCGAACGATATCAGGTACTTCCTCAGGGAACCTTGTTTGAGCTCCCCGAATCGCTTTCGGAAGCGCCCGGGCTGCCGGGTCGCTGTCTGATCATCGGTCACCAGGCGTTTATGCAGGATGTGGCCGAATGGGTGATATGGGCCGCCCGCAACCGGCTGAACACGATCTTTTTCCACACCACCACCGGCTCGCTGGCGCTGGGAGCAGTACCCGAAAGCCAGTATCAGGCGCTAAAGCCAATATTTCTGCCGCTGATGCAGGAGCGCGGCATGCTATTGGAGCATGGCGGGCACGGCCTGACCGAGCTGCTGCCACGTGAACGGTTCTCCGATCTGCCTGACGCGTTTCGCATGAAAGACGGTACACGCACACCGGATCATAACTTTTGCCCATCGAGTGAAGAGGGACTGCAGATCATCCGGCAAAACGCCGAGAAGCATTTCCGCGCACACCCGGAGGTGGATGTGTTTCACCTGTGGGGAGATGACATCCCCGGCGGCGGTTGGTGCGGCTGTGAGCGCTGCGCGCCTTTCTCGGCCAGCGCGCAACTGCTCATGGCGGTCAACCAACTGGCGGATGTGCTGGCAGGGGTCAACCCGGCGGCGCAGATCAGCCTGATCGCCTACCATGATACGGAAGCTGTGCCCTATCAGGTACAACCGAGAGCCAATGTGCATGTGCTGTGGGCGCCGCGCATGCGTTGTTACGGTCACCCGCTGACGGATGACGCCTGCCGGTTGAACCAGCCGAAATATACCCAAACAGTTCG